>CAZWYI010000084.1:0-1503 GCA_964638155.1 uncultured Thermoplasmatales archaeon | reverse complement strand
TCAAAGGAATAGACGGGAGCTTGCACAAGCGGTGGAGCGTCTGGTTTAATTCGACAACGAGCGAAGAACCTTACCAGGGCTTGACACTCTAGTGATTACCCGGAGAAATTCGGGAGTTTCTACAAGGACACTAGAGCAGGTGCTGCATGGCTGTCGTCAGCTTGTGACGTGAGTTGCTCCGTTAATTCGGGTAACAAGCGCAACCCTTATCACTTGTTATAAGTGTCAAGTGAGACTGCCCGCTTTTAAGTGGGAGGAAGGCGAGGATGACGCCAAGTCAGCATGGCCCTTTGATGTCCTGGGCAACACAGGCGCTACAATGGCCGATACAATGGGTTGCTAAGCCGTAAGGTGGAGCTAATCCCATCAAAGTCGGTCTCAGTTCGGATTGAGGTCTGAAATTTGACCTCATGAAGATGGAATCGCTAGTAATCGCAGATCAGCTATGTTGCGGTGAATACGTTCCCAAGCTTTGTACTCACCGCCTGTCAAGCCAGAGAAGCCGGGAGCACCCAAAGATCTCGTTATTCGGGGTTTAAGGTGAATTCGGTAACTAGGGCTAAGTCATAACAAGGCATCCGTAGGGGAACCTGTGGATGGATTATATCTTTTTTTTAGAATTTTGAAGAAGTGTCAGGGTAACTACAAAGAATAGGATTTCCCCCACCTGTGCTGGTGGGGGTTTAAAATAGTTTTTAGAGTTATCCACAGTTTTAATTAGTTTAGCTTGAAGTTTTTGCTTTTTTAAGCTAATATAATAGAGTAAATAATTAATAAACTAGCTTTTTAGAAATTGGTTTTTTAGTTACGCTATAAGCGGAACTAAAAGCTATAAGCTAAGAAGCCAATAAAATGGCAGAAGATAAAATCATTGCTTATTGTGTTAAATGCCGAAAAAAGCAACCAATGAAAAATGCCAAGGAAGTTAAAATGAAAGGAAAAGGAGGTGATAGAAGAGCCATGAAAGGTGAATGCCCAGTATGCGGAACTGGAATGTACAGAATTCTAGGCAAGGCATAAGTTCATTTTAAATAATGTATTTATCAAAAACTGACAAGCTTCTAATAGGTAGGTCAGTTTTTGGTATCTTGTGGGCGTGTAGCTCAGTTGGTAAGAGCGCAGCTCTGATAAAGCTGAGGTCCATGGTTCGAATCCATGCACGCCCACATTAATGGGCCGTTAGCTCAGTTGGCTAGAGCATCGGTTTTGCATACCGAAGGTCGGGAGTTCGAGTCTCCCACGGTCCACTTCAATATAGAAGCGGGTAAACAACAAAATCAGACAGTTGATACGCTTAAAAAAAATTGCCAAAGCATTAAGTGTTCCGATTAAGGATTTAATAAAATGATTACCATGAATAGTGGAAAATTTATAATAAAAAACGTTACCAATTTTAGAGATAATTATATAGCAGAGTATATAAATCAATATATAAAAAATGATAATTTTTATAATTTCGGATGGCGCAATTTGAATGAAAAGCTGATGAAATTCCGAGTGCCA
>CAZWYI010000083.1:0-1630 GCA_964638155.1 uncultured Thermoplasmatales archaeon | reverse complement strand
TAACTTGATAGCATAGGAATTTGTATTTGATGATTTTTGATGGACAAAAAGGAATGATGATGGGTTATATATGGTCTATGAACCGGTTAAGAGGCACGATCGGGATGTTGACGCGAGTGTTTTGTCGGTTCCGAGGTGTCGCAACGGAAGTCACCGTCGCATTCAGGGCATACGATGGCAGGGAATCCTTCAGGTTCCACATCAGGAAACGCATCTACCACTATATCTTCGACCCAGTCAGCATGGTTACAAGAACGGCAGCGGTATTTGTACCATTCGCTGGGATTGGGATTGAATTCCAGAAACTCTTCCCATATTGGATCGGTCATATTTTGACTCCTCAATTATTTCTTCAAATAATAAGAACTCTTTAATGGTACCGTAATCGGGATGATATATCAACTCCAACGACATTTGGTTATTGCACTTGGGACAAAGCAATGGGTCTTTGCCAAAGCTATCGAAGAACCGCTGCTGAAAAGGTTTTGGCGGCAATACTTTATATCCGGCAGGATCATCGGGCATATTTGCAGGTATAATATTTGCAAGTTGCTCTCTGATCTTTTTGTAACGTACATTTCCGTGAAGACCATAATATCGAATTCTCTGAAAACCCTTTGGCAGAATGTGCTGCACCATTCTTCCAATAAACTGGAGAACATCAAGTGTTTCATGTTCAATCTGTCCTGTTTTATGGTCACGATACCAGTAGTTTACAGACTTGCCGTCATAGTTTTCGATCCTACGAACCGAAATAGGCGGCGAGACAACGTACTTTGCCAGGTATTTGGCCAGTCCTTCTCCGCCAGGTGGTACATCTCCGGGCTGCAGGAAAGCGACAAATCCCTTTGGGTAATCTCGCCAAGCCCGGTCAATATCTTTTTCGACGGCAGTATCGTTGATATTGTTCCTGATCATGTTAAGCAAATGATACTGCCATTTTTTATGCATCATCTCATATGGAATATACGAGACACTTTTCCATTGTTGGGTTGGATCAATTCCTCCTGCGGTCATGAGTATATGAAGATGAGGGTTGTAATGGCCGGATCGTCCGGCGGTCTGGAGAACAATAATGTTTCCGATATCGAGTTTGACGCCGGAGCATGTGTTGAGAATATCTTTGAGGCAGGCATGCCCCGCTTTCATAAAGGAGCTAAGCAGGGCGGGATTACGATAAAACCATGCATGCAGGAAATCAGGTGTTGTCAGCACTACATGTCGATATGTTATTCCAGGCAGCAGCCGTCTTCCGATGAAATCTGCCCATTGGTCGGTATAGACCTTGGCACAGGAAAGGCAAAAGCAGGATTTGCAGGTGAAAGCGATACGTCGTATTTCTCCACAGTAGCAGCATCTGTATTGCACAAATCCCATCTTTTCAGGGTCACCGCAATCAAGCATTTTTTGTATGGTGTTATTATAATCAAGACTGTCAAATCGTGTATGGGTTTGCTTAAACGTATCCCAGTGTTCACAAAAAATCTTCTTGAATGTGTGTTTGTCAATGCCTTCCATGGCTGTTCTCTACGAACAACCATACCCGAGTTGGCAGGATAGGTCGAGAAAAGAATATAAGATGTGCTACGTAGAAAGATTAAAAAGTCCCCGGCGAAGCCGGGATAAGTTC
>CAZWYI010000082.1:0-1658 GCA_964638155.1 uncultured Thermoplasmatales archaeon | reverse complement strand
GCCGCGCGCTGCGCCTCGTGATCGACGGCGACACGTTCCACTGGGAACGCAAGAAACGGTAACCCCGCCGCCCGCGCGCCGTTCGGGCTGAGGGGAAACAATGCCGCGCGGCGCAAGGCCTGTCATGCCGAGCGAGCGCAGCGAGTCGAGGAATCTCGCCTCGACGCTGTTTGCCGTCCGGCCGTCGGCACGATATCGCCCCGGTCGTGGAGGCGCTTCAGCACGCGGCGGTCCACGCCGATGGCCTCCAAATCGCGCGGGCGCACCATACCGTGGCTCCGGACCTACCGGAGGAGACAATCTGCTTGCGTTGGCCCTGTCATGGCGTTCCTGTCACGTATCGCCGGTCACGAGATCTTATCGAGCGACCTTTTGTGACACTTTATTGAGGCCGGCAAACCAATGTCGCACCCCTCAGCATTCGCGGGTGCCACGGATTGCTTGCAATCCGTGTTTCCTGGGCCGGCCTGCGGTTTGACAAGCAAACCGTGGCCCCCGCCTTGTGACATTGGTTCTGCCGGCCCCATTAGCACGACAACGCTAACACGACAACGCTAACTTGTGCGCGGCGGGTATCCCTCGGCTACGCTCGGAGTTTGTGACTTTATTGCTGCGTGGCTCAACGAACCGCCCCGACGCCCTCGAAAACGGCGGTCCCAAGAGCCGAAGCCCAATAAAGTCACAAACTCTCGGGACAGGCTCCGACCCGCCGCGCGGAGCCTCTCCCCCTTGCGTTGGGCTTGGGCCAAGGGGGTCTGGGGGCGATGGAATCTCCCCCAGCGCGAGAGCCTCGGGTATCCGGGGACGAAAACGAGGCCCCCGGTATTGGGCGTTGAACCGTTTATTAGGTGGCCGCATGACGCACCGGCCTCAGTTTCTGAGGGCAAAGGCGACCGTATGCCGGGCGCGAAGGCCGCTGAAAAAACGTCGGCAAATGGTTGACAACGGGGCGGGCGTGGGTACAATGTCCGAGCGTGTGGGCGGGTATATATTTTTGGGGGCGCCTGTGAAACCTTTCACAGGCCCGGACGCCCGCCTGGGGGGGTGGCCGACGGCGAGGAGGCCGGCCGGCCCGGGTTCCTGAACCACGCGAACACGGAGCATCGCTCATGGCAGACGAGAAGCAGACGGTCCTGATCATCGACGACGACCCCGACCTGGTTGAGGCCACCAAGGCCGTCCTCGAAGGGGCCGGCTACGACGTGGCGACGGCCCTGACGGGGCCGGACGGCCTGGCGCGCATCCGCAAGGGCGGCGTCGACTGCATCCTGCTCGACGTGATGATGGCCAAGGACACCGAGGGGTTCCACGTGGCCCAGGAGTTGAAGGACGACGAGGCCACGGCCGGCATCCCCATCATCATGCTGACGAGCGTGTCGCAGAAGACGGGGTTCGAGTTCTCGCCCGAGACCGACGCCGACTTCATGCCGGTCGAGGTCTTCCTGGAGAAGCCGGTCGACCCGGACCGGCTGCTCGAAACGGTGGCGGAGGTCATTGGGAAGACGTGATTTCGGATTTGGGATTGCGGATTGCGGATTGAACGGCAACAGCAACGACGACGACAACCACAACGACAACGGCGACGGCGCACGATCCGGCATTTTATTGAGTCCGGCAAAAGCAATGGCGCCGACTTGGAGAGATCGGAAGTGCCACGG
>CAZWYI010000081.1:0-1746 GCA_964638155.1 uncultured Thermoplasmatales archaeon | reverse complement strand
CCGAGCGGAAATTGAGGCTCCAAAAGGCTCCTGGAGCGAGGAAACTCCTTTTCCGCACCGCCGATCAGCCAGGGAGCTTACGGATTTCCTTTTTGCAAAAACTCAGCAGTGGCGAAATAGATAGCTTTTTACAAAGCCGTCTAAAACCGACTTTTTACGGTTCAATCAATCCCTGGAGGGAAAATTCTGTTTGCAAAACCGTGCCCTTTCCCTTATATTTAAATTTTAACCCTATTAAAAACAAGAGGTTAATTAAACCATCACAAAACAGGGAGAAAACAGATGAAAGAGCAGGTACAGACAGTTATCGATAAAATCCGCCCATCACTGCAGGCAGACGGCGGGGATGTGGAACTGGTCGATGTTGAAGACGGTGTGGTCAAAGTAAGGCTTCAGGGCGCCTGCGCCGGATGCCCCATGAGCCAGATGACGCTTAAAAACGGCATTGAACGGCTGGTTAAACAAGAGCTTCCTGAAATCAAATCAGTGGAATCGGTATAACAGGTCAGCAGCCATAAAAAACCAAACAAACCTCAACCGGGGCAGCACATGACAATTGCCAGAAAAATGGAGGATTTCATAGAAAAATCCTCCTGGATTAGAAAAATGTTTGAAGAAGGCGCGCGCCTCAAGTCCATTCACGGCGCTGATAAAGTGTTTGACTTCTCCCTTGGCAACCCCAACCTGGAGCCGCCGGAAGGATTTAAGCAGCACCTGGAAAAAGTTGCTCAAAACACGTCCACGGGCCTTCACGCCTATATGCCAAACACCGGGTATCCGCATGTGCGAAAAGCCGTGGCGGACTTTCTGGCGCAAGAGCAGGGCGTGGACATAACGGAAAATGAAATCATAATGACCTGCGGGGCGGCAGGGGGGTTAAACATTGTCCTAAAAGCAATTCTGGATCCCGGCGACGAGGTTATCACTCCTGCCCCGTACTTTGTGGAGTACGGATTCTACGCGGACAATCACGGTGGGCAGCTTGTGGCAGTGCCCACCAAAAGCGATTTCACCCTGGACGTGGAAACCATTGCCTCGGCCATAACGCCCAGGACCAAGGCTGTGCTCATAAACTCCCCAAACAACCCCACGGGCCAGGTCTATTCCGAAGACAGCCTTGACCGGCTCGGCGACTGCCTGGCTGAAAAAAGCCGGGAGCAGGGCCGGTGCATCTACCTGGTTTCCGACGAACCATACCGCAAAATCGTCTATGACGGAATCACTGTGCCAGCAGTTTTTGCATGCTATGCCAACAGCATTGTTGCAACATCTTATTCCAAGGACCTGTCCGTGCCCGGAGAGCGCATCGGCTTTACGGCGGTCAACCCTGCGGCTGACCAAAAACAGGCCCTGCTCAATGCCATGGCGCTTGCAAACAGGATCCTTGGATTTGTCAATGCCCCTGCCCTGATGCAGCGAGTTGTGGCAGAGATGCAGGGATTGCACGTGGATGTCTCAGAATATGACCGCAAGAGAAGGCTTTTGTGCGACGGGCTTGCAGAAACAGGATACAGCTTTGTCCGGCCGCCGGGCGCATTTTACCTGTTTCCGGAAAGTCCCGGCAAGGATGACGTAGAATTCGTACGTGCCCTGCAGGAAGAGCTGATCCTGGCCGTTCCCGGCAGCGGATTTGGCGCACCCGGCTACTTCCGGCTCACCTTCTGTGTTCCGGACCGGACCATCACCGATTCCCTTGCCGGGTTTGAAAAAGCCATAAAAAAGTTCAAATAGGGGCGGCCCCCGGCC
>CAZWYI010000080.1:0-1776 GCA_964638155.1 uncultured Thermoplasmatales archaeon | reverse complement strand
TTCAATATCTCCGGCTCGGAAGTCGTGGAAATGTTCGTTGGAGTCGGCGCTTCCCGGGTCCGGGACCTGTTTCAAAAAGCCAAAAAAAATTCTCCCTGCATCATCTTTGTTGATGAAATTGACGCCGTCGGCCGCCAGCGGGGAGCCGGACTGGGCGGCTCCCACGACGAACGGGAGCAGACCCTTAATCAAATCCTGGTTGAAATGGACGGTTTTGACCCCAATACCAATGTTATCGTCATCGCCGCCACTAACCGGCCGGACGTCCTTGACAAAGCTCTGCTTCGGCCGGGCCGCTTTGACCGCCGGGTAATTCTTGATATGCCGAGTATTGAAGACCGCAAGGAAATTTTAAAAGTCCATTCTGTTAAAAAACCGCTTGAAGACGACGTTAATATCCAAGCAATCGCCGAAAGAACCCCGGGCTTTTCCGGAGCCGATCTTTACAACCTCCTGAATGAAGCGGCTATTCTGACCGCTTTAAACAACCGAAAAAAAATCACCCAGCAGGATATCTTATTAAGTATTGATAAAATCCTCCTTGGTCCTGAACGGAAGAGACATATCTTAAGTAATCAGGAAAAGAAAATCACCGCCTATCACGAAGCCGGCCACGCTTCAATCGCCCACCAACTCCCGAACACTGATCCAGTCAGAAAAGTCTCAATCGTCGCCCGGGGACCGGCCGCCGGCTTCACTTTAAAGTTACCAAGCCGGGACAAACGACTTCACAGCCGGACTGAATTTATTGAAGAATTGGCGGTTCTCTTGGGCGGACGCATGGCTGAAAAATTCATTTTTGACGAAATCACTACCGGTGCCCAGAACGATCTCCGAGAAGCGACCAAACTGGCGAAAAAAATCGTCAGTGAATACGGAATGAGCGAAAAACTTGGTATGAGAACTTTCGGAGAAAAAGAAGAGCTGATCTTTCTCGGCAAAGAACTCCATCAGCAAAAAGATTATTCTGAGAAAAGTGCCGAAGAAATTGATAAAGAAATCGCTCAATTAATCGACCAAGCCGCCAAGACCGCTCTGAAGATAATTAAAGAAAAGAAAAAACAACTTGAAAAAATCGCCGACAGCCTGTTGGAAAAAGAAACTCTTGAAGCCGAACAATTTGAAGAAATTCTGAAAGACTTGGAAGCTTCGGAAAAAACTGAACAACCGGCCGACTCGGAACCACTGAATGAATAACAAAAAAAGAGCAGCCGCCTCTGAAAAAAACAGAGGCGGTTTTTTTGTCACCTTTTTTATGGTATAATAAACTCTAAGAAAAAATAACCAACAATCACTATGAAGGAGGCTTCACTTTATCGCCCGATCATCAAGCGAGCCTGGGCAATCACCAAAAAATCCAAAAAACTCTGGTTTTTCGGATTATTCGCCGCTCTGCTCGGAAGCGAATTTGAGTTAATTCAAAAAATCTTTTCCGACTACGGCAATTTCCGGGCGACTAAAATCACTTGGGCCGCCCTAAAAAACGGCTGGCGGGAAGGGTTTATTCAAGGCGAAACAATTACCGAAAACCTCTGGCTGATTTTAACCAATCATCCCGGAGCGTTAATCGGACTGATTGTCGTTTTAGCCGGAATCGCCGGCTTGATAATTTTTTTCCTCTGGCTGGCGGTTGTTTCCCAAATCGGGCTGATTAACGGCGTCAATCTCGCCAACCAGAACCGCCGACCGTTATTAAATAAAGAAATCAACGCCGCCGGCAAAAAATTCTGGCCGGTTTTGGCAATCAATGCCGCTTTAAAAATCATCTTAGTAATC
>CAZWYI010000079.1:0-1779 GCA_964638155.1 uncultured Thermoplasmatales archaeon | reverse complement strand
CGGGTCTTACGCTATCGCTTCAGACCGCGCAGTATTCCCAGCCGTAAAATAAAATCATATTTTTCTCCTGTTAAAATTATTAAAAAGATGCAGGGGAAGGGATTTGAACGCCAGTTTAATGGCAAAAAAATTGAATTGCCATATCTAATATTAGAAAAAAGCTATTACTTGGCAAGTATTTTTTAACATTTTTCTAAGAAACTCTTTTTGATTTTTTGACACTATCTTCTATAATCTCTTTCAAATCTTTATTTTTTGTTTTTTTATAGTTTTCCTCTCTTATTTTATGAATCCATTTCAAAGAATTATGTTTCCATTTAGTCATATCCAACCACCTCCAACGGTGTAACAATATCTATTTGTCTATAACCTAGCATCATATTTACCGCATTTATTATCCTTTTATTTTCAACATTTGCCATATGTCTGCAGTTCCATGTTGCAATAACATCAATGTTATTGGTTACAGCAACAGCAATGTGTCTTGCATCATCACGGTATTTTTTTGGAATGATTCTTTTTTTCATATACTCATTTACCAGTTGAGCACTTTCGTCATCTTCATAAATAGTTTCAAAAGAAATATTATTGAGTATATCTTTTAAACCTTTAACAATATCCTTTGGTGCTTTACTAATTTCTTCAAGTACAATATTTGAAATAATAGGAATATAATCTTTTCTATCTTTAAGTTGTTCTAACAACTTCTTTGTAATATTTACACGTGGAGTATCTTCTACATCATATATCGCACCTAAAATCGATGTATCTAAGTAAACTTTAAGTTTTGGCATATACTATTCACTTAAAAATAAATAGATAACTAAGGTTTAAAAAGGTTTTTCCTGAAATATTTAAGCAGGATAATTCAATTTGAATTCACTTTATCGGGTAAAAATAATTAATTTTTCTTATTTTTACGTTTTCTTAACCTTTCAAGTATCATATAGCAAACAAGAGTTGTTATACAAAAAATAAATATTGAGGATACAATCCCAGCAAAAATCATGTTTTGATGATACTCTCTTTTTGCATCTTCTTTGTTTAATTCTAAAGAATTTAAATCTTCAAAACAGTTATAGAACTCATTTATCTCTTTCATCTTATTCTAATAACTTATATATTCATATGATAAAAGAATTGATGTTAAAATTACAGCAATTATCAAAGATATTGATAGATTCTTCCATTTATTTTTCATCCCATCTCAACAGAAATAAAACAGATATTTGAACTTATAATTTTCTATACTTTAAAAATTTATGCAGGGGAAGTGATTTGAATACGAGTTTAATGGCAAAAAAATGATGTGTTTCCCCTATTGACTTAAAAAAGTAAGCCTTATAAATAATCACTATTTTTAAATATTGCTCTTAGTTGGATGTGCGTGATACTATGGAATGTATGGAATATTTCTATGAACTCTTTTTAGATTTCCCTTGCGGCGTATATAGAGAAAACAAATCTACACAAAATTTGTTATTATATCCTTACTTCAAATTGAAACACGGTAAAAAAATGATAGCGGAATATAATCCAAATCGAGAATGCGAGGACTCCCGGGGAGCTTAAAAATGTCGTTCAAAAGAATTCTACTAATTAAACCATCTGGGAGACATGGTCTATCTTTTGCATTTGATATAATCCCTACGGGGCTTGAGTATATTGCAGCATATGTGGAAGATATAGTTGATGAAGTCAATATTATAGATTTAGAGATGGAACCTAAGCCGATTCAAAAAACTGTTGAAAAATATTTGAACATGCTTAAGCCAGACC
>CAZWYI010000078.1:0-1808 GCA_964638155.1 uncultured Thermoplasmatales archaeon | reverse complement strand
AATAGACTATGGGACGTTCCGGTCGCGGGGTGATGGCCGTTTTGGCCATTAACTGATAAGAAATTCAATCCTATCTCCCGTCACCATGGTGATTTAAGTGTAACATAAAATAGACTATGGGACGTTCCGGTCGCGGGGTGATGGCCGTTTTGGCCATTAAAATATCAAATAAAATGTAGTCAGTGTCCGCAATTAAATTCTAAGATTTACAAAGATTTATCTTATAAAATTTGGAAAAAAAAATCATTAATATATCAAAACATACACTTCCATATTATAACACCGAGCAATTGGTTAGCTGAATGTGTAAATCAAAGCAGATTATTTAAAGGTACAAAACCCAAGGTTATTCCAAATGGTTTAAATACAGATATATATAAACCTATTTCTCAAAAAAAAGCTAGAAAAAAATTAAAATTACCTCTAGACAAAAAAATTATTTGTTTTGGAGCTATTAATGCCTCAACTGATAAAAGGAAAGGTTTCTCTTATTTAATCAAAGCAATAAAAATATTATCCAAAAAAAAGTACAATAATATATTACTTTTAGTCTTTGGTGCTTCAAAATGTAAAGACATAGAAAAGCTCCCATTTGAAACAAAATTTATAGGGCATATCAAAAACGATATTACTCTTGCAAATATTTATTCTGCTGCCGACGTTTTTGTAGGGCCTTCATTGGGAGAATCATTTGGTTTAACTTATATTGAATCTATGTCTTGTGAAACGCCGTGTGTAGCTTTTGATCATTCAGGACCCACAGACATAATAAAACACAAGAAAACTGGCTACCTTGCCAAGTATAAAAATTCAGAAGACCTAGCAAATGGGATTAAGTACTATATTGAAAACAAGCAAAGAAATAAAAAACTAAGTAAGAATTCAAGAAAAAAAGCCTTAAAAGAATATTCTTCCAATATTCAAGCAGAAAAATATTTTAATTTATATAATGAATTAATTAATTAAAAAATTAATTTTTTTTATTTTTTGCAATATACAAATTATCCATCACACCCTTAAAAAGAAAACGAGGCTTATTTTTTATTCTCGAACAACCAATTGTTAAACCCGAATTATCATAATAATCTTTTATGTCACCTTTTTTCCAGTCTTTTGTATCTAATTTATTATCAACTTGAATTAATATCTTATTAGTTGAAGAACAATACTCAGCATTTAGATTATGCCATCTATTATCATGATATCTTTTTTCAGTTTCTCCTTGCCTTTCTTTTGGAGAATCTTTTAAGCTGATATTTATTTCACAATTTCTATTTCTTTTATCCCAATGTCTTTTACCCTTCCAATTTAGTCTTAACAAGAACCATTGATCATTTTTAGACACCCCATCATTACGTGATGTTATAAAATATTGTTCCCCTTCATAACCAGTCTTAAAATCTAAACCAACAGCAATACCTTCTCCTTTATGCATAAAGTCAAAATCATCATTATCAGGGATATAGATATAACCCTTCCTTCCAGAAAAACCCATTGCATAATCAGAAGGTCTTCCGCTTTTGCCTTTGACTAAGAAAAGATCCCAACTTTGAGGAGCATTATATCCTTGTTCAAATGTTTCATAAACTATTGGCTGTCCGTTTCTATGAGCAAACTTACCATGTAAAATACCATAATGCTTTCCTCCATTCTGGTCCTTAACAATCCACTGCCTTGTTTTTCTATCTAAAACAACAGTATCTTTATCAAAACTATATTCAACAACAGAATCTCCCTTAACATTTGCTGTACCTGTCTCAGCAGCAATCTTACCTAATTTATCTTCAATAGAAGCAATCTTCTTCTCT
>CAZWYI010000077.1:0-1853 GCA_964638155.1 uncultured Thermoplasmatales archaeon | reverse complement strand
CACACGTTAAGATGGAAAATTGAATAAAACAGAAGGTTATTCAAAGTCCTCAATACTAATAAACACTCTATTTCTATCGATTAATGTAAAGGGAAATGACTCTTGTGACAACAATTTATTAAGAAATCATAGACCAATAAAAATCAATGGAAACGATGATTTTAAACTTAGAAACGGTGTTAAAAAAGGCAGTGGAACAATAAATGATCCGTATATTATTTCAGATTGGGAAATTAAAAGTATTTTTAGACCTGCAATATCAATTTCCAACACAGATGCTTTTGTAATAATAAAAAATTGTAGAATTACTGGTCTAAAATTTTTAAAAACAGGCCCTGTTGCAGGTATTTATATAAAAAACGCAAAAAATATCAAAATAGAAGAAACAAAAATTGAATGTCTTTCTGCAAACTTTGGAATAGCGCTTGTTTCATCGTCAAATAATAAAATAGAAAAATGCAATTTTAAAAATCTAAAAAGAGGCATTACAATAAATGGATGCCCTGATGGATACAAGGGTTTTTCAAATAATAATACCATTGAAAAATCCAGTTTTAATGACTGTGATGATGGGATATATTTTTGCTGTCTTCCAAGTTCAAAAAATAATGTGATATCCTTTTGTAATATTTCACATAATAAAAGAGGGATTTGCCTTGATCACTGCATTCACTATACTACAATCACTAATTGTAATATATCACGTAATAATATAGGATTAACTATTGTTTCTGCATCCAGTAACAATTACATATCAAACAATATATTTTACAAAAATAATGTCTCTGCAAGTGACAATTGTAGAAACAAATGGAATATAAATTACTGGGAAGGACATAACTCTTCAAAACCATATGATATAAATGGAAATGGACAAAATAGAGATAAATACCCACTTAAAAATGATAAATTAAAAAAAAATATTGTTTCATTTTTTAAACATTCCCCTAGAACAATTTTTACTGGAGAGGAGGTTGTTTTTGATGGGAGTTTATCATATGATTGTGAAAAAAATATTTCTTCATATACTTGGAAAATAGAGAAAGAGAATCATATACAAGGCAAAAAAATATATTATAAATTCAAAAAATCAGGAAGATATAATGTTACATTAAACGTATCAAACAATAATAAATATGATAGTTTTTCAAAAATAATTAATATTTATGAAAAATCAAATAATGTTACTTTTATAGATAAGAATTCATGCATACAAGGTGCAATAAATATTTCTAAACCTGGAGATACATTAATTATTGAAAATGGAACATACTATGAAAATTTATTTATAGATACGCCAAATCTAAATATAATTGGAAGAGAAAACACCATCATCGATGGTAGAAAAATCGATGATGTAATTAAAATAAATTCTTCATTTGTCAATATATCAAATATTAAAATCATAAATAGCTCAAAAGAAAAATCAGGTATAAGATTAGGCAACCCAGATTACATAATAGATAGCTATCAATGTAATATAAATAACAATACCTTTGAAAAAAACCAGGTTGATATATCACTTTTTGAATCGGAAAAAAATCATATAGAAAATAATTTACTTCTTAATAACTCTGAAAAAGGAATTTTCTTGATAAGATCATTTGAAAATATAATAAGAGGTAATCATATTTCAAATAAGGATATAGCTATAAAAACAGAATATGCTTCAAACTGGAACAAAATACAAAGAAATAAAATAAAAAATAACGATATAGGCATCTATTTAGAAAACTCGAATTTCAACTATATATTTTATAACAATATTAAAGAAAACAGGATTGGTGTGAAACTAAATAGGGGAATAAAGATTTCGGGTTCTAATATATAAAACCCATAGATTTTTTACATAA
>CAZWYI010000076.1:0-1970 GCA_964638155.1 uncultured Thermoplasmatales archaeon | reverse complement strand
TTATCAACTAAATCCTTAAGGGTCAATAATTTCGGGTATTGGTCCGATACCCCAAATCTCCATACGATCATCAAAAATCCTGATCTGAACAGTACTTGCAATTCAATAACTACGCAATTTTGCACCGCATTTGCACCACATTTGTACTGCATCAGAAACTCTCTCTTTTCTCTGAAGTAAGCATCAAAATAAATTGATACTAAATGATAGTAACAAAGATATGATGCTGCCTAACTGTACTTTTCAGAAAAAGAAACAAAACAAGACATCTCTCTTTTTAACTTCGGACATATTTCTAAACTTCCATTTCGCTGATAGGTCATTTGGGATTATTTTTTATATCAAAACAATATATCAAAAGAATGGATAATAACGTTATAATAATACATTTTTATAGGACATCAAATAAGTGGAAGAATCCTTTTTTACATTATCTTAAGTTAGTTACAAGATATAGAAATAGCAAACTCGATGAAATAATTAAAATAGAAAATTAGATCTTAACGAATTCCTTAAATAAATTTTTTATCGATTCCCCATCTACAAGCAAATGTTCTGCTGCTTTAAGGAACTCTTCGTCCGAGTTTAATAATGGTTTTAATCTTTCAAATTTCTCTATATCTAATATTGTCTTAGGCGCAGTGATTAAATCTTTAACTTTTTTATTTGAAAAAAAAAGATATCGCATAGATATCACAGATATCCTTTATTTTTTTGTCCTCAGTTCGATCTGGCAGGCTTTTTATCTTTGTAGAAAGCAGTATTTCTGGCGATGGAAGCCAAAGAATCTTTTTGAATTTGACAAGTTCTTTTCGATTCTTTGGATTTTCAAAAACTAAAGATAATAATTCTTCATCAAATGCATCAAATCTAAAGATTTCCTTAAAATTAGGGTGTGCATTATCTACAAGTAAATCTACATACATTTTGAATACATTATGTGAAAGTTCAGTTTTTGATTCTTCGTTGGTTAATTCCCGTCCATCTTCGATAGATATATCCTTGTAATATCTAGATCCTAGAGGGAGAAAGTTATCTTTCTCCAACAAAGATATTGTTTTTTGCATCATTGTATTTTTTAATTGACTTTTATCAATATTTGTGTCGATATGAAAGCCTAGATCAATGTCTTTTGAGCCTAAGTAGTCTTGTCCTTTTTCTTGTTTATACCTTTCATTAACAGTAAAATATACAGCCCAACCACCTAAGATACAGATGGGTTCTTCTAAAAGATCAACGACTTGCTGTAGATATGTATATGCGTTTTCTGTTTCATATTTTTGATATAAGGTCATGATATTCACTCTTCATAAGCATGCGAGCTGCCTCTACTGCAACTCCTTCTTCACGTAGTAAATCAAGTATTAATTGTGGTGTTGATACAATTCGAACATCTTTCTTTTTTATATTATGATAAAAGACATGTTTATCATCTAGTAATAATCGAAAATTACCTTTACCTACTAAACCATTTGCTGTTAGTAATTCATGCCATGCTACTGCATCTTTTTCTTCTATGTATATTTCGACACGAGAGGGAAATAAATAATTTTGTGTAAAGTTTTCCCCATAATATGTTGTTAATGCATATTTGAGATTGGTTTTTTTTAATATATCAAGAGGGTTTTGTACATTGTATTCTCGATATTTGGGGTACTTATTGATTTCTAACCAATAGGAAAACAATCCTTGAACATCGATTACTTTTGTTCCTTCGATCAATTTTTTTTTCTCAAGTTTATGAAGAAAAGAGTGTGCCCACGGTTGAGAACATTGTGCTTCTTTTGAAATAAGAAACTGATATAATGAACCATCTGGATGAGTAAGTAATATACGCAGAATTCTTTCTCTTATTTTTCCTTTCATAAATATAGTAATAAAAAGACATATATAAATTTTACCTATATAGGTAAAAATTTTATTATATAAACTTTACCTATATCTCTCCTTATGATAGCAAACCCTGCAAA
>CAZWYI010000075.1:0-2275 GCA_964638155.1 uncultured Thermoplasmatales archaeon | reverse complement strand
AAAAGAGCTTATGTCATCATCTTAAAAGAATGACAACTAATTTTGTCCCAATGCCCCTTCTACATATTGGATTTTTTTACACATCTCTTGAAATTTATCCATATTTATTTTGGATAGTTTACTAAAGAGATATGTATTATTTATCAAAAAAGCATATTCCAAGGGAAGTTCTGTATCAACATTTAACCTATCGATTCCTCTGTCTTTTTTTGAAAAAATATCGTTTAATTTGTCTTTAATTTCTTGTTCTTTGTTTTCTATTTTGTTGTATAAAAGTCTGTTATATTGTATTACATGATATGTAGTTACACTGTTGAATTCATCAGTTGAACTGGTCATTTTATATAAAATACTAGTTCCAGATCTATGAAAACCTAGAATAAAAACAGGTGTAAAAGAGATATCTTTTATTTTATCTAGATATTTTTTATCTAAGTTTTTTTTGCTAAACGATTCAAGTCTTTCTGGTTTTATATTATTCATTTAATTTTACCTTATAGATAATTTTTTTATATCTTTTTACTAAATAGTATCAGAATCATACTAATAATAACAATAGGTATTAGGTAGAATCCTATCCCTTCTCTCCAGTTAGAATTTATGTTAACATCTTCTGATTCTTGAACTAAACTATTTAGATTATCCCCCTCAATAAAACGTCTAACAGCACTTTCTGTCATTTAAATAACTCTAATAATTCAGATTGTAATGAGGTAAGTAAGAAAAAACAAGATATATGCGGATACCGGGATTTGAACCCGAGCAAGTAGCTTGGGAAGCTACTATCATACCACTAGATCATATCCGCAAAAGCAATTTCCTAAAATATTGTGACTATTTTTAAAATCTACTATATTACTTATAGTTTAATATGGTTTTTTATTATATCAAAATATTTTTCTTTTGTTATATCTCATAACAAAACTTATAAATTTTTTAAAATCTAGTATTATTATATGAAAATTAGAGATATTCCTTGGTATAATCGACCAGGTATTCGACTTAAAAGAAATGGAGTTTCTGTTCTTTCTGATGCTGAGCTTTTTGCAATTGTTTTAGGACGCGGTAATAAAAATGAAAATGCTATAGATCTATGTAATAGACTACTTAAAAAATATAATTTTGATAAACTTCGCGATCTTTCTTTTAAGGAACTTAAATCTGAATCAAAGGATCAAGTAAAAGCAATGAAAATACTTGCAATGTTTGAACTTTTTGAAAGGATAAACAAATTATTTGAGGATAAATTATAATATTTGCTTAGAAAATATATAAGTTGCCAATTCTGAATTAAAGTTGGTATAATTCAAAGGATGTTATTTATCGATAATCGTTGATTTTTTTTAGAAATTTTTTTATAGACAATATAGTATTAATTTATAAAAATTTATGAGGCCTATAAAATGAAAAAAAAGATACTTGCAATTTTAATATGTTTTATGTTATTATTTATAGGATACACAACAGTTTCTTCATTAAAAATAAATAAACTTCAAAAATCAGATAATATTATGATAAATTTTGATGATACTGATCTTGCATCTATGATTATCACACACACTCCTGTAATAGGGGAGATTGATTATATAGTCAGCGCAGGTATACATAACCAAGGATCTTCAGTTGTTAATATAAAAGATATGAAAATTTTAATTGAAATACTTGATGAAGATGAAATAATTGAAAGTGAGCCATTTACTTTTACAGAAGATGTTTCCTTGGAGCATGGAATATATGCTTTACACAATTTTCATTATCCATTTTCATATAAGGATCACTCAATTCGAGTAACATTAGATTTTAGTAATCGGCCTGATATAGATGATTCAAACCCTAGAAATGATGTAACTGAAACAAATTTCCCAAGGTCAAAACAAAAACAATTATTTAGCTTCCCTAATTTTTTCATATACAAAAGACTCTTAATATCTATTATTCCTTAATTTAAAAGAAAAAATTAATTTTTATTTTTCCGAATCTTTTAATGATGAATTATATATGCGGATACCGGGATTTGAACCCGAGCAAGTGGCTTGGGAAGCTACTATCATACCACTAGATCATATCCGCAAAAGTAAAAAATCAAATATACTGATTATTTTTAAAATCTATCATTTTGGATAAAGACTATATAATTCTAAAAAAACTTACATTATATTTATGAACTCTTAAAAAGAACTAATTATTGGTAGATTTTAGCATTTAACTAATATCTTATTTAATAGAGGACTTTGAATAACCTTCTGTTTTATTCAATTTTCCATCTTAACGTGTG
>CAZWYI010000074.1:0-2275 GCA_964638155.1 uncultured Thermoplasmatales archaeon | reverse complement strand
GTGCTCGGGCGTCCGTGCTGGTACTATCATCCATGCACTATGCATAACATGAATTGTTACATGGCGCAAGTCGGAATTCTCGGACTGGTGAATTTATTTGCGGTCGATTTCACTGCATGTGGCTGAAATGTTACAATTGATTTAATCAATGCTCCAAGCATAATTGTATACTTATCATCACATGCACACAAAATATTTATTGGGGCTTTGTAGGGTCTCATGCCAGTATATAAAAAAACATAAATTTAAAAGTTTCTATGGGTTGTAATAGGGAATAAAAAACAAGATGCGAAAATTTAATAAGATCTTTGTGATAGGGTTAAGCAAGGCAGGAACAAATTCTATTTCTAGGGCTTTTGAAATACTCGGTTTCAAAAGTTGTCATCATGCAATCAACAAAGCAAAAATTAGCAAAGTAATAAAAGAGAATATTCTCAACAAAATAGACCCTCTCTATGGTATTAAAGACTATGATGTTTTTACTGATTTTTATATGCCCTTGAGGGGAAAAGATTCAATAAAAATGGTAAAAAGATTAGAGAAATGCTACCCCCATAGTCTTTTTATTTTCCTTACTAGAAACAAGGAAGACTGGATTAAAAGCATAATTAAATGGAATCAGAAGCATAACCTTTTTGCTCCCCCTTCAGAACAAAGAAGCTTAGCAAAGAAAAAATACCTCAATTTATATGAACAAAAACACCGAATATTAGATTATTTTAAAAATAGAAAAGATTTTTTATTGATGGATATCTGTGGAGGGGATGGTTGGGAAAAACTTTGTGGTTTTCTTAAAATAAAAACACTGAATAAAAAATTCCCAAAAGAAAATAGATCTCCTGGTTTCTCTCAAGGAACCTTAAATAAATTAAAAAAGTTTCTAGAAAAATACTTTAAAAAAGAAATTAATTATATAATATCTATAATTCATAAATCAATTCTAAGATATTTCCTAAAATTAAGTCCTCCAAAAAAAGTTTTATTCGACCTAAGAGGTTTTGGGATTGGAAATGTTATACAGGTTACACCCACAATAATTGCTTTAAAAAAATTATACCCAAAAGTTTCAATCAATCTATTAACTGAGCATAAATATTTCTTAAAGAATTGGAAAATAATTAACAAAATTCTTTTAGAAGAAGAAAGCAAGATATCTGAATATAATTTAATATTTAGCTATAAATATCATTTGAATCTCCTTAAATACATTCCTTTAAAATTAACTTTTAAAGAAAATGAGGCAATTGGAAACTTTAAGATTATAAGATCTCTTGGATACTCCCTAAATATCCCCCCTAAATATTTTCCCTTAAAAAAAACAAAATTAAAGTTCCCAAAAGACAAAATTAAGATTGGAATAATTGATTGTGGGGGAAAAGAAAATAGTTTCTTAAACGGAGAATCTAAGCTATGGCCTTATTTTCCAAAATTAATAAATTTATTAATAAAGAACTATAATTGCCAAATATATCTTATTGGAGGAGATTTGGAGAGAAAGAGGATAAAAATAAAAGAAGACAAAAGAATCACAAACTGTCTTGGAAAGTACTCTCTTCCTGAAACAGCACACATAATAAAGAAATGTGACTTTGTAATAGGTAATGATTGTGGCCCAATACATATTGCAGAGGCCGTAGGAACAAAACACTATATAATCTGGGGCCCAACCTCTGAAATTAAAAATGGTTCATTATCAAATTATCACAACATATATAACAGAAAAGCAAAATGTAGGCCTTGCCAGGGAAAAAATAAAAAAAAGAAATGTAAACATTTAAAATGTTTATATGATTTAAAACCTGAAGAGGTTATAAAAGAAATTGGGAGTTAAAATGATAGACCATAAAAACAAATTAATATTTATACACATTCCCAAAACTGCGGGGACATCCCTACAAGAACTATTATTCAACAAAAAGATATTCAACGCTCATAGAAAAAGTTTAAAGATAATCAAAAAAATAGGGAGATATAATGATTATTACAAATTTGCCATTGTAAGAAATCCCTTTGATAGGCTTGTCTCCATTTACCACTATTACATCCTTGGAGGAAATGGGAGCTATAAGGATTGGAAGATTGGTAAGACCCTATCTAAAATGGGTTTTAAGAAATTTATCCTAAATTTAAACAATCTTAAATGCCCATACTATTATGAAATAGAGCCAATGATTATGAAACAAACAGAATACCTCTTAAAAGATGGTTGTTTAGCTATAGACCACTGGTGTCCAAAATAATCCTGTCTGACCGGCCTTTTGCCTGATCTCCACTG
>CAZWYI010000073.1:0-2287 GCA_964638155.1 uncultured Thermoplasmatales archaeon | reverse complement strand
AGAGAGAACTCTTTCGAGAGATCTTGAAAGAGTTGGAAGATCTCACCAATTTATTGTTAATAGATATCAGGAATTGGTAAAAAAATACCAGCTAGTTTCTAAAATTCAATTTCCAGATTGGAGTTCGAGTTATTTTGAAGGTGTTAAATCTGAACTTGGAAGTTTAGGATATTCTCGAGACGGAAAACCTGGAAAGAAACAGTTGACTTTAGGAGTTTCTGTAGGAGACAACGGAATTCCCACAGCATTGACAATTCAAAAAGGAAATGTTTGTGATAAAAAACATTTTACATCTACATTAAAGATAGCTAGTAAAATTTTAGAAAAAGATAGTTTATTGGTTTTTGATTGTGGTGCAAATACCAAATCAAACAAATCAAAAATATTAGGATTAGGTTATAACTATCTAACTTTAAAGCAAAAACAGCGAGGGCCTTATAAGAAATATATTTGCTTTTATAGAAAATCTGAAAAGAACATTTTTTATGCCAATGGCATAAAATATAAATGTGTAAAGATAAAAGATAAAGAAAATTTCAAATATGTTTTCTTTTCTAAGAAATCTTACAAAGAACAACGTTGGAAAAGAAATAAAAAATTCAAAAAAGAACTTCAAAAAAATGAAAAAATTCTGAAGAAAGTCAAAAAAGGAAAAGTTATTTCTCAATATATTTCTCGAGAAGGAGAGATAAAGCTTCGGGGAGAGCTCAACAAGAAACTGATTGAGAATTTTTATCTAACAGGTTTAGAAGGATTTTTTATTCTTGAGAGTTCTATAGATTTAGATCCTTATGAAATTTTAAAGTTGTATAAAGGAAGAGATAGAGTTGAAAAGTTAATTCGGGACATGAAGGAAGGAACAGAGCTTAGACCAATTAGACATTGGTCAAGACTAGCAATAATTGGTTATCTGACAATAGTTTTCCTCACAAATTGTTTGATTCAATTGACACTTTTTGAGAATAAAAACACCGTCGTTAAAAATGTAAAATTACTCAAAAAATATCTTGGAAATCTGACAGTTACTGTTGTTTATGACAAAAGTTTGTTTAAATTCAGGATTTTAAGCAATGTTTCCCATGAAATTAGGTCAATTTTAGGGGATTTTGTGAATAAGTACGAGGATAAATCGCTAAAATTAAGGTGGTAGAACCCAACTGTCGAAAGTAGAAAGGGAGTTAATTATTTGGAATTTTGTTAACTGGCGAAGTTAAGTATTAATATAAGGTATAAGTGGTTTATTTTGCTTAATATTAATTATGATGATGAAGGGCATATTGTTTATGATTGTTTTAATCTTTTATATTTGCTAGTTAATTAATATATAGCTGAAGTTAATAATAAGAAATAATTGTAATAAATCAATGTAAGTTTTATATAATCTGGCAGTATAAGAATATTGACATTTCATAGGCATTAATCAGTGCTTATATTTTTTTGATTTATATTAATAAGGTTTACCTGTATTTATACTATTATCAAGGACCATATTAAAAAAATAGTTGTTATTATAAACATTGTAAACCATAGTGCTTTAGAGCCAAATAGCAGTTTGTTTCCGTCTAATTCTGATATAGGTATTAGAGACCAGAATGCAAAATATATATTTAATCTTGAGAAAGATTCAAATCCTGCTATATATCCTATTATTGCTGAGATAAGGTTTATTGCAATACCTGCTGTTATCATTAATGCTATGTGCCATTCTGTCATTTCACTGAATCTGTATAAACCATGTTTTTTTGAAACTCTTTCTGTTTTTGGTTGTATATCTGTTTTTAATATTGCGAGCCACCATACAGCTCCTTGTGTGATAAATGCAAGGATTAATGGAAGCCATGCCATTGGAATTGGTTTTTTGAAATGAGAGCCTTTTTTAAATCCATATCTTTGCCATTGCCAGATACTAAGTGTTGCATTTGCTTCATAATAATATGCAAGTGCTTTTTTTATTATGATATTTAAGGATAATATTATAATAAATGAGATTGAGGAATATAATATCATTGATTTTTGAGGGGATGAAACAGTAAGGCCAAGTATAATTGAAACTAAGAATATTATGAATATCTCTTTTACTAATGCTTTCATCTATAAATAAAGGAGAAGTTTTTTATAAACCTATCTCTATTGGTTTTTGATTTATATGTTCAATCGCCGAAATATATTTAAAGGAAGTTTTTTTCTCTTATCTATGTTAAGGATAAAAAGATTAAGTGATGTTGTAGGAAGAAAGGTTTATACTGATGCAGGTGATTTATTTGGAATTATTGAGGAAGTCAATTTA
>CAZWYI010000072.1:0-2336 GCA_964638155.1 uncultured Thermoplasmatales archaeon | reverse complement strand
CGGCAACGTCGGCATCGGGACGACGAGTCCGTCTTATAAGTTAGATATATTCGGTACTTCGGATGTTATCTTGCAAGTTTATCGGTATTCAGAATCGGCTGCGGAAGCAGGTATGTATTTTGGAAGTGGCACTACGGGTACAAGTGGCAGATATATAAATCTTGGTCAAGATGCTTCAAGCAATTTCTTTATGCGGACGTATTCTGCCTCTCCTACATCAGGTTTTCACAATAGACTATATATTATATCAAGCTCCGGCAACGTCGGCATCGGGACGACGGGGCCGAGTAAATTGTTGCACGTTGCGGGTGACGCACGCATTGGGGGAACGGCTGCCGGTGATTATGTGGATATAACGAGTATAAGTAAGGTACTAACATTCCAGCAGAGCAATGCTGGAACAGGCGGCCATGAATTTACATTTAACACTGGAGGGTGGAGCTCTGACTTTTTCCGCTTTATGTCCAATGCTAGCGAGTGGATGAGAATAACTAACGGCAACGTCGGCATCGGGACGACGAGTCCAAACGAGAAACTCGACGTCAACGGCACCAACCCAAGAATATATCTCGCCGACGCCACGGCTCCGGGAACGACCACCAACCGAATGTACTCGGTGAGCGGGAACCTATACTGGAACGGAACAAACATTACCGGGGGCGGCTCCCTGCCTTCTGGCACCACCGGACAAACCATCTATAACAACTCCGGCACATGGACGGCGACCTCAAACCTGTATCACAATGGAACGAACGTGGGGATAGGGACGGTGAGTCCAAGTAGTATGCTGCAAATAGGAAATCCGCAAGTGACGTCAAATAACTATCTTACAATAGCAAAACGATTTGATTCTGAAAGCGGAATCGTCTGGCGGAGAAATACCGGCTTTAATGACTTGGAGATAGTGGTTGATACACAGGAGAATTCAATAATAAATTATAACGCCCAAGACACTTCCCAGAAATTGTATATCCAATCAAACGGCAGTGATGTAGTTACTTTCAGTGATGACGGCAACGTCGGCATCGGGACGACGAGTCCGGTAGGCAAGTTAAGCGTAGTAAATAGTAATGCAACTCTTGCAAGAGGAATAATTCTTAGAAATCCTGATGGGACAACGGGTTCTGAAATTTCTATAGATTTTGAAACTTCGTCAGGCACGCACGGAGATGAGGCGGCGATGGCGGGTAGAATTTCAGGTGTAAGGCTTGGGTCTGGAACAACAGGTGCTTTAACTTTTAGCACAACCGATGGAGGTGTTTTAGGGGAACGGGTCAGAATTAATAATCTCGGCAACGTCGGCATCGGGACGACGAGTCCGGGGGAGAAATTAGATATAGATGGTGGAATAAGAACAGGTTTCTTTTCTGCGAGATCCAATACTAATACTTCACCAAGTGGAGGAGGGGCAACGGTTATAGGAAATGATGTTCTTCCAACAAGGCCAGGAGTGTTGTTTAGAACCTTCTCTAACGATAACTTACTCTGGGCTGATGGAGGTGAGCTTGGAGTAAATACTCTAGATACAGAAGGTTACACGTTGAATGTTAATGGTCAGGCGCAGGTCAAGGACGAGTTACATATAAGCGGCAACGTCGGCATCGGGACGACGAGTCCCTCTGAGAAATTAGAGTTACGAGGTTCTGGCGCTAGGTTTAATCTAGTTGATACAGCCATTAATTCTTCAGGTTTTGATATACAAGCAAATCAGGGCGATGGGACTCATGGTTTTTCAATTTATGACGAAAATGCTGACCAATATAGGTTGTCAATTGACAATGACGGCAACGTCGGCATCGGGACGACGAGTCCCCAAAGTGAACTTCATATTTTAGGAGATGCGGTTACTAGAATTACTCTAGAGGGAAATACGCCTCGGCTGAACTATATTGAAGCAAATGGTCAGGATAATCTTATACTTGCTGCCGATGAAAATGCCGAGGGTGGAGGATCTTATATGCAATTTAGGGTTGACGGATTGGAAGTAATGACATTAACCGGCGGTATATCCGGCAACGTCGGCATCGGGACGACGAGTCCAACAACGGATTTACATATTGGTCTTGAGACAGGAGGACAAAGCCATTACATAACCTTAGGAAAGGGATACGATTCTAGCAGCGGAATAAACTGGAGTCGTGGTGGAACAGTAGATACTTCGATATACAGCGATGACGGAGAAAACTTAGTTTTTCAGACGGATGTAGGTGAAGGAATTAGCGTTTCAAATGACTTCATATTTAAGGGCCGCAGCAATGAATTGGTCAGAATTACCGAAGCCGGCAACGTCGGCATCGGGACGACGGAGCCGACCAAGAAATTAGACATAGCGGGGA
>CAZWYI010000071.1:0-2881 GCA_964638155.1 uncultured Thermoplasmatales archaeon | reverse complement strand
GGAGTTGAAAATATGAAAGAGATAAATAAGCGAAATAATATTCGTACTCCACACTATTTCTACTTAAATAGAAAACTTTTACATCATCATCCCAAAGAATATCACTTGGCCAAACCATTGACCATATAAAACTATCTTTTCTCCATTCATTACGATCAATATCTATACCTTTTCCATATATTTTTTTATCTGGTGTGAAATTACAATGGTAGTATGCTGCCCAGATTAGTTCAGTGCAATACCAGGTGTTTGAAAAGGGATTATCAGAATCATTAGGTTTGGAACACTTATCATGAAAAAACATATCCCATTCAAATTCCTTTCCAATTTGAGATTCAGCAAATAGAATTGCATTTAGTTTTTGAGTGGTATTAGCTGTTTTAACTCTTGCAAATTTTCTATAGATAAGAGTATTATTTAATCTATTTTCAGAATAAAAAATTCTTCTAACTCCGTGTTCACTATTTGCTTCAATAAACTCATACATATTCTTAGTTAAATTAAATTGTTTGTAAATCAAACAGTGGATAACTACATATTGGGAGACATGAAACAAAATATCCCCTGGTTGCAAATCAGTTATATCCGATGATTTCTTTAAAGGATCTATCGATAAAATAAGATTTGAATTAGATTTCTCCACTATAAAAAATCCATCTACTCTTTCAAAGAAACTTAAATTGCTAATAGTCAGTATTCCAATAATAAAGAATACTAAAAGTATTTTTTTCATCTCCAATTATCATTTTAAGAATATATTCTAAAATATATAATTATTTGCGTAAATTAGATAAAATATATATCAATAATATTGTTTTAAAGATCAAAATAAACATTAAACATTAATGGAGAAAATTTAAAAAAAACATATATTAAGAAAATTAAAATTATAGATCAAAAATTTAAAAAACTAAAAAGTTTCTTCAATCAAAATAAAGTCAATTGATTTAGGATTTTTTTTAATTAATCTCAAAATATAAATATTTCCATTATCCAAACCCGCCTCATTGTAATCTTCACACAAATCATCATTACTATTTTTAGGTTCATAGTTATCATTAATCTCTGCTACATCATCCGAAAAAATATTGAAGCCTACCGGAACAATAGAAAAATTCAAAAACAAAACAATTAAAGAAATTAAGGCGGTAATAAAAGTTTTTTTCTTAGAGCAAGAAAATAAATTATTGAATCTATCTGTAATCTTTAATTTCCTTATCTTATGAGATGATAAAGACAGCCAGCCTAATTTAAATAATTTTTTAGAAAAAAAATCTTTTTTTCTATGAAAATCATCTATTTTAAACAATAACTCCATGAATTTAATTTTTTCAGATTTAGAGCTGATAAATTTTGAATCTGCAAGCAATTCCCTTTCTTTGATTATTTTGTTATACACTATATGTACAACTGGATTGTAAAAAAACAAGATTCTAAAAGTTTGAAGTAATGGTTTAAGGATATGATCCTTATTACTTATATGGGCAAGCTCATGACGGATTGCAACGTTAAGCTCTTCACTTGATAAATAATCAATCAATTTCTTAGATACAACTAACGAGGCAGGATAACCAAATACAAAAGCGTTTGGATCTCCATCAAAAATAAAAACTTCTGGAGTTTTGATTTTTATTTCTTTACACACCTTTCTTACTAAATTTAAAACCTTTTTATCTTGACATCTTCTAGCATTTATGTTTTTTAAGATTATAATTTTTCCAAATAAAAAACAAAATAAAAGATAGATTACGCTAATTATCAATAAAATTATGTTGAACATTAAAAAGTAAAATCCAAGACTTGATTTTTTCAAAGGATCATTATTAATCTTATTACATGATGATTTAGTAATATTATTTTTTTCACTTGAGTTTACACCGTTGTCTGAGATATTCAAAGTAAAATTGAGATTACCTTTTTTTATTTGAGATATTATATCCTTAAGATCATCCACAGAATTAACTAAAGAAAACCTTACATTTTGAAGTGTTTCGTTTTTATCATATAAATTTGATTCATCTGTCTGATTTACAGACTCTGTTGAGCTAGAATTATTTTTTGATTTAGTTTCATCAATAATAACTAATAATGATGCATTTTCTTCGCTATTTTTTACAGAAAATTCTTCTAATTGATTTTTTTCTTGTAATGTACCGAGAGCAGTAAAAGAAAAAAAAGAGATAAATAAAATGGATATCATAATTATTGCGTAAATTACAAATCTATTTTTTGGATGATTAATCCTTAGTTTTCTCATTAGTACAAATGATAAACTATAAGCAAAAAAAGATAAACTTATTGTAATCAAAATGAACCATAATAATTCATTCATTTTGTTTCATCTCATTTAATTTCTGTTTAATTTTTTTTATTTCTTCTTCATTATCAGATAATTCCTCAGCAAGATAGCTGATTGTACTTTTTTTAAATCTTGATAATAACTCCCCTATAACAGAATTTACAATTTTTCTTTCTAGCTCTTTTTTTGTAAGAGCGGGTGTATATATAAATGTTCTTTCTCTAGATTCTAGTGATTCTTTTATTATATTTTTTTTGACTAGTCTTTTTGTAATAGTTCTAACCGTAGAATATGCCCTTCTGTCTCCACTTTTTTCCAGTGAATTGCAAATCTCTCTGGCTGTTACCTGTTTTTTATCTGATACAATCTCAAATACTTTTCTTTCTAATGGACCAATATTTTTAATCATTTTCAAATATGATGAATATTCAGATCATTATTTATAATTTGTCACGCTACACATAGTAACAAACTACAGGTTTATAGATTTTTTAGTTGATTTCATCTCATTTAATTATTAAAATTGGAGGCTTCATCCCAAAATGAAGCAGTAATATGCAGATATTCTCTTAATATCTGCAT
>CAZWYI010000070.1:0-2958 GCA_964638155.1 uncultured Thermoplasmatales archaeon | reverse complement strand
AATCCATATTTAGGTAAAAGTTATTTTCTTTTTAAGCTTTGTGAAGTTGATTTATGGTTTTTTCCTCGTTTTTTTAACAACATAATCACCGATTGCCAGAATTTCCATTCCGCAGTTCAAGAAAGTATTTAATGCATCTTTTGGACTACATACAATAGGCTCTCCTTTCCTATTGAAACTTGTGTTAAGTACAACAGGAACTTTTATTTCTTTTTCAACATTTTTTATCAAATCCCAATATTTTTTATAAACATCTTTTTTAACTAATTGCGGCCGGGTTGTATTATCTATATGAACTACACCTTCTATTTTTTTTGCTTTTTCTTCTGGAACATTAAAACTTGTAACCATAAAAGGAGCTTCGCTTTTGTTTATCAAGAATTCTTCAGCTTTTTCATCAAGCATCGAAGGGCAAAAAGGTCTCCATTCTTCTCTGAATTTAACCTCTATATTAACCTTATCTTTCCATTTATTTTTGGTAGGGTTTGCTATAATGCTTCTGTTTCCAAGTGCTCTCGGTCCATATTCCATTCTTCCTTGAAACCACCCTACAATTTTTCCTTTAGAAACATGTTTTGCAGCTATTGAACTTATATTTTTAACTTTTTTAGATTCAATCTCTTTTGTTTTTTTTAATTCTTTTTCAATTTCTTTGTTTGTATATTCAGGCCCTAATGCGAGACTTTCTATTTTTTCAAATTCAGTTTTTGAACCAATCATTTTATCCAAATATAATGCACATCCTGCAGATAAGCCTCCATCTCCGGCATGCGGAAACGCATAAAAGTTGACACCTAATTCGTCTCTGATTCTTTTGTTTGCCTTAACATTTAGAAAGCTTCCGCCTGCAGCACAAAATTCTTTTTTGCCTGTTTTTTTTATTATATTTTTTATCCATGCGAGCAATAGGTCTTCAAAAACTCTTTGCCCAGCTGCAGCAACATCCAGTTTATTATATCTATGGGTTAATAATTTTACAAATCTGGATTCTCCAATATGGACATTCCAAAATTGATTTTTATATTCCGAATATATTTTCCAGGGTTTTCTTTTAAAAACAAGCCCATGAAGTTTTGGAGCTAATCCTCGAAGTTCAGAATAACCTCCTTTTTTCCAATCACCATATGCAGCCATTCCCATAACCTTGTATTCATCATTATTAATTAAAAAGTCTAAACCTTCTGTAAGAGCTTCATAAAAATGTCCTAAAGAACCAGGTTCTAAACTACTTGCAATTCTTTTTATTTTTCCCTTTTCAACAATATTTACGGTTGAAGCTATACTACCTCCCACCCCGTCCGAAGTTATAATCACAGGATTTTTAAAGCCAGAAGTATAATAAGCAGATGCAGCATGGGCTATATGGTGTTCAACCCCCATAATTTTTGGACATTTTCCAAATTGATCAAAAACACCTTTCTTAACGACTTTTGAATGATAATCATAACCTATTTCTTTATTCTGCGAACGCCTTAGTTTATTTTTTAATATCGAAGGATATCTTAAATACCTTAATCCCATTCCAATTAATCCTGTATTTGAAAATTGTTTTGCAGGAATACCTATAAAATGAACATCTTCTATTCCGTTCTTTAAATATTTCAATACAAATTTAACACTATGTTTGGGATAACCACCACCCCAATGTTTTTTTCTTGTAAATCTTTCTTCATCCACGGCTGCAATTATTTTTCCGTTCTTAACTAATGTAGCTCCTGCATCATGCCCGGGATGAATTCCTAATATTATTGCCATGTGGTTTCCTCACGAAATTTATGTTTTTAAAGATATCTGTAATTTTTTTCATAAAGTGATTCGGGGTTGTTTCTTTAAATACAATTTTTTTATATTCTTTTCTAGTTTTGACAATTTTTTCAAAAGATTTTTCCAAATCACGAATCATTTGTTCTTTAGATTTATCTTTTACCTTTATTAAATTGTTTGATTTACATATTAATTCCATATACCCTCCTTTTGTTGTCGCAATAAGGGGTTTTCCTGCAGCAAGAAACTCAAAAGGAACAATTCCAAAATCTTCCATAAAAGGAATAAAAATTCCTGCACTGCACCCTGAAATTAATTTTAATTTTTCATTCTCATTAAGATTCACTTTAAATTCAACTCTTGAAAGATTTTTTGAGAGTCTTTTTAATTCTTCAAAGTAGTTTTTTTGCTCAATATTTCCAATTAACACTAGTTTATGTTTAGGATATTTTTTCTCAAAATTTTCCCACGCTTTTAATAAAAGATCTTGCCTTTTATTTCTACTAAATCTTGATATATATAAGAAATATTTTTCATCTTTTGTTTTAAGTTTTTTAAACTTTTTAGTTTCAACAGAAGGATATACTATTAAATGATTTTTATTTTTTAATAATTTATGTTTTTTTGCTCTACGTAAACTTAATTCAGAATTGAAAACAGGAACATCTATTTTTTTCCAAGATATTTTTTCAAAAAATCTATAAATCATTGCCGCAGAGCAATATAAACTTTTTGATAAAAAATTTTTGTATCTGTTTTTAAGATTCCATTTAATATCTTCTTTATAAGAAGCTCTTAAAATTGTATGAACATATGCAATCGTTTTTCCAGGCAAATAATTTCTTAAAGTTATTAATTCTGCAAAACCTCCTGTAGAAATCAAGAATAAATCATATTTTTTTAAAGGTATTTTTGAAAACAAAGAAGCCGGTAGAAGTAAACCTCTTAAAGTATAAAGTCTTGAAATTTTTTCAAAGATTTTAGGAATAATAACCTTCACATTATAATTTTTAAATTCTTCAAAAGTATTTTCTTTATCATAGATCCATGTGTAAATATCAAATTTGTAATTTTTATTTTTTAAAATTTCTAAAACTACTTTTTCTGCTCCACCTTTACTTTTAATCCAAGGGTGAAATATTGCAATTTTAGAATGTTTTTTCTTAATCTTTCTTTTAAATCTAGATGCCATTT
>CAZWYI010000069.1:0-3440 GCA_964638155.1 uncultured Thermoplasmatales archaeon | reverse complement strand
ACACGTTAAGATGGAAAATTGAATAAAACAGAAGGTTATTCAAAGTCCTCTATATTTTTTTCTACATTATTCTATGGAACTGTTGCACAATATGTTGCGACATCCTCAGATATTGATACTGGAATTCAATATATCACACCCACTGAAAATCACAAAATGATCCAAGAGGTTCTTTACTCAAATCCTTCACAGTATTACGATTTAGAGATTGACTCTTTTATTGTATCAAATACAGGTACTGCTCCAAATTCGATGATTGCATCTGTTGAATTATGGAAAGATGGGGGAAACGGTTATTTCGATGGTGGAGGAGCTCCGCCAAAACTCGATGATGTAAAGATCGGATTAACTGATTTTAGTTCTCCATATCTTATAGGAAATAATAACGATGTCCCTTGTCTTACTGTTTCAAGTCGCAGTTCCGAGACAGTATTTGTTGCTATTGATATTGATGATACTATAACTAGTAATTACAGAACTTTTCAAACTCAACTCGATGCATCAGATCTTACTAGTATGTCAGGTTCTAGATGGTCTAAATTCGAGGGCACCGACACAGCTACATCTCCGACATACATATTTTCTAAAGCGGATTTAAGGGAAATGTCAGTTCATGATTCAAATGAAAATGGAATTATTGATGAAATAATTGTAAATACAAATTATAAGATTGGCCCTGCTACTAATATTGTCCATTCAACAAATGAAGCAGCTACAATTGATGATTTTACTTTAAAATATGATGGAAATGAAATTCAGTTAGAAAATATTTATTTTTATGATTCAAATGATACAGAGGCTTCATTTAGATTAACTCTTGATGAAAATGATCCTTTTTTATCTGTTGATACTTCATCATCTGATTTCACACTGTCTTATGACTGGGCTAATAAAGAGCTTTACTTTGAAAGTGCTGATTCCAGATCTGTGCCAATTTATAGAATATTAGGTTCTTCCGAACCAATTATAGATGATGCTGGGCCAGTTGTAACCTCTTTGACTGTATCTGATAATATAATTACTGGAGATGACGCAGGTGATATTTTTGAAGTTATCTTAAGTTTTAGCGAAGAGATGAATATATCTGCTAATCCTGTACTTGATTTTGATGATTCTGTACATCAAGGTTCATCAAAGACTCTTATATTTGATTCAAAGTTTAGGGTAAATGATCATACCTATCAAATAAATTATACTATAGCGGATGAAGATGTTTATGCTGGCGATGTGAAGGTAATATGTACAACTACAGGTACAATTGATAGTAGTGGAGTTCAAATGAGTTCAGCATATACAGAAGAAAACCTATTTACTGTAGATACCAAACCCCCACAGATATTTGGTTTTCCATCAGATACATTGACACCTGGAGAAGACTATACCATTCGTGTTAATGTAGAGGATGATAGCCTTATCCAGTCAGTTATGCTTGAATATAATTTTGGAAGTAGTTGGAACACAAAACCAATGAGTTATAATCCTGGAGACAGCGAATATGTAGCGGTTGTAACTCCCAATATTGGTTCTACAACTATGGCCTATAAAATTTCAGCATATGATGTTCATGACAATGGATATGAAACAAGTGAGAAGGATCTTACAATAACAGATAGTGAAGAGGGTGAAGACGAACCCGGAGAAGAGGAAGAAGAAACAGAAGAGGAACCTGATGAAAATGACACTGATGGTGATGGATACATAGATGAAATGGAAGAGTCATATGGTACGAATTCAACTAATGAAACAGACACACCTACTGATACAGATGGAGATGGAATTCCTGATGAAGATTCGCCGGATGGAAACTATACAGGAGATGCTGATGATGATAACGATGGAATTCCTGATAGCAAAGAAGATGATTTAGGATCTGATTCAAAAAATGGCGAAGACGTAGAAAATATTGAAAATAAGGATGGATACTTGGTTGATACTAATAATGATGGAGACTATGATACTTTTTATAACCTGGATACTAATGTTAAGACTAACATAACTGAAACAGAAGATAATGGTCTTTTAGTAGATGAAAATGGAGACGGAAACTGGGATTACATCTATTATCCTGCTAGCGGTTCTTCAGAAAATTATAGTTCTTCTGAAGAAAAAACAGATGAAGAAAATGTGCCATGGCCTATTGTTATTGTAGTTGTTATTTTGATAGCAATTACAATAATTATTGCACTTTTTAAACTAGGTTATATAAAGATAGAATAATTTTTATCTTTATTTTTTTCTTTTTGATTTCAAAAGGGGTAAGTTCCTTGGGCTTTTTTTAGAGTTTACAATTAATAATCCTGTTATTACAAAAAATCCACCTATTAGGAAAAATATTGTTATTACTTCATTTACTAAAAAAAAGCTGATTGTTGTTGATACAACTGGTATTGCATATAAATATGGGCTTACTTCTGTTGCATCACGTGTTTCAAGTGCGATATACCATAATGTATAGGCTGTAATTGTTGAAAAAAGACCTAAGAAGATCAATGCTAACCACGAAGTGTTTGATAAGTTTTGAACTTGGTTTATTAGTTTATTGTTTAAAAATGGTATTAAACCAATACTTCCTAAAAGCATTGCATATACTGTAAGTGACAAGGCAGTATATTTTTTAAGCATCTTCTTTCCAGCTATTGTATAAAATGCACCCATAAGTGCTGCAAATAAAACACCTAACGCTCCGTAAATATAGTCTATTTCTATTGTTGCATCAGCTGTTCCTAGTAAGGATATTATTGTAACGCCACTTAGAGAAATTATTATTCCTATTGTCTTTTTTAATGTTATTTTTTCTTTTAAATATATCATTGACATTATTACTACAAAGATAGGTATAGTTGCAATAATTAGACTTGCTGCACCTGCTGATACATATTGTTCACCAAAGTTTAGTCCTAGATGATAACCTATTATTCCAAAGAAGCCTAGTAAAAATATAGGTATTATGTCTTTTTTTTGCAAGGGGCTTAATCTTTTTGATAAAAGTGGTATAAAGAAAATTAAAGCTACGCATACTACAAAAAATCGCATTATTGTTAGATTTATAAAACTAAGTTCTTCAAGTAGTATTTTTATAAATGGAAATGCACAAGCCCAAAATACTATGGGTAGGGCAATGAGTATTACAAATTTGATTCCGTATGGTTTGTTTTTCTGCCTATCTTTGCTTTCACTCATTTTTTAATCTTGGCATGTATTGTTGTATTGTATAAAAAGTCAATTGAATAAAATAAGAATGTATGTATTGTAGATTTGTGTCTATCTATATTTTTTAACAAAATTACGTATTCTTGTCATTTTTTCCTGATCTATCATAGTTTCATTCTCCTCTATGATATACTTTGTATATTATAATATATAAAGTTTACTAAATATTTGACTTATTGTAGAGTACAAAAATTATTTCGTTTTGAATTACATGCAGGGATGACAAAGCT
>CAZWYI010000068.1:0-3774 GCA_964638155.1 uncultured Thermoplasmatales archaeon | reverse complement strand
TCACACGTTAAGATGGAAAATTGAATAAAACAGAAGGTTATTCAAAGTCCTCTATCTTTAATTCACCAGTGAGATCGGCACCCCTTTCTCTTGGAAGTTTTATTTGGACAGTTATCTCATGAGGCCCAACAACTGGTTTTAAATAATCACCTGATTCTTTACTAAAAGTAAATTTACCCCACGTAGGAGTTTCAGATATTTCCCAACTAAGGCTTGATAACTCATCCCCTACATTTTCAACATAAATTTTTGTTTCAACAGTACTTCCAGGCTTTGCTCTAGATATATCAATAGTGCCAGAACATTCTAGATCTGGATCTGTCGGTATCCATTCGGTTGTAAGACCTTTTATACAAAAGTTACCTGTTCCAAACCATTCAGGATCTCCTAAAGGTTGAAAGAATAGATCTTTCCATTTTGAGTTTTCATAAAAATAGCTTTCACCAGCATTTGCAGCTGATTTAACAACTGTATTTTGTAAAGATTTAATAACTAATAGAACAGGTATCTCAGATGTTCTATCAAAGGCATGTCCTCCTTTTGATAGTTCAAGATAGATATAGAAATCATCACCTTTTTCAAGACCAACCATTTCGTCTAACTCAATTGTATGAAAACCCGTATATTCAATATTTCCTGTTTTACTCGATAAGGGCATATCTAAACCAGTTTTCCTATATGATGTATGTGTTTCTAAATTTTCATTTTCAAATCTATCATATATTTTCACAGTATAATCTACGTCATCAACAGCTGTAAAAAAGCTTACAGCTTTGAGTAATCCATCTTCTTCAGCGGTAAATGCGTTAAATGCTTCACTACAGTCGGTTTTTGTATCACGCCATCCATGATAATCATGATAATATACTTTTTTATATTCAAATAAATCTACGTCTTGGAAGGATACTGCCCCCATCTCAGGGTTTCTGCAGCAGTGTTTATCATAGTACGAAATCCAGAAATAACCGCCTTCACCCCAGTTTCTACCCCAACTGTTTTTTATAAGCCATGCACCAGGCCCTTCTGGAGCTTGGGTTTCCTTTTCATCATCCCAGCCAACTATTGCTACGGCATGATTTGGGTCACTTGGATTATCCGGTGGTTGATAATGTACATAATTAGAGTTTATAAAACTACCACTATAACAAAGGGCAGTTCCAACAACACCTTCTTCCATAACTTTTGTTTTTATTGTATCAATATTTTCAAGGTTAGGGCCAATTGTATACCACTCTATATTTTTTGGATAATAAATATGAAAACTAGGTTCATATCTAGGTGGAGGGCTACTAAACGATTGTCCGTCTTTATCTCTTACAGCTCCTTCACCACGGGAAGTATAAGCTGAAGTTACAAGATAATCTCCCCCGTAGTGTACATCTAGCCCTTCTTCTTCGTTATAATCATCATTATTGAATTTGTTAAAACCATTCCACCAATCAAGATGGTATTCTGCAAGGTTTGGTTGCCCCTGCTCGTCGTTTTTATCCCAATTATCAGTCATCAAAAGATTACCTTCCATTGAAGCCATAGCACCATGTGCCCAGCATGTACCGCCCTGCTGGCTTTTGACACTCGTTACATAGTTTGATCCATTATAATCTCTTAAATCAAAATTAGTTGGTAGCTCATTTTTTTCGTTTATTACAATTGTTTTCTCTGTAGAAGTTGCTCCAATCAATGGCATTGTAAAAAATACTGCTACAATTATTGCTATAATTATTTTTTCTCTCATTTTTTACCCCCACACTTGTTTTATTTTAAAACAATGTTAACAATAGTTAATAGCTTATTTATATATAAAATTTCTTGAAAAATCAGTAGCTCCGAAAGTGGTCTATTACTGGAGAAAAACCTTTATTATTTGATATATTAAGATTAGAACACAAGGAGAAAACGGGTTATTTCTATCTGTTAGAAAGAAAATTTATACGATTTTTCCATAAAATACGAAAAATGAATCTGTTTTAAATTAAGTAAAAAGAGAATAAAGAATAGATTTGAAAAGTCATGTTATCCTCCTCCGGGATCTATTGTGTAAAGTATAGTTCCAAAGTATTTCGAGGTTATCAGATGGTCTTGTTTTACTTCTCCAAAGAGAGCAAGCCATATCAAGATATCTGCAAGTAACCAAAGGTTATAAAATAGAACCGAAAATAAAAAATAGAATATCCTAATCAGATAATTCTTAGATGTTGTTTTAGGTAAGAATGACTGTTTCTTAACACGATAACTTGTCTCAATTCCCCATCGCTTACCATATAGAAGAAAGAGTCTTGTTGCCAGATCTACATCGTTTTCATTGAATTGTTCATTTGTGGCAAATGCTCGTTTGTTTCCTTCATCATCTTCAACTATTACAACATTAAAAGTACAGCTTTCCATCTCATAATCATTTATCACTGTTGGCGCTGGAAGAATTTCTAACATTTTCTTTATCCTCACGTTTGCTGTGCAGGGCATGAGGAATTTAAGTCTAAACTGTTTAATTGTATTTATCGACACTGAATCGAAGAATCCACGATCAACATAAATTCGTTTTATTTTAATTCGTTTCAAAGCATAAGTAAAAAGTTGTTTCAGGATCTTTTCTTTAGTATCAAATGGACCTACGGGTATTGCAAGAATTGTAAATCGTTTTCCTGATTCAACTATGTTGATAGTTGCAAACTTATAACATTTTGTGGTTCCACGATCAGGTTTTTTACCAACAACCATCAGGGCACTGCGATCTCCATAAAAATACCATTCTGTATAATCTATGGCAACATCATACTGTTTTCTGAGATCAATAACATTTGACTGTTTTGTCATCTCCCATAATATTTCAAAAAGAGTAAGATACATTTTTTGAATTTCTTTGAAATCATTATGATTTTTAATATGATAAAGAAGTGTATCTGAGTTTGGACTTTTTTGTCCTTTAATTTCTTTGAAAGTTTTACTACCGTTTTCTGCAAAGTCTCTGGTCATCCCCATATGTATCATGAGATCAATAAATTGCTTCTTCGTGTAGAGACTATTGTAGTTTAGTTTGAAATCCATAAAAGGTGAAAATCGTTTTTTTATAAGTTGACAGATCTCTCTTGTTTTTTTATCTCTGATATAATATTGGTTTCTTGTCTTTGATGGTTTTTTAATTTTCTTTGGTTTTAGAGAGACTATATCAAGTGTTATTCCAAATTTATCTGTTATTTCCTCTATTTTATTTATGACAAAATCAAGTAATTCCTTAGTTTCATTGTCAAGTATATGGTTTTGAAAATATCCTACTTGTCTTCTATTGGGTAGTTCTTTAAAACCGAGTTGAATTGCTTCTTCAGGATGGTTCTTTAGATATTGTCTGGTTTGTGTTATAAATCTGAATTTCTTGAGTCTTTGATATAGGATGAATTTTATGAGTGATTCGTAGGAGAATTTTATTTTTCTGTATTCTTGATGTTTTATTGTTGAGATATTGAGTTTTTCTATGAAGTCTGCTATGCAGATGTTTTTTTCTTTGTTGAATTGTTCGAATGTTTTATAAATCTCCAGCTGTATTTTTTGCTTGGAGACATGCATTTTGCTTGGCTTCATGTATTGTCTCCAGACCCCTAGAGAAGTTCCAGTTCTCATACGACCATTATTATTCTAATATCTCTTATAATTAATAACTATTAATACTATCTAATAATACTAATAGTTAGTAGTATATTAAAGGTTTACGGTCTATAAGGACTGATAGTGTCAAAATAAGCACCTCCATATCTTAGATAATGCTACATACGATCTGCA
>CAZWYI010000067.1:0-3791 GCA_964638155.1 uncultured Thermoplasmatales archaeon | reverse complement strand
ATGGGCGGCGGCACAGGCGGCGGCATCAGCGGCGGCATAGGCGGCATCCCGGGCATAGGCGGCATGGGCGGCATAGACGGCGGCACAGGCGGCGGCATAGGCGGCATCGGCGGCATCGGCGGTCCTGTCTTCGCCACTTAGCCAGAAATCAGTCCAGCGACGGAAACTCTTGTCAGCATAGACCTCTTTTGCGCATAGAACCCCGAACGCAACCCTTTGCGTTATCGTGATCTCCGGCACGGCCAGCTCCCGTACCAGGCGCATTCGGGTATAGCCTACCTTGAGGCCGTGCTCATTCAGCCTCTTTCTACCTCCCTTTGCCTCGAACAGCCGGGGATTGGTGATGCTAGCATGAATGGGATTCAGTAATATTGCCAGCAGCGGGTCGGTATACGCGTGCAGCCAGCCGGGACCGCACAGGTCACCCTCTCCGGACGCCTCATACCAGCGATTGCCGCGCCAGCGGAAGCCGCCGAACGAGCATCGGTCTTGGTCTGTCAGTTTGTAGCACTTCATCGTGTCTCTCCTGTGTTAGTGTGCGTAATGGTAAAAGAAAATGCGCCGGCCGGTCAGGCCAGCATGGTTGTGCTATTTGACTTCGATTGGCGTCACCCATCCGTCTTTCTCCGGTTGCTCAGGGGCAATGCGGTAGGCCACGCCGTCAAGCCAAGTCGAGCTTTTTGCCGTAGCTGTCCATTGCCCCATCTTACAAAACTCAATCGCCTTTCCGTCCTCGCGAGCCTGCTTCAACCGCCTTTGCTCTGATTCCGGCAGGCACCCGAACACGACGCCTTCCCACGAAGTCGGTGCGGGCCTCTCCCCCGGCCCAATGCCATCGTTTTTATTGCGGCATGCGGTGTATTTTACCCGCTCACCGTTCATCCACAGATATCTTTCAGCCAACAATACGGGCAGCTTGTTCATTCCTTCACCTCTTTCTGCTCTATCGTAGTTTCCCTTTCTGATTCAAGATTCTGTCATAGTATTATAACGGCGACGGGCATTTCTGTTCAATCATTTTCAATAAATCCGCTTTCGTGGGGTAGTCCGGGTTTCCCTCATTACATGATGAACGCCGTCATGCATCTTTGATCTCCTGACCGCACAACGGGCACTTACCTGCCATATGCTCTTTGTACTCTGCCTTGTCAGCCTTCTGTTCCTCTTTCAGGACCGCAATTCGACTGACCAACATCGTTTCTTCCTGAATCAGCCGAGTCAATTCCTGAACCTGTTTCTCAGTCGCAGTCCATTCCATCTGCTTCGCCTTGGCACACGACAACTGTTCCTTCACACCATCCAATGTCGGCAACGACTTCAGGAACAACTGATCCTTTCGATACTCAGTCACTAGCCGCTTGAGTTCAGTATGCTCACGGCTCTTTTGATTCAATTGCTCCGCTGTCTGCTTCAACTTCAACAACATGGCCTTAGCTGGACCAGGGTCAATCAGTTGATCTCTTCGACCACGCTCAAACGCCAATTGCTCAATCAAATCCTGAAGCTGCTTGGCTTGAGCCTCTGTTTCCTGCTGTTTGCTCACAATCGCACGTAGAGCGGCCATCTCACTCTCAACGGGTTCGAGGTCGGGCAGGTCGTCGATTGCGGCCTGAGTGGTGTCATGCTCCTTTCTGGCGTGTTCCAGGTCTGTCCATGCCGCTCGCTTTTGCTTACCAACCCATTTCAAGGACGAATCGATCTTTGACAGGTTGACCGCCTCGTTCAATGTCCGGGCCACCTCTCCCGACGACGAAGAGAACAAGAACGGCGGGTCGTGCTGAGATTGGTAGTTCAATTCGGACATATTGAACACATCCTCTACCATCTCCGGGACTTGCTTACCAAACGCAGTCAATGGTTCATCCAGATCACTCAATACATAGGCGTTGATCTTGCCGGTCAGTTCCCGTGACACGGTCAAATTGTTATTGAGTTCTGCTTTGACCCGAGTACTAGCGCCTTTAGGCAGCCAATGACTGACAAAGTCGCCGGGAGCACGATTGAAGATCAACCACCGCAATGCACGCAATACCGAGGTCTTACCACGATCACTGGATCCGACTATCACGTTTACACCGTCACAGAACTCGAACTCACTGTACTCATACGCCTGAAACTGTTCAATTGTGAGTTTATTGATCATGTCCATAATTCCTATTCATGGATTTCTGCAAACAAACCCCCTGAACAAGGCTGACCGTCTTTGAAGAATATCTTTGCACCAAACTCAGTAGTTCGAGTACTGATACCCCCATTTCTTCTATGTACTCCTGGTTGAACATAATTGAGCAAGCCCGTGTACTCCCATATCCGTTCATCCTTATACTCTAAACGGACAATCAATTTGCAATCCAAAAACATGTCCCCATCCAGATCAGAAAACTTCCTTTCCTTCTTCCTGAAGATCTTGTCGAAGTTCTCCCTGCCCTGCTCAGACAGAGGGGTCATCGGCTCCGGCGGTGTTCCGTGTAGTGGTGGCATTATTCATCCTCCTCTTCAATTTCACTCTTCCGTACCTTTTGATTGATCTCAAAGCGGTCTGCCTCCTGAGCATAATTGACCACAAGATATGACTGAACGGCTTCCCCTCCTGTTTTTTTCAGTGCGCATTTATAGCTCCCCAAACCATACTGCTCAACAGTCTCCGCTGTCATAGCCTGATACACGTCAAAGGGAACTTCCATTCCTTGATCCTCTTGTTTGTCCATTTGGCCCACCTGATCATCATCCCCCACCTCAATCTGAATTTCTGTAGAGAATGGAAGGATGTTGAATGGGATGTATTTCTTACTCATCGTCGTTCCCCTGATCGTAGTCGTCCAGATCGTTCAATGGCATACTCTTGTCCGAGAACGCCAGCCCCTCTTTCACACCGTTCTCAAGTACCTTCTCCACTTGCTTCAATACTTGAGGGTGTACACTGAATGTTTCTGATTCGTATGCCAAGTTACTTGTGATATCCGTGCCCATTTTAGTAATTTGAATCATTGCAAGCATCAATTCACCTCATACTGTCTACGCAACCGCTCTGCAATCAGCAAACCGTCTGCGTCTTTGTGTTTCGTAATCAACTCCGCGTGTTGCGGGAACAACCGCAAACCAATGTCCAACGACGCCTTCTTCAACGCCGGACCACCCTTAGTCCCTTTCGGCAACAACTCCTTCTGCCACCACTTGCTGTCAACATACTCATACCGCTGTAAGTTCAACAACGCCAGCACATTCAAGGAGGCTTCCAGACACCGAATAGCCGACATTGACGCTGTCCATCGCTTAGGATTGACCATAGGCCGCTCTAACGCAAGAAAGACATCATCCTCAGCTTGGATATGCCCCTCGAACCAATCAAACAATTCTGCTACATGCACCCGAGACACATTCCCTTTCTTCTTTGTGTAATTCTGCTCAATGAACACGGGAGTCTCGATGAACAGGGATTGCATGTCCCGGCTTACCGCGCCTATTGTCCCGCTTACTCCGTTGTCAATGCCGTAGTACCAGCGCACTCTAATAGCCCTCCATAAAATATTCCCAGTCGTCTCGTTGATGCCCTCTACGGAATGAGTTCAAGCCGTAGTCCTTGCATACGGCCATGAACTTAGAAAAGTCTAGTTCGTCCTCCCTGACTTGAACGCTCTTTGTCCCTGGCAGCGGTAGCGTGACCAGCCATTTGTTTCGATCAACAATGGCCTTACCCTCATCAGACATAATCGACTTATACCGCTTGCTCTGCTGTTTCAGTTCGTCCTTCAGGAACTTGACCGCGTTGACCTCGCCTACACCGGGTACTC
>CAZWYI010000066.1:0-3969 GCA_964638155.1 uncultured Thermoplasmatales archaeon | reverse complement strand
GTGCATGGGGCTCTCACCCATGTTGCGGTTACTCGTGCCAACATTCTCACTTCTTAAAACTCCACCAAGCCTTACAGCTCGGCTTCAGCGCTTTAAGAACGCTCCCCTACCTCTTTTATCTAAAAGATAAAAAACCTTATCTTCGGTATCAAGCTTTAGTCCCGGAAATCTTTGGCGCAAAAACCCTTAACTAGTAAGCTGTTACGCACTTTTTAAAGGATAGCTGCTTCTAAGCTAACCTCCTAGCTATCCGAGGGATCTTACTTCCTTAGAAACACTTAGCTTGATTTAGGGACCTTAGATGAAGATCTGGGCTGTTTCCCTTTCGACCATGGAGCTTAGCCCCCACAGTCTGACTGCTTAGCTAAACTTTGCGGTATTCGGAGTTTGGTTGGAAAGACTGGGCAAAGCCCACGTAATTCCATCCAGTGCTCTACCCCCGCAAGTAAACTAAACGCTAGCCCTAAAGCTATTTCGGGGAGAACCAGCTATTCCCAAGCTCGATTAGCTTTTCACTTCTTACCACAGCTCATCCTAAAGTGTTGCACGACTTACAGGTTCGGGCCTCCCCTTGTCTTTCGACAAGGTTCACCCTGGCCATGGCAAGCTCGCTTGGCTTCGGGTCCTTAGCATCTTCTAAAGATTGCGCTATTAACACTCGGTTTCCCTTAGCCTTCGGGGCGGAACCCCTTAGACAAAAAGAAGATACTAAGACTCGTTGGCTCATTCTGCAAAAGGCACGCCGTCACTCTGTAAACAGAGCTCCGACTCCTTGTAAGCATGATGGTTTCAGGTTCTATTTCACCGGGGTCAACCCCCTACTTTTCACCTTTCCCTCACGGTACTGGTTCGCTATCGGTGATATTGAGTATTTAGCCTTGGCCGGTTAGTCCGGCCTGCTTCCCACAGGGCTTTCTTTCCCCATGGTACTTAAGTAAGACAACAAGGAGCATAAAGAAATTTTCAAATACGGGGCTTTTACCCTCTCTGGCCGCCCTTTCCAGGGTCGTTCTTTTAACCTCTTTAACATTCTCCCTCAGCAAGAATCCTTCGCCGTTCAAAAAAACAGCAAAGGATGCTCCTGACGTTATCCCCTTGCAACCCTCACAAAAAAGTGAGTTTGGGCTTTTCCCTTTTCGCTCGCCGCTACTAAGAGAATAAACTTCGTTCTCTTTTCCTCCGCTTACTGAGATGTTTCACTTCAGCGGGTTAGCTCCAGACATTAAAGCCTGGTATCTATGCTTTATCACATAGATGGGTTTCCCCATTGGGAAATCTTCGGATCAAAGGTTGCTAGACACCTACCCGAAGCTTATCGCAGTCACGCCACGTCCTTCATCGCCTCAATATCCCAGGGCATCCACCATCTGCTTCTAAAAAATTGCTTTCTTTTGTTAAAGAAAGCTAGAAAAACTTGACTAACAATTAATAACTGTAATTCTCCATATTCATCTTAGAGGTTATGACTCTAAGAATTTTCAAAGTTCCTCATTCTGACAATCAAAAAACCGCTCTGAAGCGGTCTAAACATTCCACAAAAATAGGCTGTTGTTTAACCGCTTCTTTTGTTGGGACGAGTTTTCTCGTTACTTATCATAACTACTTTTCAATTTTAGCAAAACAAAATTCTTTGTCAAGAGTAAAACAAAACAGACCTCAGTAAAAAACTGAGGTCTGCTTCCTTTCTAAAACAAATCTATTCTTTGAGTCTTTTTCTCAGGTTTTGGAGAACTTCACCAGCTAATTCTTTTCCTCCTAAACCAAAGGCCAATCCTGCAGCAATAACAATCAAAGCTATTACTCCTGTTAAGATGGTTTGAATCAAGGTAGGTGCTACTCTTAACTGGATTAAAATAGCCAAAATGGCAAAAATCCATATTGACCATTTAACAATAGCTCCAACTAATTGTCCATATCCTACTTTCATTCCTTCTACTCCAGCTCTCACTACCTTCTCTAAAATATCAGCTATAATTACAGCTACTACAAGAATTAAAGCAGCTACAATTACATTAGGAAGGAAAGCTAAAACGCTGGTCAAGAATGTAGCAAGTTGGACAAGACCTAGTATTTCTACAGCTGCCACCAAGAAAACGATCAACAAGACCCATTTGAATATAACGCCGATAAAGCCTGCTGGATCAACTTTAATTTCAGCTCTTTCTAAAGCTGTCTTCCAGCTTCCTTTCTCAAAAACTTGATTGAATTTCAACCTTCTGAGAATTTCGGCTACTAATTTTCCAACTCCGACTGAGATCAGCCAGCCAATCAAAAAAACAATAAGAGCCCCTATTAATCTTGGGATAAAGTTAATAAGACCTGCCCAAAGATCAATCAAAGCCTTCATCGTTATATTCCCCCATTCTGTTAAAATCATGTATATTTTATCTTCTTTAAGTTTAAACCGACCGACCTTTTTATTACCATAATATACCACAATCAAACCACCCTGTCTTGTGGAAAACTTAAAAGCTGAAACATATCCCTTAATAAGAAAAACCACCTTTTTATTTCAAAGAAATACTATCTTTTTAAAATTTTTCCTAATAAAAAAATCCGGAAAACTAATTCCGGATAAGTTATGGTGGACCGTGCCAGATTCGAACTGGCGACCTCCTCATTGCAAATGAGGCGTTCTAGCCAACTGAACTAACGGCCCTGGTGGGCGTGCGTGGACTCGAACCACGGACCTCAGCTTTATCAGAGCTGCGCTCTTACCGCCTGAGCTACACGCCCTCAATAACATCTAAATATTAGCAAAAAAACAGCTTCCGGTCAAAGAAAAAGACCACCAAAAAGTGGCCTCCTCAACGGGTTCAATTCCTAAAAGTTGCTCCGACTATCAAAATAATCGAAATTTTAGGTTCCTCGATTAATACCTTATCGTTGAAAACAGAATTCTACGTTCTCAACAATAGCCGACACAAACAACTAAAAAAGTTGTTTTGTTTAATTGATCCACGAGCAGGTTCCCCTACCCGTGCCTTGTTCATGTTATTCCCTATATCGCTATAGAGCATGGACTATATCACCATCCTCTTTCTTAGAGTTTTTACTTTTCTCGGGTGCCAAGAACTATAAGTTCCATCATGCAAGCAACCGAGAAGATAAGCTTTAATTACTTTCCTAGAAAGAGGAGCTCGGCGTGTAGTCTCTGAGGGGTCTATCTGATCTAATTTCAGAAAAAGACTTCCCTGCTGATTAACTGCATTAGTAGCATTTTTACTTATGCTATCCATTAAATAATTATAACATAAGTAGCTCTAAATACTCAGTCTTTCCAGCATATAGCCGAGTTTTTCCCTAAGATCTCTCTCAGGGGTCGCAACATGCAGATTGCATCAACGACTTCATCCCTATTACTGACCTTACCTTCGGCCTTCTAAAGAAGGACTTCGGGTACTGTCAGCTCTCTTGATGTGACGGGCGATTGTCTACTAGGAACTTAGCATTGACGTTCCCACCGTACATGCAGATTTCCCGCATACGGCGAGCTCTAATGCATTTTTTCTTTAAGTTTATGTACTTGTAATAAACCAGATTTTTCCAGATGTTTTTTCTTTTCAACCAATTCCATAATTTTACAAAAAACCTTAAAATCATTTCTTTTGCTTTCCAGCTTAAGCTTATTCTTCAGATATCTTTTTGGAAATACACATTTCCGCAAGTGAAAAATTCTTTCAATTAATAAAGAATTCTTTTGTCTTTCGAAACAAGTTTCAGATAAAACCTAGGCTCTACAAGAGCTCTTCTTTTTCCTTTGCTTCTATCTTTAGGATTACGAACATAAGCCGTAAAACTTCCTTCTCCATCTACCAAGCCAATAATATAATCTGGTTTAATCATACATTAGAGAAGATCCTTCCCCGATAAATCAGGTACTATGATCTAGCTGACTTCTGACGTAGCGTCAATTCCATTATACTACGTCAGATCTCCCTGGGTCAATATATAGACTGTTCCCAACAT
>CAZWYI010000065.1:0-4226 GCA_964638155.1 uncultured Thermoplasmatales archaeon | reverse complement strand
TAAATATTTTAGCAATCTCGTTGAATTAGGAATCCTCCACCTTTATGGTGGAGGATTTTCAAAGAATGATGTAAAAGATTTGAAAATTTTTACCAGAAAGGTGATATGATGTATAATTCAGTTGGAGTTAGTGATTTCGTCATAAAGAGACATTTACCTTATCATCAATTTACTCATTATAATGGCAGTTGGGATGAATTGGCTCAAAAGACACAAGCACAAATAAATATTGGTAATTTTTCTCAAGGTTATAGAGATGGTGTAATCGTTGTACATATGCCAAAAGCTGAAGTTGGTAATTTTTTTGGTTATGATGGTTTTCAGAAATTTGAGGGCATGAGAATTACTGCTGATTTTGAGAAAGTGCCTGGTAGAGAGCATGAGCCAGCAAAACTCCAAGTTAAGATATTAGAGCCTAAAATACGTTGTCGTTATGTAGATATTATTTGTTATCGTAAAGATGTTTTAGAAGAAGATGATGAAAATATCACGGGTCATGATTGGGATATTGTATCTATTAATGGTAGATTGCATAAAGATGCCCCTCCTATGGATCCTCTTACTATTGTTCGTAATTGGAAACATTTACCTGGTGGAACAGAAATGAAAGATCGCACCTCGGAAGAAGTATTAGAAATGCTTTGTGATGCAATATTATATAAAAATGGTTTTAAGAAATAGAAAAGGAAAATATGAAGATTAATTTATTTAAGAAAAGAACTACATTTATTATGGTTGCAATGTTAATTTTTATTGGATTTTCTATAAGCGGTTGTATTGATCCAAAACCTATCAACTGGGATATAAACCATGAAAAATGGGAATTATGGCATACAGGTACAATTTCTAAAGCTACCGTTATCCCTCATATTGACTATCCCAAAAAACAGTGTATTCGAATAGAATTTAAAGACAATACAAAATTTACTATTTATAGAACAAGAAAAGTCTCAACATTGATTCCGGGTAGCACAGGAAAATTATATAAATATACCTACAAGGGTAGCGACGATCATAATAGTTGGTTTCAATGGTTTCCTGAAAAAGGTCAAATATTAAAAGATGCTTTTACAAACCGAAAAGTATTTTCTTGGCAAAAATATCCTAACAATAGACCTACAAGATACGAAGTAGTTCTAGTTAAACTGGAAAATGGAACTTTAGCTTTGGCTTATCAAAATCATATCAATAGTTGGAAGCTTAATTTTCATAAATTAGAAAAAGATAACAGAGAAACTATAGAGGAGGTTGTTGCTTGGAGAAAAATTGACCTTAATTAAAAGGATATTTAAGAAAAAAACTGAACCGAATAATAAATTCATATATTCAATAGTAAGATAAAACATTATGAAAAAAGTTTTTTTATATTCAGATGGTGCATGTTCTGTAAATCCGGGACCTGGAGGTTGGGGATCAATTCTTACTTATCAAGATTCTAGCAAGGAACTTTCGCAGGGTTATAAGAATACTACAAATAACCGTATGGAATTGATGGGAATTATAGAACCTTTAAGGTTATTAAAAGAGCCATGTGAAGTTATTATTTACAGTGATTCAAAATATGTGGTGAATGCTATAAATAAAAAATGGTTAGATAAGTGGGCTACTAGAAACTGGAAACGGAGTGACGGTTACAATGTAGCTAACATTGATCTTTGGAAGATACTTTTAAAGCTACAAGATGTACACCAGCTTAGTTTTAACTGGATTAAGGGACATAATGGGCATATCGAAAATGAACGTTGTGATAAGCTTGCTGTGCTCGCTAGAAAACAAATTAACTTATTAGAAGATAATGGTTATAGTCGATAACGATGTTATTATCAGAAATAAATAATCAACAAACTTATACTATTGATAAAATATTAGGAAATGATAAAATCGCATTTTTCTTAATATCAATGGGATTATTTATAGGAGCTAAAATACAAATATTGCAAGAGGCTTCATATGTTGTTATTTTAAAAATAGAAAATTATAAAATAATATTATCTAAAAAATTATTAAATAGGATACAGGTTAGGAATTAGTTTATGTGTGGTGAACCAGTAATTTTTGGTTTTTGTGAGCCAATGGATAATAGTGATCTTAAGATGGCTATTATTATAAATGAGGAAGGTGAAGTGCTTGAGAAGGATATAGCCTTTTTGAATGAAAATGACGTTAGGGAAAATTTATTACCTAATAGTAAAAAGGCTAATTATTCAGATCAATATCCTGATGGTTATCGGTATGAATTTGTTTATGACTATCAAAAAGCTATTTATGCTACTTTTAAAAAAGCTTATAACAAATATATAGAAAAGGAGCGGTGTCGAAAAATACAACAAATGGATAGAATTGGAGCGGTGTCGAAAAATACAACAAAATAGAGAACATTGTTTTGAAAATCCTCAGTTTAATAAAATTTCTGTTCGCAAAATAAATAAAAATGATCATGAATTAGCTTTTGCTATAGATTGGGTTGCAGATGAGATTGGTGATGGTGAATTAGTATTTTATAGTCTTGTCTGAGAATCCTAAATGCTTTCGCTTTAGGAGTACGTCAATTTAAGGATGATAATTAACAAAAAGGAAATAAGATAATGAGTAAAAAAGAATATTCAAACAATGATTTTTGTCCTATTTGTGGACAATTAGTTTTAGCTGATCAAAAACATATCTGTCCGGAATATATTTTACAAGAAATATGCAAAGATGAAGAACGAAAGAGTCGTGAATTTGATGATGATAATCTAAAAACAATTGGTGAAAGATTAGATGATGCTGATTTTATCTTAAATTATTATGACGAAGAGGATGAAGAAGTTTGAAAATTATTTTCTTTTTAAATTATTTTTTTCAATTTTAGGAAAATATAGTTCTCCTGTATCTAAATATTTTTTAAGTAATTTAGTGAATCTATCTTCATCAATAGTAGTAATTCTTTCAAAAATGGATTTATGAATAACGCACCATTCATCTTGCCAGAGATGTTTAGCTTGAGATTGATATTGATTAGAACCAACATGTATAATAAACCCTTCTCCTCCTTGTTCGATATGTTTAACAGGATCATCTAATTTTATTTCTACCATATAAACATCTTCAAATCCTTTTATTTCTCCTTTAAATAATATATTTATCATAGCTAATATTTCTAAAGGTAATTTATCTATATTATATGTAATATAAGGGTTTACAACTGCCATATTCTTATCCTTTACTTAGTCTCCAATTTCAGTATGTTTGAATTGTTTTAATGATATTTCCATCATTAGTTCTTTTCTGATATTTTTTATTGCCTGATCAACAGAAATAGTATTATCTAAACAATAAGGTTGATGCAATAATACTCTTTCTTTTTTAGCTTTATTAAGTGCTCCAAGTATAATTTTTTGTTGCATTTCTGGAGATTTCTTATGAGTATCTGATGGTATAGGGATATCTTTAGCTGTGTCATTTATAAAGTCTTCATCATTTAAATATTCAGGTTTATTACCTACAATATGCATAGCAATATTATGGCCAAGTTTTTGCAAATGATATGGATTTGAATTTGCGTTAAATTGAACAATAGCAGCTTTTTTATTATCAAAATGTGTATAGAACATTGTAGGTGTATTATCTTCTATAGGCATAATATAGGCTTCGTCTAATTCGATTTTTTCTCCGGTTTGAGCTTGTATGGAGTTAACTATTTCAGTAACTTCTGTCATTTGGGGTGTTATTCCTGAAGTTAGTAGTGTGGAGATATTATCTAATGCTTCTATAAATAATTTACTTTTAGCTGTGAAATCTGTTTCGCATAAGAGACTAACTAAAGCTATTATAGAGCCTGGTACTGGATGGTCATAACTACATTTAACTACTACTCTACCTTCATTAAGGCTTTTATGTTTTCTTTTATTATTTATTTTTTCGAATGTATTTTTTCGCAAAAATTTAAATGCTTCATCTAAATTATCAGTTTGCTCTAATGCTTTTTTACAATCCATTATACTTTGTCCGCTTATTTTTCTTAATTTGATAATATCTTCTTTTTTGACATTCATAGAATCTCCTTTTTTGCATTTTTCACATTTTGCAGAACCGTCATTAAAAGTCGAGTAACCGCAATTATTGATTTTTACGTCTTTATTTCCGCATTTTTTACAATTGTTGACTTTTTTTGACATGTTATTTTCCAGAGACTGACATACTCTCTATGCTAAAGCTATAGAGGTTCTTTGGTTAGCAGTATTCAA
>CAZWYI010000064.1:0-4276 GCA_964638155.1 uncultured Thermoplasmatales archaeon | reverse complement strand
GAGAGTGTTAAGTTTTCGGGAGTTGAGTAATGGTGTTAAGTGAGGGAGTTATTAGATTTTAAGATATTTTGAATAAGCCAAACCCTTAATATAATTTTCAATCCATTCCCAATCTATTTTTCCATTCTTGAAAGGCAGTTTAATTTCTGTTGCTCTTATTCTATCTTGATTAAATTTCCTGCCATAAGAATATCTGTATTGCTCTTTATTGATTATTGTAGTTAAGAATAATGCTCTATAAACATTTAAATCAAATTTAGGGAGTAATTTTTCAACATGGTCGGAAGCAGTAAAATTAAGCGGTTGGTATGAACAAAAACCTAAAACTGCACTATCAATAACCAAAATATTTCCCTCATCTGTAAAATTATTATACCATTCTCTAACTCCGTTATTACTCGCTTGTGTTGTAACGAAAGGATATTTTAATTCTCCTGTTTTATGGTTATCATCAAGAATTTTTTTATCTGTTGTTTTTGAGCCGACAACTTCAAATAATTCCTCATCATAACCCAACTTAACTTTTTTCCATTTTGAAAAATCTATTTTTAATCTCTGTTGATTAAAACTTTCGTTTGAAACTTTATTTGTTAATTTGTTATAATAAAGGAATGTAGAATATTCCCTTAAAGTATTTTCAAAATCCACATCTTTCAAACTTTCAAATTTAGTGTTAATATATGGCTCAACTAACCATTCGTCGTTTCCCGTAATATTTCTCAAAATAGAAAATCCATCAATTTCTTTTCTTTCAAAAAAACTATTTAACCAAAACTCTCTTATTTTTTCCTGATATAAATGCCTGTAATCAATTCTTCCATAGGGTCTTACTTTAATAAATCCGTCTTCTTTGCAATATCCAAACCAAGTTTTCATATTTTCAGAGTGTGGTTTATGGGCTTCAAAAACCATAATGCAAGTAACCGCACTTTTCTCGCTGTCATCAAAAAGATTGTTCGGCATACTCAAAACCGCTTTTAATGTGTGCTTTTTCAAAATTCGTTCCTTAACATTTTCATTTCCTTTTTTAGTATTCATAGCACAAGATTGCGGAACGATTGCTATACAAGTGCTGTGTGGCTCTAAAAAGTTTAATGCGTTCCAAACAAACTCTAATTCCTTATGTCCGTTTTCTTTTGAATAAGGTGGATTAAGAAATGCTATTGTTGGTTTGAATTTTTTAATTTCTTCTTCTCTTGTTTGGAAACAATCGTTTTGATGAATATTTGATTTTCCATCTCCCCTTAACATCATATTTGAACACGCAAGACAAAACATTTTAGGGTTATCTTCAATTCCTAAAAGTTGCTTTGTGTGAATATCTTTTATTTTTTTCTTGTCGCCTTTTGCTAAATCTTCCATTCTTTTCATAGCACTTATTAAAAATCCAGCAGTTCCGCAACAATTATCAAGAACAACACTATCTTTATTTACTTCCGCCAAATCAACAAATAATTCAGTTATATGTTTTGGAGTTAAGACAATTCCTAAACCGCCGTCTCCGTTTGCATATCTCAAAAATTCATTATAAAATCTTCCAATTACATCATATTGTTTGTAATCTTCTAAAAAAGGTTTAACATTTTTTTCAATATCAATAATCAAATCCCTTAAATGATAATTAGGATTTCCATCTTTATTTTTGGAATTAATTATATTTGTGTTTGTTCTGATAAATCCATAAGTTTCAACAATAGTGTTTAATTTCGCACCTTTAATATTATCATTTTCCAATCTCTCTTTTATTGTATTAATAATTAAATTTGCTATATCAATAGGTTTTTTCTTTTTCTTATATGAAGATAAAAAACCCTCATCTTCAAGGGCAAGTAAAATTCCTGAAACAACTAATGGTCTTTGGTTTTCCTCAAATTCAAAATCATCTCTTAATTTTTGATTAAGTTTTGGAGAGTATTCCATTAGTCTCCAAAAATCATATTTTTCCTTAACCTTGTCTTTTTTCAATAAATCAATATAACTTTCAAAATCATAAATTTTGTTTATGTTTAAATCCCTTGCTTTTTTCTCTCCTTTAATCTGAATAAAAGTATCAATTAAAAGTTCTTGCTGTGTTTCCCCAGACACACCTATTGAAATAACATTAAAATCTCGTGATAAATAAGAAGAATACAATAAAGCACCATCAACAGCATATTCAGAATATTTGTTTAAACCCTTGCTTCGGTGTTTTCTTATGTCTGCCTTGCACTCAATAACAATTAATAAATCTCTGTCAAGAAAACTAATTATAAATTCAGGATAACCAGCACCACCGCCTTTTTTTGAAGCAGTTTTTAACAATTTATCAATCATAGGATTATCTGATTTTTGTTCTTCAATTACAACAAAATTCTTTTCGTCGTCTTCAAATTTCTCTTTATTGTCTTCTAAAATCTTTCTTATTATGTTTTCTGTTTTTCTTTCATTAACCATTTTATATAAAAGGGACGGCTATTCTTAAATGTGTGTTTTAACTAAAAAGGAATGGCATTCCTATTTTTTCTTCAAATCTTTCTTAATTAATCCTTCAAGATAAACAGAAATATCCTTTTTCTGCCTTATGCAATGTATTTTAACTTCTTCCCAAAGTTTTGGGTCTATCTTAATAGAAGTTGTTTTCCTTTCCATAGCAGAATTATAGTATTATTGCTTTATAAATATTTGGGTATTGTAGTATATAATACCCTACCACCACAATATTTAAATACTATCAGTATTATAGTATTATATGGAAACAACACAAGAATATATCAAAAACTTTTCTTCTTGGAGAGAAGAACGAGCAAAGGCAATTCTTCAAATAGGAAACCCTGAAACTCTTGATGAATTTACTTATTTAGTACCTTCTCAAAATTCAGAGAGAAAATATAAGGTTACTCATATAGATAGTTATTCTTGTGAATGTAAGGATTATGAATTAAGATGTCGTGGAAAGGGTTTATATTGTAAGCATATAAAAGCGATAATTCTATTCCAAAAGATTAAAGCAAAATACGAAGTTAAGCCAGAAGTAGAGCAAGAGATTAACTTAATTATTGATACTCCTCAAAAAGATTTATGCCCTGAATGTCAATCTGAAAACCTGATTAAGTCAGGAATTAGAAAAACAAAAATAGGCACAAAGCAAAGATATGAATGTAAAGATTGTCATAAGCGTTTTGTTTTATCTCCAATCAAAAACATAAAAGGAAATGCCAAACTTGTTTGTCTTGCGATGGATTGTTATTATAGGGGTTTGAGTTATAGGGATATATCTGCACAATTTCAAGGTTTTTATGGCTTAAAGATTTCTCACGTTACAATAAGAGAATGGGTTTTAAGATTTTCAGAAGTTATGGAAAAATACTCAAAGACAATAAAGCCACAGATTAAAGGGGTTTGGAACGCAGACGAAACTTTGATTTTAACAAAGAGAGGAGTTAATAAAAAACAACCAAATAAAAATTATGATTATGTCTGGAATGTTATTGATAATAAAACTAAATTCCTTTTGGCTTCTATTAATTCAGGAAGAAGCAGAAAATCCAAAGACGCACAAAAAGTTTTTACCGAAGCATATAAACAGAACGGAAAAATACCTTATCAAATAATTACTGATAGATACGCAGGTTATCAAGATGGAGTTAGAAAAACTTTTAGAAATTGGGGCAACGAGAGAAAAGTTAAGCACACTTCAATCGTAGGCAAAAGAAAAGTTGTTAATAACAACGCAGTAGAAAGCCATCACACACATCAAAAAGAATTTCATAAAATCCGTAGAGGGGTTAAGGAAACTCAAAAATATCAAGATGGGTTTAAAATATTCCATAATTTTGTTAGAAAATCAGCAAGAAAAGGTTTAACTCCTGCGGATAAATGCGGAGTTGGAATAAACGGAAATGCTTGGGAAAAATTGCTAATTAATTCTCTAAATCAATAAAAAATATGTTTTGAAATAAAGTCCAGAATAAAAAAATAATTCTCGTAAAGATTATATTAAAGAAAAAATAAAGTGGAGAGAATTTTATGAATTCAATTATATTTGCAGAATTAGTTAAATTAATGTCAATTTGTAATAAAGCAATAGATAAAGCAAAACCCAAAGAACCAAAAGTTAATGAAAGTATAAATTTATCAAAATCTCTCAACATTTCAAATTTATTTTTCATCATAGAATTAAGTGTCAAATAACCAGAACCAATAATATATGCACTAAACAATAATGCAATAGGTGTTGGTATCTCCTCAATCATTTTCTTTTCTTCTTTTTCTTATTTTTGTTTAGAAAATAAAAAAT
>CAZWYI010000063.1:0-4291 GCA_964638155.1 uncultured Thermoplasmatales archaeon | reverse complement strand
AGCATCCGGGACCGGGTGGCGTCCGGGTTTGACATCCGGGTGAACAGCACGGCCCACCTGGCGGACCTGGCCGGTCAGGGGGCCCTGCCGGACCAGGTGATGATCACGGTGCATCCGCAGCGATGGCATGACCGGCCCCTGTTCTGGGTGAAAGAGCTGGTGTGGCAGAATGTGAAGAACACGGTGAAAAAAGCCGGGGTCTGGCTTGGCTTGTTGAGCGAAAATTTTGGGGTCAGGAACAGAGGTATCGGTGTCTTGACAGGTAGTGTATCAATGCTATCATAGACGTAGATTCTTTTTTAAATGATCAAGCGGGGTATATTATTATGGAAGCGATCAGACAAATAGTAGATCTGGATAAATTGGGATCTGTTATCAATATTCCCAAAAATTTTAAGTATACCAAAGTTGAAGTGATTATTTTCCCGGCAGATGATTCAATTCAAACTGGAAAAGAAAAATTTGTTCCTGAAACTTTTTATGGAATCAGTTCCATTGCCGATCCGGCGGAAGCTGTCCAAAGCATGCGTGATGAATGGGACCGGGTATGAAATATCTGATCGATACAAATATATTGATTTACTACTTCAATGGTTCATTATCTGCTTCCGCCAAAGAAAAAATCACAGCCATGCTCACTGATGATTTCAATATTTCAGTTATTTCAAAAATGGAATTTTTGGGATTCAATCGGTTTGATTCCGGAGAAAAACAAGAGGCTGCCAGATTTATTTCTTTTGCAGATGTTTTACCCCTGAGCGACGCAATTGTTGAACGAACCATCCAACTAAAACAGACTGCAAAAATAAAATTACCTGATGCCATTATTGGCGCAACCGCATTGTGTTATAATCTGAATTTGGTGACACATAATGTCAAAGATTTCGTTGGCATTAACCTTGCGATTTCAGATCCTTTCTAAAAATGGAGCGTTCGGGGTCAGAGCCGGGGTCAGGCTTGGCTTGTTGGCTTGTTGAGCGGTGGTGGGGTCAGTCTGCTCCAGGAGATAACCTCTGCCCCTGTCCGGTGCTGATTTTCTGTTCCTCCGTATATCAAATATGGTTTTAATGCGCGGTTGCCGGCAGCCTTTGAAAAATATTCAAGGCCTTTGAAATGATCGGATACAATGGTCCGCCCTGATTTGATTTCCATGGGTGACAGCCCCTGGCCGGTGTCCACCAGGCAATCCACTTCATTTCCATTTTTATCCCTCCAGAAATAACAGTTGGAGGGTTTGCCCTGATTAAATCGGTGTTTGATCATATCACTGATAATCATTGATTCAAATAATGCTCCCCCGGAATAATGGGTTTGAAGCTGAACGACCGACTGAATGCCTAAAAGCCAGGCGGCAACGCCGGGATCATAAAAATAGAGTTTGGGCATTTTGACCAGGCGTTTACTGAAGTTTTCATGGTGGGGCGATAACCGGAAAATAATATAGCTTGCTTCTAAAACAGAAATCCAGGATTTGGCTGTGGTATGGGAAATCCCGCAGTCGTTGGCAAGGGATGACAGATTCAGCAACTGGCCGATCCGCCCGGCACACATTTTTAAAAACAGGTGAAACTGCGCAAGGTTTGAAATGTTTTTGATGGTTCTGACATCCCTTTCAATGTATGTCTGTATATACCCGGGATAAAAATCATCCGGCTTTATATCCATCTTATGAAGCCGCGGATAAAATCCATTAAAAAGGTAGTCTTCATACTGCTCAAACATCCGGATGGGATGGATTTCATTCAATGAAAACGGCAGCAGCCTTAATACGGCGGTCCTGCCGGCAAGGGACTGGGTGATTTTCTCAATCAACAAAAAATCGCTGGATCCGGTGAGAACAAACTGGCCGGGGTCATCGGTTTTATCCACCAGGGTTTGAATATATGAAAAAATACCGGGAACTCTCTGGACTTCATCAATCACCGCATGGGGGTATGTCTTCAAAAAGCCCCTGGGGTCCTGATCGGCAAACAACCGGATATCCGGATCTTCGCAGGAGATATAAGGTTTATCGGGAAAGGCGTGACGAACCAGCGTGGATTTGCCGGATTGCCGGGGGCCTGTCAGTGTAACCACGGGATACTTTGTTGTCATGTATACCAGGTGCTTCTCCAAATCCCTGTTGATGTAAGTGGAAGACATGCTTAATCTCCATTGAATTGATAATCCTGATCATACGCAATATTTGGACAAATTGAAATCATAAAATTAATTTTTGGGGTCACCCATTAAAGGACCAGTCAAGGGAAAAAACACCTCCCCTTGAAAAAAGTTTCCTTTTTCCTTGACTGTTCTCCCCTGTTAAATTTGTCGTTACCATATGGCTTTTATCCCTGGTTTGCTCCTGTTATTTCGGCGTGTTGGTTTGCGGGTTAATGATCCGCACCAGTCACCCATCGGGTTCAAGGCGAGTGTGCATCAGCGTAATGCTTGATACACGGCCCCTGGTCCATTCGGACCCCAGAAAATCTTCAATACCATGCCGTGGCTAATTGTTTGTTTCAGACGTTATGGTTGTTAACCAACCCCTTACAGGCTCACGGCATAGGCGAATCAGGTAATAAAAACCATTTTAGCGGCTGCGGCAGGCCATCTACCAGCCAGTACCAGTTGTAGGTTGATTCCACCACAACACCTTCCAGATTGCTTTTAAACGGCTCCAATACCGAGAGGACATCCGGCAGATCGTTTTTGATCCGCTTGCCGAACACCCGCTTGTCTTTCTCATCGATGATGCCGATATAATTATTACTTGAATGTAAATCAATTCCAGCGTAATATTTCATTGGGCACCTCCTAAATCCTTTACGTTAAAAATTAACTGGTATTATAGCAGTCATTGCTATAATTAGGGAGGTGCCTATTTATTTGTCCAATTTGCCTCGGCCGGCTTTCCAGGGGAACCCCAAAAATTCCCCTGGAAAGCCGGCTTCCACGCCGCTCAAAAGTGGCGAGAGGTCAGTGCTCGGTTTTGCTACGCCCTTTATATGATTATCAGGCCTGCGTTATTGTCGTTATTGGGTATAAAGCAGCGGATAAGCAGGGAAAAGTTGACATTTTTACACAGAGGTATATACTGATATATATCCATGTAAAAAAGGAGCGGCTTTATGGAACTTACTGCAAAAATATTTCAAAATGGGCGGTCTCAAGCTGTGCGGTTGCCCAAAGCGTTTCGTTTCAAGGGAGATGAAGTCAAAATATCCAAAAAAGGGGACAGGGTGATTCTTGAACCGCTTGAGAAAAGCAAATGGCCCGAGGGGTTCTGGGATGCTTTTCCGGTTGATCCGGATTTTGAAACGCCTGAAGCACTGCCGTCAAAAGAATTCAGTCTGGATGAATAAAGACCGATATGTACCTGCTTGATACGAATATTGTCAGTTACTGGATGCGCGGTGACAGTCGCGTGATACAGCGAATCAAGGCACATACGCCCGCTGATCTGTTTTTATCTGCCATTACCCTGGCTGAAATATTGTATGGAATAGAAAAATCACCGGTCAAAAAAGAAGAACGAAGAGAAAAGATTCAGCAGATAAAATCTGTACTGGGTATGTACGCTTTTGATGAAGCCGCTGCAGAAGCATATGCAGGTATCCGGGCACAACTTGAAAGACAAGGCAGGGTGATCAGTGAACGGGATACCCAGATTGCATCCATCGCCATAGCAAACAGGCTTACGGTTGTGACACATAATGTGCAGGAATTCTGCCAGGTTGATCGATTGAATGTTGAGGATTGGGCGGAATAAGTTGGGGGTCAGGCCTGCGTTATTGTCGTTATTGGGGGGTTGGGTATGGGTTGCAAATATCTGCCGGCAGGGGTATCATGAATTTGAACGTATTCATGACCAATGGTGAGTGATGGAAAATGAACCAAAGCTCCAATAAAAAGCTGGAAAAAGCCAATAGGCTCAGACAGATCGGGTATTGGGTGGATTCTGCTGCACACGATCTTGATGTCGCAGAAACTCTTTTCAAAAGTGGAAAGTATGACTGGTGTCTGTTTATAGCCCATCTGGTCAATGTGTACCCATGAGTTTGCCAGAGAGAATTTTCAGCATATTCTGGAAACAGAGCAGGATAATGTCAGTCTTTAATTTGGAGAGTAAAAATGACTATTACCAAAATCAGAACCGAAATCACTACACTTTCTTATAGCGATAAAATATATTTGCTTCAGTTGTTGGTGCAGGAAATTGCTAAAGAGGAAAGACTCAATGTAAAATCTGAAAAATATGGGCAACGTGCGGCTGAAATCCTGAGACGTATGGCAGATAGAAAGGCTTTAG
>CAZWYI010000062.1:0-4524 GCA_964638155.1 uncultured Thermoplasmatales archaeon | reverse complement strand
GTTAAAATTACCATATCTTTTTTATTTTTTATCATGTACCTCACATATTTATCATTTAATTTAAGATTTAAATAGTTTTTGATGGTGTAATGTCAAGTGACATCGCCAACATTTTTACAAACTTTTTAGACTAAATTTTAAAAAAGGAGTGATCACATCCATTATTTTAGGAATAAGGATGGGATCACTCACACCTGAAATAAGGGAATGTATAGTTAAAGCTTACAGACGTGGACATCACATAAAAGATATAGCAGATATGTTTGATGCCCACCGTTGGACAGTATGGAAATGGGTTAAACTAACCTGCCATCTTCCAGGCAGGAAGAATTTCAAAGACAGAAGTAGAAAACCACATACAAGACATCGGAAGATTACACCAAATATCGAAAAAGCAATAATATTACTACGTGATAGTTTCAACGGGGGTACACAACGGATAAAAGTAGCACTCATGTCCCCACCACCTTATATAAAATATCTAATAGAAGAAAACCTAGGAGTTACTTGGAAAACAACAAAAATAAGCCGCCAGGGTATAAACAATATCCTCAAAAAACATGGGATAAATGGTTCACCATATAAGAAAAACCGTAAAGATTGGAAATTTTTCAGAGCCACATATCCAAATGAGATGTGGCAGATAGATATAAAAGGACCATTCCTTCTAAACGGGGAACGACTCAAAGCACTAGTAATACTAGATGACTATTCAAGATATCTAGTATCTGTAAAAATGTACAAATCTATAACAACAGAGATTGTCACTGAGGAGTTTAAAAATTGTATCAAAAAATATGCTCTACCAGATAGCATACTTTCTGATAACGGTTCTCAGTTTCGAGAACCGTTCTCAGAATGGTGCAATGATCAACAGAAAGAAATCGACCCGGTTCATGCACCTCCATACTATCCACAATGCAAAGGAAAAGTTGAAAGATGTATCCGTCTTTAAACGAGGAATACCTTCGTCTTGACAAAGTGTTTGAAAACCCTCAAACACTTCTGGAAGAGTACCGTGATTGGTATAACAACGAACGCTATCATATGGGGATAAATAATTCACCTTACAATATTTATTCAAATACCAATGTTGGCGATGTCACTTGACATTACATAATCATAACAAAAATATAGCCATAATATATTTATCATAGATTATTTATCTTTCATTTGGATTGTGTGAAAAAAATGAAAGATATGCTTAAAGTTTTTTTAATTGTTTTAATATTCCTCTTTTTGTCTTTCAATTGTTGTTTAAAAACAGATTCAACATGCATTGTTTCCCATTATAATAATCCACCTAATCCTCCAGAAATAGAGGGTCCAACAAATTGTAAAATTAGAAAAGAATACACCTATAACATTACAATAACTGAGCCAGATGGCCATCGTATGACTGAACTATATGTTGAGTTTGGAGATGACTCAAACATAACTTTATACTATAAAGGAACTAGCAGTTGCAAGAAAGGTTGGAGGTCTGGTATGACTTTGCAAGTTTTTCATGTTTGGAAAAAACCTGGTAACTATACTGTAAAAGCACAAGTGATGGATTACTTTTTTGAATGGAGTGATTGGGGATACTTGAATTTAGAGGTTTCAAAAGAAAAACACAATATGGTTTTTTATATGAAAAATAATAATTTACCCAATCACTTATTTAATTATATCCTTAGATCCTTCTTTTCTGATATTTTTCATCTCTAAAATTCACTAATTTTATATCTTTTTCATAGCATAATTCTAATTGATTTCTAAATTCCTCTTTGTTATATTTTTCTTTATCAAATAAAATTCTAGTTACTATTCCACCATTTATGTAATTATTTAATTCAGAATCATATTTTATTTTTTCATCTATTTCTTTTGAATGAATAGATGAAAACAAAGAATTTCTATCATAATTTATACCATATCGATTGTATGCTCTGTTTACTGCAGTAGATCCTGCAGCAGTCTGTCCAATGGTTAGCTTTATTCCTGAAATTTTGTTTATCTCTTCAGTTTTATTATAGAGATACTTCATTAATTTTTTTACATCTTCAAATATTTCTCCTTCGTCTTCTTTTTTTGAATAATGAGAAAATATTCTTTTTAAACTGAAAAACTTAATACAAACTATTGGTTTTTCAATTACAAAATAACTTTTTTGCTTAGGTGAATATCTGATACTACCTAAAATATTGAAGTTATTCGGGTAAATATTATTTAGAATCTTTCTTTTTTTCCAATTTCCAAAATCACGTATTTTATCTAATATTTCATCTGTATTATCAATTATCTGATTTATATCAAATTTATCTTTATTTTTATCAAAATTTATAATCGATGTTGCTAGTATACATCCTTTTCCTCTTAGTTCATCTGAAGAATCAAGTTGTATACTAGTCATATCTGATACGTATCCCACGTCTTTTTCTCTGTTTACAAAATATATTGATTTAGAACCTGATTTTACTATTGTTTTATATAATATATCTATAAGTTCTTTATTTTCAACTAGTTTTTTTATATTTTTTTTGCTTAAAGCCAAAAAAATCCTTGGATATAAATAAGGGTTTACATCGTCATATCCTTTTTGATATTCCCTCAGTGTTTCAAGTGTTATTTTAGAAGCAAGATTGTTATATTGGTCATAGTTAAAATCTAGTCTAGTTCCACCCTTTATAACTTCTTTATTTTTTACAATTGTATCATCAAGATCAAGTGTAAGACTGGGACAGATAAAATCCCGGGGCCTACTAATAAATTCACGGTATAATTGTTTTATAAAACCATCGCATTCATTTTGAATTTCTTTTTGTTTTATTTTTTCAACAAATGGGGCAATATAATAATTGAAATGATGTATTCCTTGGGTTCTAACATAATCATGGATAGTGAAACCTAATAGACCTAATATTTGAGCTAGTGCAGATCTAAGATGTTTTGCTGGAGAACTACGATGGTTTCTAACTTCTAATCCTCCTAAAAATACCCATCTTATGTCATGTAAGACGTTTAATGGATATAACAGATTTTCAATGCTATGAAAATGTACATCTGGATGATCTATAAAATAACTGTAAGTGTTAAAAGGTATTTGTCTGATAAAATATTGCTCTCTAAATTTTTGCCCTACAAAATTTTTATGAAGACCTAAAGGGCTTTCTCTTTCAGAATAGGTTTTTATATTTTCTAGTGGAAAACCTACTGGTAAAAAAGCATGACATTCTTTTTTTAAATCATTATTATGTAGTACTTCTGAAATGAGATATCTAATTGTTGGCTTGCTTATGGTTTTTAGATTTGAGTATTTGATAATCTCTTCTGTTTCTTCAACTATTTCTGAAGGTCTTAATTCTTTGTCCATTTCTAGCAAGGTTTCATATAAAGAATTTGTAATGTACTTAGAATCCCACTTTTCTACTTTTTTCCCCAAACTAGTTCTTACTTTTGGGAGTTCCTTTTTGAAAAACACTGAAAGATCGTTTCCTGTCAGAAAATATTTGTATTTTCCTCCTTCATACTTTTTTGATATTAAATTTGAACTTTTTAGTTGATTTAAATAATTATAGAATGTTGCATCCTTACTTTCTTTTAACACACTTGATTTTATTTCTCTTGAAGTTGCTCCTTCTATATTATATGATAAGTAATCTAGAATTTTTATTTTGTTTTTTGTAGCTCCACTTAACGCTTTTATTTGAGATGGGAAATTATCCTCCATATAAACTCCTCGCTTTTTTAGAATAAAAGGATTAACTCTAAGATATATTAGAATTCACATTTTTATAATTTTCTTATTTCAAGTAAATCTTAGAAAACCCCAATCATTTTAAGCTAAAAACTACAAAAATAACTATAGAGAAAGGAGGTAAAGGAAATATGAGGAAAAAGATAGAAGGAGGTCAAACCCAGAATTACGAGGCAATTGAAAAAGAGATACAACATCTAGAAAAGAAAGTTCATTTTTTAATGGAGAAACACTATACAAAACATCATCATGCGTTGTATGATGTATGGGGTTGCAGAGGGCTAGACTGGTATGTTGGAGATGAAGCATAATTTATTGGAAAAATATGATGTCTAAATAGATCAAATTTATAGATAATATGATAAAACTAAAAAAGCTTCTGAGAAAAAATAATTCAAATGGATTTTTCACACTTGCTACAGATCTAGATATAATTGGTCTGATATTTGCAATTGTAGTATTCATCTGTGGTTTCTATAGATTGTCTAATATTCGTGGAGGTGTTAGATCTGTAGAATTATTTGGAATAATTTTTGCGGGTACAGCAATTTTTCTGATGTGGTATAACTTTAATAACGGCAAAAAGGGAAGTAATGATCTTAGGCATCATAAATTCCAACCAACATAAAAGGAGGATAAAAAAATGGAAATATTGTTTATTGAATTTTTATCAATAATAATTGCAACTTCTGCATTTTTGATTTCTATTTATAGTTATTATAGGGAAAAAAGATACTGTCAAAATAAGATTTAAGTATCCCATCCTATCTTATTTTTTGTTGATT
>CAZWYI010000061.1:0-5168 GCA_964638155.1 uncultured Thermoplasmatales archaeon | reverse complement strand
CCAAAAAATACAACCGCTGAAGGCACTTAATCTTTATTTAAGTGCGAAACTCAGGATCATAAAAGAAGTGATTTTCTTATCCATTTCTTTTTTCACCTTTAATATTTTTTGATTAGTATATATAACTATTATAAAAATATTGTGGTTGTTTTTTTATAACATTTGTTCCCAAATAAAGTTAAAAAAATCCAAAAAGTAAAATATTAATCGAAAAAAGAGGATAGCCTTTATAAATTAAGATCCACTAATATTTTAAAAATGTTTTATATGTTAGATATGTTGAATAAATATCAACCTTACTTGTTACTTCATATGGTGCATGCATACTCATAACAGCAGGACCCAAATCTATTACTTCCATACCAAGACGTGAAAAATATTTTGCAACAGTACCGCCACCGCCTTTGTCAACTTTACCAAGTTCAGCCGTCTGCCAGGGTATTTTTTCTTTGTTAAGCATGTTTCTAATTTCACTAACATATTCTGCTGTTGCATCATTAGCACTGTATTTGCCGCCATGGCCTGTAAACTTGCTCATAACAATGCCGTGACCTAAAGTTGATGCGTTTTTAAGTTCAAACACGTCAGTATAATTCGGTGTTACAGCTGCATTAACATCAGCTGATATAACTTTTGATTTAAGCATAGCTCTATCTACGTCCACTTTAGAATCCAATTCTTTGATAATAGATCTAAGAAAAGTATTGACCTGTGCTGCTGTGTTTCCCTCACTTCCTATTTCTTCTTTGTCAACAAATAATGCTATAACTGAATAATTTGGATTTTTTATATCAAGAATTGCTTTTAATGCTGAATATGCACATGCTCTATCATCTTGACCATATGAACCAATTAGAGATCTATCAAAACCAATGTCCCTTGCTTTAAAAGCAGGGACTGCTTCAAGTTCTGCTGAAATAAAATCTTCTTCAGTTATACCATACTCGCTGTGTAATTTTTCGATAATAGCTGTTTTAATCTTATTTTCATATTTTCCTTTTATTGGTTCATTACCTACGATTATATCAAGGCTTTCGCCCGATATTGCCTTACTAAGTTTTTTATTATCCTGAACCTCATGTGATAAATGAGGTAGAAGATCTGGTACAGAAAAAACTGGATCAGAATCAGCCTCACCAATACTAAAATCTATTTTTTTACCAGTTTTTGTAAATACTAATCCATGAAGAGCAAGAGGGATTACTACCCAATGAAATTTTTTTATTCCACCATAGTAATGGGTTTCTAATAGAGCTAAATTGCTGTTTGATTCTTCAAACAATGGGATTTGTTTTAGATCAAGCCTTGGCGAATCAACATGAGAAATAACTATTTTTACTCCATCTTTAACAGGTTTTTTTCCTTTAACTAAAATTGCAGCACATTTATTTCGATTAATAATTATTTTTTTACCTTTCTTTTTTGCAGATTTTCTTATATTTTCAATTGCTTCTCTCTCTGTTTTTGATGAATCTAAAAATTTTTTATAGTTATTACAAAAATCATATGCTTTTTTAATTTTATCTTTTGAAAATATTTCGTATGCGGTCTTTTTTTTATACGCAAATTTACTTTCTTTTTGTTCTTTTTTTTCTGCAGTCATAAAATAGTTCTCCTCAAGTATGCTAATACTGTCATAGGATAACTAAATAAAAAGATAACTAAAAAGAAAAAGAGATTATTTTCTCTTTCTAAGTAAAATTAATGCTATTCCAATTGCTGCAATTACTGCTATCATTTCAAAGCCTGGTTGGTTGTTACCACCGTTGTTATTGCCTCCGCCGTTAGTCTTTTCTCCCTGAACATTTACTTCAAATTTGGAACTATCATATTGACCTTGGTCGTTATAAACAAAAAGAGTGCCAGTGTAATTACCTGGGATTGAATATGTATGTTCTGCAGTTTGGCCTGTATATGTAATACTTGTATCATCTATTGTCCACAGCCAATTATAATCAGATGCTGAACCCTCATCAATTGTTCCTTCTAGAGTTACTTTATTTCCTGCCTTTATGTTATAGGGTTCTCCAGCATCTGCTATTGGGAAATCATATTCTAAATTTAATTGATCAAGATAGGTCCCAAGACCTGTTGCATCACCCATAGTCAATGTTAGACAATCTAGTCCAATACATATTTCATTGTTATCTAAAAGGTTAAAATTAATCGTTAAAGTATTTGTCCCAACACCGGAATAATCTTTTACATCAACGTCAATTCCCTCTTCAGCACTAGATTCAAATCCATATGCTGAGATAGTTACACCATCTTCATACAAGCCAAGAGATTCATCGGCAATTGCATAGACAATTTCATAAACTCTTTTACTTGTTGTTAAATAACCTGAGTAAGCAACTATAAACCCAGAATCAAGTATTTTTCCTTCCTCGACTAATTTTAGAGTAAATTCGATAGCATTTCCGTCTTTATTTACCATCACTTGGTTTATATCAACGTCAGGGTAATCAGTAAAATTTTCATTAGCATCAATTACATCTTCAGTTCCATCATTTATTGTAAATACATTTTCTGCTGATACGTTTGTTGCAAACATTGATATGAAAAAAATCATTGCAACGAACAATATTTTGTAGGTTTTCATTTTTTTCTATTCTCCTTTTTTCTCACTTGTAACATTAAAGTATATTAGAAATGGTTTATAATATTTGTTTAACATCTATTATCAAAAAATGTAGAATATAAAATCAAAAAAAAATTTATTATTTTAATTTCTTTTTTATTGTCTCTACTTGTTTTGAAAAATCATTTAACGTTTCTTCGAGTGTGCCTAAATTTTCATGTACTTTATCTGTAATCATTGCCCCATTTGGTGAAGGCTCTATCATTCCATCTTTTTCAAGAGTTCTAAGTGAGTATCTTATCGTATGTTGTGGCTCACCTGTCATTTTTGAAAGTTTTATTATACCTATTGGACCATTTTCCTTAACTGTTTTTAATACTTCCATGTGTCGTGATAATAAATTTAATTCTTTTTCTGCAACGCTAGTTATAGCAGTTTTATTTTTTGTTTCTTCTTCCAAAATTTAACACCTCCTGATAATTGTTAACATAATGCATTAACAATATTTATTATTTTTCTATATTTTACAACAAATTCTTTAAAATGAAAAACTATAAGACACATCAATTTAATTCACTTTAACATGGCAATAGGATTTGCATTACTAACAATTAGTCCGTTACACGAAAAAAAGGTGTATGAGTCTTTAAAAGAAATATCTCAAGTAACAGAAATTCATCCTTTGTTTGGTGAATACGATATACTTGTAAAGATAAAATCAAATGATATTGACTCAATTGGAGAAGTTGTAATAAAAAAGATTCGATCACTTAAGGGAGTAATGGACACTAAAACATTAATTGGTACAAAAAGTCTATCCGGCGAATTAGAAAATTAATTTTTTTTATTTTGTGAAGCTATTTCTCTTATTCTTTCACCTACAGTAAATACTTTTGCAATAAATGTAACTTCTTTTCTTTCTTCTTCTGAATATACCTGCCCTACAATTAACATTTCATTACCTTCCAATACATTTCTTTCATGTTAATAGATAACATGTGTCCATATTATTATATTTGTTATTCATAAATATATATAATTTTCTATATTTTTAATGAAAAGTTGAAAATATAAGTATAGTATTAGAAAAATTAGGTAAAAATTATATAAATAAGGTCTGTATACAAATTAAGTACTGTTAAATGGGGGAATATTAACAACATGAAAAAGATATGCGTATTCACAATACTAATAATGCTACTTACGGTAACAAGTAACTATGCATTATCAGCAAACATAGAAACAGAAAACACAATTGAAATTTTAGAAACAGATCTTATTTTTGTTGATAAAAATAATACTATAGGGCCATGGGATGGTACATATGATAATCCATACAAAAATATAACTTCTGGAGTCGATAATGCAAAAAAAGACGATATAATCTATGTATTAAATGGGATTTATAACGAACAAATAACTATAGAAAAACCTATAAGAATAATTGGAGAAGACAAAACAAAAACAATAATTGATCCAGAATACCAAGAATACGGAATAAAAATAAAAGAAAATAATGTAATAATTGAAAAATTTACCATTAGAAATGCCGGAGGATACGAAGGAAACGCAGGAATAATTATAGAATCAGATAAAAACCAAATATCTGATTGTATAATAAAAAGAACAAGAACAGGAATACTATTAAAAAATACAGATCAAAACACAATAGAAAACTGTACATTATATCTAAATGGTGAAGGGATATACACAAAATCAAATGAAAATTTAACTGTAAAAACTTCTGAGTTTTGCTACAGCTCTATTGGTATAAACTCAAGAGATACAAAAAATTCTTTGATAAAAGATACATATGTACATGAGACAGGCGCAGGTCTTTTTTTCAATATAAGTTCAAATATTGAAGTTATAGATAGTGCAATATGTGACAACAACGATAATGGCGGAGGATGCGGGATATATAATTCAAATAATTTTAAATTTAAAAACTGTAACATCTTACATAACGGATTTGGAATGAGATTGCAAAACTCAAAATCAATTAAAATTGAAAAATGTGATATAGAAAATGTTACCCATTTTGGTTTATGGGTTCAAAAAAATTCAGAGATAGAAATATTTGAAAGTAACCTAATAAATAATTTTAGACACTGTATTTATATGAGCGATAGCTACTGTAAAGTAGAACAAAGTAATCTTTATAACAATAAAATAGAATCAGTAAATGTTGAAGATTCACTATGCATTGCAAAAGATAATTACTGGGGTGGAAAACTAGGACCCATTTTTAACTATGGTTTTAGAATACCTGATATTTTTAAATTACATTTTAGAAAAATAAAATTTATTCCATGGAGTATAGAAAAATATAATGCGGCAGGATCAAACTGGGAAGTTAAAAATAAATTTTCAAAAACAATTGTACATGGATATGAAGATGAACCTATAGATATTCCTGGAATTGATACAGATAATGATGGAGCACCAGACTGGTGGGAAGAAGAGTTCAACTACAACATAACAAAATACGATGATCACCAAAACCTTGACCCAGACGGAGATGCATTAAATAATATAGAGGACTTTGAAAAACCCCTATTATAGAAATCTCTTTATTCTCCTTATC
>CAZWYI010000060.1:0-5307 GCA_964638155.1 uncultured Thermoplasmatales archaeon | reverse complement strand
AACCGCACATTTCGAAGAAGAACAAACTGAAGAACTAAATGTAGATGCAGGTGGACCATATTTTGGAGCCAAAGGCAATTCAATTCAATTTGATTGCAGTGTAACTGGTGGTTCAGGTTCATATCAGTATCTTTGGAATTTCGGAGATGACGCTACTTCAAATGAACAAAACCCAACTCATTCTTATTCAAAGACGGGTCCAAAAACAGTGACTCTTACTGTGATGGATAGTAATGACAAAGAAAATAAGGCTAATGATGACACAACTGCTGCAATTGGACAATCATACAGTCATAAATATGCAATAGTCTTGAGAGGTCCATCAGAAGCAAATTGGGATGAAACTGAGCTTGATCTGGCATATGATAATATGCAAGCTGTTCTTAATGAAAATGGCTTTGATGTCTATCCATTATATAAGCCTGATTTGGCTGATCTTAATAATGTATGTCAAGATTTAAGAAGAGCAGAAAAAGATGATCTTTTTGTTTTAGCTATGATGGGACATGGAGTAATAGATAATGGAGAATACAAATTCTATCTCAATGATGGCCCATGGGAATCAGAAATGTTGATTAGCGAAACAAAACTTTCAGATTTTATAAATAATATTAAGTGTACTCAAATTGTTTCCATTCTCAGTTGTCATAGCGGTGGATGTATAGATAGTTTATCAAAATCTGATGACAATATAAAAAGGATTGTTATGACTTCTTGTAAAGAAGATGAGGTCACTTATAGCGGTTTAGGTGGCGGATGGCTTGTATCTGTTATGGAAGGTTTTTTAGGCAAAGATAAATCAGATTTAGATGGTAACGGATATGTCTCAATAGAGGAAATATTTAGATATGCATCAAAATCTATTGACTCTTCTTGTAAAATTTTGCAGCACCCATTGCTTGATGATAATGGTAAGAATGGAGGTCATACAATAACTGATCCAGGATATACTACTATTCCAAATGATCCTACAAAAGATGGTTTTTTCAGCTCAGTTACTACATTAGATTTGGGTCCGGGAACATCAAAAACATTATCAAAACAAAAAACAATAGAATACCCACTAATTAACAGATTATTCTCAGGATTCCCTGTGATACAACAATTATTTTGTAACCTAAAAAATCAATATTTTCCTAATCTCTAAAAAATATTTTTTATTTTTTACTAAAATCCATCATAGTAACATTACTAGTCTTCAAATCAACAATCGGAAGCTTTGCTGAATCAGGTATAAAATTAAGCATCTTCTGATAACTAGTTTGTGCCTGCCAGCTTGATGCATTAAGTAGTTTTACACCTCGATACTCACTAATCTCAGCAAGATGCACATGGCCAGTTACAAAAATATCAGGTATCCTATCAATCATCATGTAATCCTCATGCTCAGGAGCAAGAGGTGTATATCCTCCATATGTTGGTGCTAAGTGGTGTTTTTTAAGCATCACCTTCATTGTTTCAACTGGATTATTATATTTTAGATGTTGAACATTTGTTGCAAAATCAAGAAGACTTTGACCATGATATGAAAGAATTTCTACATTATGAAGTGAAAAATAACAGGGGTTTCCAACAAAAGTAATATCTTTATCTGTGAAAAGATCTTGAATTTCTTTTTCAAAAGTAGGCTGTGGCTCAGCAGGACGCACTGCATCGTGGTTTCCAGGCTGCATTATGATAGATATATGATCAGGTATCTGATTTAAATGATCTGCAAGTGATTCATATTGTCTGTAGACATCAACAATAGATAATTCTTTTTCCTGATTTGGGTATATACCTATTCCATCGACAACGTCCCCAGGGATTACAATATACTTTATCTTACTTGCAACATCTCTTTGCCTTGAATTACCCATTTGACCATTTATCCACTTTAAAAATGAGTTCCATTGATCGCCTAAAAATTGTTTACTTCCAACATGGATATCAGATAAAAAAGCTGCAAAAACAGGTACCTCTGCACTGTGACGCTCGTTTTGTATACTAATATCAGGATATACTATATTATTTATTACTATTAAATCTCCGTTTTTACTAATTTGTCCGTTTATACCTATTATTTCATCTAGTATTGTTTCTTGAGCGATACTATGTACCTCTCTGTCATGTTTTAAAGCAATGCATACTGCTTCGTCTGTTTCATCTTCAAGAATGATTAATCTATGTCCGTTTTTTGTATTTCTTACTTCTTTAACAATGCCAACGATTTGGATATCTTTTAAACCAGTTTTTTTAATTCTATTTATTGGTATTGTATTTGCAAGCTCCCTTCTCTGACCTCTAAGAATTTTTTTTATTGAGTTGAAACGGTTTTTAAACAGTTTATTAAAATCAGTAGTGTGTCCTTCGCACGTACTTTTACCTGTTACATCCTTGATTATTTTTATCTCTGAATCATAATCTTTTGCTTTTGGTTTCCAAGATTTTACTTTTTTAATATTTATATCTTTTGGTTTTCTTTTTTCATCTATCTCTTCTGGTTCATCTATTTCGTTATTTAAATCATCATAATCTTCATCTATTTCTGGTTTTGGTTTCAGCTTGTTGTCATATATTTGTTTTAGCATCTTTGTTTGAATATCTTTTTCTTCGGTATTTATTTCAACTTTTCTTGTTTCTTCTTTTATCTCTTTAATATTTTGCTCGATTTTTTTTATATGATTGATAGTAAGAATCAAGGGGTATTCTTTTAGATTTTCAGTTATAAAATCAGTAAACTTATATGGATTTTTTCGGGATAGAATATAATCTAATGTATCTGGTTGAACAAGTGTACCATGTTCTGAAAATGTTTTAATTATTGTTTCCATCCGACCTGTCCCATGAAAAATCAAATTTGTACAAAACGTATGTATTATTACGTTTTTAGAATTTTGGTTGTGAAAAAAATTTGTGTATTAAAGTTTTTCTCAACGAGATTTATATAAATATTTTTCCATAAAAAATGCGATTTTTGTTGTTTTACGAAAAATTATTTTTTAAAAATTTAAATTTCTACAAAAAATATCTAAAAACAGCTTTTTTGAGAAAATAATATAAGATATGATAAACTAACAATTATATAGAAACAAACAAATGAAGGAATCACACATGATAAGTCTTAAAAAATACAAACAGGGAAACGACCTATTGATAGGAGCATGTGACGAAGAGCTCATCGGTAAAAAATTTGAAGATGGGGAATTTCATATCGATGTAGATAAGGGCTTTTATGATGGTGAAAGAGTATCATCAGATGTTTTAAAAAAATTTTTAGAAGAAGCAACAATTGCAAATTTGGTTGGAGAAAAAACTGTTAGTTGTGCAATAGACATTGGACTTATCGACCCTAGCTGTGTTTTAAAAATAAAAGGTATTCCTCATGCTCAAATGGTTAGAATGCTTTAGAAGAAAATATTTCAAATAGTAAGCTTCTTTATTTTATCAATCATTTTTTCGTAGTGAGTTCCTTTCCAGTAAATTTTTTCACATTTAGGACAATATAAAAAGTCTTCATGGTTTTCAAATACCTTTTCCGGAACTTTTTCTTTTACATCTTTTTTTGGAATTTTTTCTATTGAATTGTTACATATTGTACATCTTGAAAGAACTAAATTTTTATTTACATCAACGTTTTTTAAAACAATTTTTAACTGTTCATCTAAGTCTTTTGAAATTATTTTTATTGTTTTTACCTGTTCTCTTTTTGCGTTGTATGTGAGTTCTTTATCTCTAGTAATTAAAACTCGGTTTTCTTTTTTTGCAATTTCAATTAGTTTTTTGTCTCTTGTATGTCTTTTAGCATAATATGTATCAAAACCACAAATTCTTAGCCATTTAGCAAGTGATCCTAGCATCTGGTCACACAAGAATTTCATTTTATCAAATCATATAATGAAGTAAAACTCCATCTCCTATTTTTTTTGTATCAATTAGCTTTAAATTGATATTGGAATCTAAATTTGATATAATAGAGGGAGTATTTTCCCCATCGATTAATAAAGATCCAACATAGATAAATATGTCATCAACTAGGTTTTCCCGTATAAAACTAGTAATAATTTTGCTTCCTCCTTCAACCATAAGTGTTCTTATTCCTTTATCATATATTTTATTAAGAAAATCATTTAACGCTATTGAACCATTTTTTGTTTTGCATTTAATTATTTCAACATTTTTACCATAATTTTTTTTACAGTCGGTTCCTGAGATAATATATGCCTTTGATTTATTATTTACAACTAGAGCATCTTCTGGTGTTTTACAATGTGTATCTAGAATAATTCTTACTGGATTTTTTGGATTTTTAACATATTTTTCTTTTACAGTAAGCTTTGGATCGTCAGTTAGGACCGTATTTATCCCAACAAGTACTGCATCTGATTCATTTCTAAGGTTATACATTCTTTTTATGTCTTCATCACAGGAGATTCTAATCTGTTTACCAGATATTGATGCGATTTTTCCATCAACGCTCATGGCACAGTTTATAAAAACATATGGTCTTTTCATAAGTTATCACTTTGGATAAAATGGACAATCTTTTTTATTCTCAGGGCAATATCCTTTTGTTTTACAAGTAGGGCCCGCATTTTTAAAAATATTTGGTGCTATTTTTTTAACTTCTGATAGCATTTTGTTAGCAAGTTTTCTTATTTCCCACTGTGCATGCATACAAGTTCTCAGTTCAAAGAAATTCATAAGGCTTCTTGCATTCATTGTAACAATTATATTTGTACAAGCCGCGTTAGGTAAAATAAATCTGCTATCCTCTGCAGGAATACCTAACTTGAGAAGCTTGTTGTATTCTTCCCAGATATTTTCCATTGTTTTATCATAGGCTTTTTTCATTTCTTTATTTTTAGCTATCTTTGGAGGAGTAACATAATTTGGCTCTTTAAAATCTACATATCTCTGACTTTGCTGAGCATAGCTTGCAATACGGTGTCTTACTAGTTGATGTGTAAGACTTCTACTTACATCACTTATTGCAAAGGTAAAACTAGTATGTTCTATAACACTAGTATGACCTGCATTCAATACATACTTTAAAATTTCTTTTAGTTCTTTATCTGATGATTTATCTAGATTTTCTGGTTTTGTTTTACTGTGAGTTAATTTTGCAGCCATCGCAGGTATATTCTCTGGATCAGGTGTATATCCAATAAGTTTTACATTCATTTGTTACTCCCCATTTCAAGCTTTGAAATACAATTTTCTCTTATTACGTTTGAGGTATTTTTTTATTAGCTAAATAATTAACTAAATAAACGGCATTGGGACAAAATTAGTTGTCATTCTTTTAAGATGATGACATAAGCTCTT
>CAZWYI010000059.1:0-5892 GCA_964638155.1 uncultured Thermoplasmatales archaeon | reverse complement strand
CATCCTGTTTAACAGACAATATTTGTCTGTTAATTATTTATTTCGGGATGAAGCCCTAGTAGGTTTCATTTGTAACATTTTTCACAAAAACAACATCATAAACACTAATTTTATAGATTTTACAGAAATTATCAAAACTTAAGATTAAACCTACATATTCACATACATAACTTTTTGCATTATACAGTTGCATATAAACTATTTATAAGAAGAAAAATATTTTTATACGGAATGCACAGATGGAAAACCCCTTTATAAATATAATAGAGGCACTCAGTAGTATAAAAGAAAAAAACATAAAATTTAATGCTACACCATGGAAAGAGGCAGAAGTTGTAACATCTACTACAAATGTAAATGTTAGAAACGATACATTTGTAGATTTACACATGGAAGTAGCAGAAAAAGTAGATGCACTAATTGCAGATATGGACGAAAATAATAGTACAAACGAAAATATCAAATCTACATTGAAAGTATAAATTATACTGAGCTCTAAAAAAGAAAATATTCAAAATTCAATCTATTAAATATAAATAAAACTAAAAAATTTTATATACTGATATCTGATACAAAAATAAGAAGGGATGCACAGATCAGTAAAGGCTTTGGAATAATGTTAGAAGTGTAATATAAATAGGATGGGATGAGTTCTGTATTTAAAAGAAGTAAGAATGGAAAATTTTAAATCTTTTGGAAAAAAATTAACTGTCCCTTTTTTTCCTGGTTTTACAGCAATAACAGGGCCAAATGGCTCAGGGAAAAGTAATATTGCTGATGCAATACTTTTTGTATTAGGCCCTAAAAGTAGTAAAGTTATGCGTGCAGGAAGATTAACTGATCTAATATTTAACGGAGGTAAAAAACGTAAAAATCCTGCGAAAAATTGTAAGGTATCATTAGTTTTTGATAATAAAAAAAGGAAAATGCCTGTTGATGATAATGAAGTGGTTCTTACAAGAATGATAAAAAGAGCACCCTTAAAAGATAATCCTGAAAACTATTATAGTAAATTTTATGTCAATGGAAAAAGTGCCACCTTTTCTGATTTTGAAAAAATACTAAATCATGCAAGGATGTCTGGCGATGGATATAATATTGTAAAACAAGGAGATGTTACAAGTCTAATAGAGATGGGTAATGTTGATAGAAGAAGAATAATTGATGGTATAGCAGGAATAAGTAATTTTGATAATGATATAAAAAAAGCAGAAAAAGAAAGAGTCGAGGTTGATGAAAATCTCGATAGGATTAAAATAATATTAAATGAAATAAACTCTCAGATTAGACAACTAAAAAACGATAGAGATGAAGCATATAGGTACCAGGAACTAAAAGAAAAATTATACGAAATAAAAACAAAAATCGCACTTAAAAAGAAACAAGATGTAGAAGAGCAGATTTCTGAAATAAACAAACAAATAGAGTCCTACGAAAAAGAAAAAGAAAAAATAGATGAAAAATCAAGAAACCTTAAAAAAGAATATTCTGAAAAACAAAAAATCTTAGAAGAAGTCGAAGAAAAAATAGCAGATGTTGGTGGAGACGAAGTAAAAGAACTAAAAGAAAAAATAGAAAAAATTAGAGAAGAAGAAATAAAAATTGAGGAGAGAATTAATTATTCTAATCAAGAAATAAGAGATTTTCAGGATGAAAAAAATAAGTTTAAAGAAAACCTTGAAAATTTTACAAATGAATTAAATGAACACTCTGAAAAACAAAAAGAATTAGAAGAAAAAATAAAAGAAAAAAAACAAATTTTAGAAGAAAAAGAAAAGGTTTTAAAAGAGTTAAAAGAAGATATCGCTCAATCTGATGATAAATCAATGGATCTAGCCCATGACCTAGCAAAAATGCGTGAAGAGTACAACGAAAAAAACACTGAGATACATGAATTAAAACTTAAAAGAAATAGATTCACAGATAAAATAGAGAGCCTTGAAACACAAATCTCAGAAATGGAAGAAACAAAACAAACATATGAATTTGAAATAAAAGATATAAACTGGCAGCTTGAAGAAAACAAAAAAGAAGGAAAAAATAAAAATAAAGAAAAAAATAATCTTGAAAAAAATTTATTTGAAAAAAAGAAAAAAGAAGCAGAATTATCAGAAGAATTAACAGATCTAGAAAATGCTATAAGAAGGCTTCAAAGAGAGCAATCAAAACTCCAGGCAGAACTAGACGCAGCTGAATCAGTCCAAGGAAGATACAATCATGCAGTTAACACTATTTTAAAAGCAAGAAATACTGGTCAATTAAATGGGATTATTGGAACCATTGCTGAACTAGCAAAGGTTGATGAAACATACAAAACAGCTGTAGAAGTTGCTGCTGGTGGAAGAATGCAGTCAGTTGTTGTAAAAAACGATAAAGATGCAGCTGATGCAATCAGATTTTTACAAAAACAAAAACTGGGACGTGCTACATTTCTACCATTAAATAAGATGATAACTGGTAAACCCCGTGGTAAACCTCTTCTTGCAGTAAAAGACGAGCGAGCACATGGTTTTGCAATTGATTTAGTGAAATTTGATGAAAAATACCACTCTGCGTTTTGGCATGTATTTAGAGATACTGTTGTAGTTGAAACACTTGATGATGCTAGAAGACTTATGGGTGGAGTTAGACTTGTTGATCTAAAAGGAAGTTTAGTTGAGTCATGTGGTGCAATGGTTGGTGGAAGTGTTTCCAAGTCACGATTGAGTTTTACAAAAACAGATAGATCAAAACTTGAAAAAATATCTGAAGAACTATATCAAGCTATGTCTCACCAGGATAAAATATCTGAAGAAATAGCAGATATTAGAAAAGAAATAAAAGAAATAGAAAACAATTTAGGTGAAATTAGGACAAAAGTAGATGATACAAATATCAAAGATCAAGAAATAAGAAAAAAAGAATTTAGTAAAAAAGTAGAAGTTATAACTAAAGAAATAGAAGAAAAAAACAAAGAAAAACTAGATTTAACAGAAAAGAAAAATGAAATTCTTGAAAAAATAAAAGAATATAAAATTAGACTTGAAGAACTTGATAAAATAAAAGAAGAAAAAGGAAAACTTCTTTTGAAAGGAACAAAAAAGGAATTTGCACAAAAAACAAGAACTCTAGAATCAGAAGTTACAGAATTAGCCAACGACATAAGAAACCTCAAAAGTGAAAAAGACACATTTGATAAAAAAATAGAGCTACTTATAGAAAGAAAAAATGAAATTGAAGAAAAAATACAAAATGAAACAAGTCAAACAGAAGAGCATCAGAATAATGTTGAAGAATTAAAAGAAGAGAGAAGTAAACTACGAGATAAACTAAATGCTCTAATGAAAGTAGAAGAAAAGATGACTGGAAAAATAAAAGATTTAACAGAAAATAGAGATGAAATATATAAAGAAACAGTAAAAATTGAAAATGATATAGATAAGTTAAACACACGTATTGAATCATATTATGATCTCATTTCACGTGCTAAATATAGACTTCCCACACTCGATGCAACAATAAAAGAATTAAATCAAGAAATTAAGTTATATGATGCGAAAATTTCTGATGAATTAAAACTTCCAAATGTTGAATCACTTAAAGATTCAATGAATGCTACTGAAGAAAATATGCGTGAACTTGAACCAGTAAATATGCGTGCTTTAGAAGAATATGAGCATCAAAGTGAAAGAAAGAAAAAACTTGATGAAGATGTAAAACACCTAAAAGAACAAAAAAAGAACCTACAAAAACTAGTAAATAATATAACTGATAAAAAGAAAGAACGTTTTTTTGAAGTATATGATGCTGTTAATAAAAACTTAAAAGAAATCTACGGTCAGCTTTCAGAAGGAGGAGAAGCTGAATTAAAACTGGAAGACGAAGAAAATCTTTTTGAAAGTGGTCTCACTATTAAAGCACGGCCACGTGGTAAAAAGGTGTTACTTCTCTCAGCTTTATCCGGCGGAGAAAAAAGTATAGCATCTCTTGCTTTTATTTTTGCAATCCAAAGATATGATCCAAGTCCATTTTATGTACTTGATGAAGTAGACATGTTTCTTGATGGAATCAATGCAGAAACAGTCAGCCGTATGGTAAAAAAAAGAGCTCAAGATTCTCAATTTATAATGGTCTCGCTTAGAAAAATAGCATTAAAAGAGGCAAACCATGTATATGGTGTTACAATGCGTGATACAGGTGTTTCAGATATGATTGGAAATTTAGATCCAAGTGCGGTAGGCCCCAAAGGAGAAATAAAAACTGAAGGAGGAAAGATGGTTGCAGCAGGTTAAAATTGATAACGAAGTGATAAATCACTTACTTTTTCATAAATCATTAATCGATGAAAAAGATGATTCAAAAAAGATTAATTATTATGTCACAATGCTTCAGAAAACAAATGAAGGAGAGCATATATCAATTGAGGATCCTTTTGATAGATCAATTGCTATAGCATTTGAACTTGTAACAAAACAGCATCTTGACCCATGGGATATTGATTTAGTAAATTTTAGTACAATGTATTTGAAAAGAGCAAAAGAAGAAAAAATAGATCTAGTTACAGCGGGACGTATTATTCTACTTGCCTGGAAAGTATTAAAACTACAGAGTGCAAATTTAGTTTTCAACATGGAAGAAAAAAAAGAAACCTACGAGCCACTTGACTGGGGGGATATCCCTCAAGAGATGTGGTTCACTGAGGATGATTCTTATTCTTATACTAATCTAGTTATGAAAATGCCTGAGCCCCCTATTGAAAAACCAACTAGAAGAAACGCTAAAAGAAAAGTAACCTTGATGGAACTGCTTGATGCTTTTGATCAAGCTAAAAAAGAAGCAGAGGAATTCAAACTAATTGAAAAACAAAGAAAAGAAGAAAGAAAAAGACTAGACAGACTTGCTAGAAAAAGAATGAATGGAACAGCACATGAAGACCATTTAGAAAAAGATATAAAAGACACTTGGGATAAAATAAAAAATATTTCTAAAAAAACAATGGTTTTATCAGATTTATGTAAAAACAAAAATAGAGAGGAAATAATCAAACTTTTTATGTCAGTGTTATTTTTAGCATATGATAATAAAATAACTGTTTATCAGAAAAAATTTCCCTATGGAAAAATATATATCAAAAACAAAGGTTATAGTTAAAAAAATATTTATTTGAGGTATAAAAAAATGGGTGTTAAAGATAAGCGCCTTGTGGAATCAGTTCTTTTTTCTGCAACAAAACCAGTAAGTATAAACGAAATCAAAGATGCAACAGGTTTAGGTAGAACAAAAATAAAAAAAACAATTGATGATCTGATAAAAAATTATAATATAGAGAGAAAAAACGATACTTCAATGGAGATTGTAAAAGCAGGAAATAAATATATAATGCAGTTAAAAGAAAAATTTACAGAAAAAACAATAAAAATATCAGACCCAGAGATTGATACAAATCTATTAAAAACACTTACCTTAATTGCTTTTCATCAACCAATAAAACAGTCTAATCTACGTCGTATGATAGGTCAAAAAGCATATGATCATGTAGATGAACTTTCTAGAATGAAACTAATTTATGCAAAACCATATCGAAATACTGAGATTCTTACCACTACCAAAAAATTTCCAGAATATTTTGGAATCGATTCTACAAAACCTGAAGAAATTCGAGAATTTCTAATGAAAAAAGTAGCAGATAAAGTAAAAAAATAATAGATATTTTACAATTCCAGACTCATTATCAGAGTAAAATTAATATAAAATATTAGTTATATAAAATTTGGTTTAAAAATATGATAAAAAAATCTACTATAATTTTCATTTTATTTATTATGTTATTACCTTCTGTTTTAGGAATAAGTTTAAATCCTGAATTTCGCACTTTAGTCTAAATTCTGCTTCTTTTTTAAATTAGAACACATT
>CAZWYI010000058.1:0-6450 GCA_964638155.1 uncultured Thermoplasmatales archaeon | reverse complement strand
CCGAGGAAGCGAAGGCGGAATGGGGTTATAGGGGCACAGCCCCTATTTCATTCAACAGCAGAAACAACTGTTTTTTGCCATTAAACTGGTATTCAACTCCTTTCTCCAGCGAATTATATCTAAACACGGGTTTATAGGATAATAAATAGGCTTTTTAAGGCATTATCTTATCATATTCTATAGACAGGGATTATAATGAAAGAAAACTATAAATGCTGTTTAAAATGTGAAAATCTCTTTAAGTGTGTTCACACAAGAAACAATTCTATGCCTGCTAATCTCTGTAATAGCTACAAGGAGGTATACAGAAAAGAACTAGAATGTTGGAGTTATTGGCCGTAAGTCATTAAATCGGTTACATAAAACTACTGAAATAATGAATAATTAGAATTAAAAATCCACCTGTTACAAAATTACTCATCGAATGTACAATTACCGGAGCAATTATACTCCTCGTCTTCAAATAGACTGCACCTGCAATCATTCCTGCAAGTAATATGTTGCCACTTTGCCAGATACTATGCCACCAGACAAACCAGATACCTCCAATAAATAAAATTAACAAATAAAATCCAAACAAATCATATTTTCTTGTTTTTTCTGTTATTTTATCTTTATACTTTGGATTTTCAAAATAATATTTATCTACAGTAATTATTACTGCAGCTTCAATAATTACAAGCAATAAAATTCTGTTAAAGAATTCTTCCCAGACTGGTGCAAAAAGACATTTTTCTATGAAATTAGCGACAACTTGATTTTTTAAAAGAAAATAATCCATCAAAAGATAATTATAAACACCTATTACCAATCCACCTAACAGACCTAAAGATATTGCGTTTAGCAAACCATTTCTTCCTTTATTAAATCCAAGGTCCTGCCATTTTATGGTTCCTTTTCTAATAAAAAGAATATATGAGAGAAATAACATCAATGGAAAAACAAAAAGTATTTGTGTTGCTTGAAATGGCGGTAAGGATACATTTCCGATGGTAAACGAAAATGAAGGCAAGATTCTATATTTGAATAATGATTCTATTAAAAAATAGATTAAAAAAATAACTGTGATTGAATATATGAATCTTGGATTTTCTTTAATTTTTTCTAATATGAACATATTTAACTTCTCCTATATTTTTCTTTGAATTTTGATAAATAAAATTACAAATGTAACAACTACATATAGCACAATTTCCCATGGTTCTAATATTAGACAGAAAGCCATTAATCCAGCTATCCATCCAATCAAGTAGGATATTGACCAATAATTCATTTTTTGGAACAACAATATAATTAATGCTATTGATAGTAAATTAAATAAAACAATTAGTTCTTTGTAACCAAATGCCTCTAAAACTGCTCTAATAATTAGTGCAAAAATAAATCCACCAAAGACAACTTGTAAAGCACGATTTAATCCATGGGGAAATTCTGGCATAATGCTACCTCTTTCAATTCTTTTTTCATTAATAAGCTCTTAGTAGTTAATCTCATTTTTTCCGAATTCCTTTAATTAATTCTTTAAAAGCTACCATTAGAATTTCAGCAGCCAACGTAGAAAGCAACATCATTAGACTGAAAAAAATGTAAACAATCATTTCGTCCCATAAGATTGTGATGCCCTTAAAAAAAATCAATCCAATTTCTAATAACACACCAAAAGGTATAAAAGTTGTAAATAGAAGTTTTCCAAACTGTCCACAGGTATTATAACTGCGAGGATAAAAATGTAGCAATCTAAGAAATATTACACCAAACCAACTTAAAAAAATCACTGTTCCGATATTTTTAAAACCTGCAAAATAAAAAAAGATACTAAATATAAAAAAATACAATCCACAAAATACAAAATAGCTCAATATCCAATATTTATTATACGTATTATCACGTTTCTTATTAAAATCAAAACGCAAAAATCCAATTGCGTATTTATAGAACTCTTCTGAAGGGGCGCTCCATACGAATAACATTAATCCACCAAGAATCATTAAGACAAATGGTGTTATAATCGTCACTTGCATAATAAAAAATAAGTCAGGATGACCTATGCCGATAATCCTTGAGAAAAGAAAGAATAAAAATGGAAATGCAATGAGAATGATTTCAATTATTATAATTCTTTTTAAAAACAACATGATTTTTTCTTGGTTTTGTTTTTTCATAATAGCCTCCCGCGCATTATGATTATTTAATTAGGAAGGAGTATTTAATACATTTACATGGTTTTTTGCCATTAAAATGCAGTTCAAATCCCTTCCCCTGCACTAATTTTTAATAAATCGACATTATGGACCAATATACTCTTTACTTGTAATTATATAATCTGGAGTCAAACGAATCTCAAACGGACGGTCTTTAGGAAGCCAAATTGTTGCAATCCAAATATTCTCAGTTTCGTTATATATTGCTTCTATAGTGCTATTTTCAGAATCCCATGATAGCGAACCCATCTGCTCGTTCATAAACTCTTTTACTTCGGAGTTACTTTTCGTATAATTAATGGCTTCATCTTCACTGCTAATCAGCAACATTTCAATATTCTCAATTACAATATATGTCTGAATAGTTCCCATAATCTGATAAGGATGTTCCAAATCCTCAGGATATTCAACTTCCATTATTTCGCCAAATACTCTAACTTTTTTATTTTCGTATGTCGATAGATTTATTGAAGAACTAACCAGCAAACTTTTCCTTTCATAATCTCCAATTGTTGTAATATTTGATAGTTGAAAATCACTAAGTGCCGTAGCCTTAAATGATGTTTTTTTAATATAACCTACTAATTCAATTTTTTCACCTTGCTCTCCATCATGGTTTTGAAATATGACAATTAAAACTGCAGCGATAATTATAACTACAACACTAACTACTACCAAAGTTGTTTTTATTTTCTTTTCCATCCTCATTCTCCTCAATTCTAAAATAGATTAATTGCTCATAAATCTAATCTTTTTATGTCAGCAGGAGAAAACATCAATTTTTATGCATAGTAAGCAGGCAAGGGTCCCTTCCCCTGCATTTCTTTTCATTTCAATAAAAAAATAAATTAGTGTGAATACTATATTTTTTTTAAAATAAAAAAAATAGAAAAAAATTTTATTAAACGTCTTTACCCATATCATATATTGATTTTATTGCCAGAAGAATTATTGTTGGTGCAACGAATATAGCTAGTGATTCTGAAATGCCATGTAACATTGATCCAAGCCAAGGGCCAACAGATGAGATACCTGATCCTTGGAAAGCTGCATACATTACAACTAAAGCTATCCCTGCCATTAAGTATCCTGGTGTTTCTTCTTTAGTTATTGTTCCTCTGCCAGCTATTGCTAAAAGACCTACTACTAAACCGATTAATGCAAGAATCCAAGCAACCCATCCTCCAAGTGCTTCTTCTTCAATAAAATTACTTTCTTGCTCTATTGAAAAACCTTGATATATACCTATTAAAATAGCTATTAGAATACCAATTATAAAGGATATTCCTACTACTTTTACCATTATTTCTTTATTTAAATTTTCTTTATTCATTTTATTCTCCTCAACCCGGATTTATAAATTATTTGAATTTCTTATGTTTATATAAATTTTATTAACTTTTTAGGTCGTAAATTATTATATTTTCTCACAATTTCAGGAAGATTTAAAGAAAAATTGATATATAACCCCTATATACAACAGTGTGATTAATTAATCTAAATGAGTGTTAGCGTGAATGATGATTCTGTTGGAGAAATGGTGGACAAATTGATAGAAGAAAAAGATCAATCTAAAAAAGTAACAAATAAAACAGAGAAAACTCCTAAAAAGAAAGAAAAAGAGTTTGTACCAGTTGATGAATGGATAAAAAAACAGGATTTTAAAACAACTGAGGACATCGGGGTTCCAGATTTATTACTAGACCAAGTTATTGGCCAAGATGAAGCTGTAGATGTTGTAAGAAAGGCAGCTGAACAAAAAAGGCATGTCATGCTTATTGGTGATCCTGGTACTGGTAAATCAATGGTTGCACGAGCTATGACTGCTTTTCTTCCAAGAGAAGAACTTGAAGATATAATAGCTTATCCTAATAATGAGGATTCAAATACGCCTCATATTAGAGTAGTACCTGGTGGAAAAGGTAAAAATATTGTAAAATCACAAAGAGCTGAAGCAAAAAAGAAAAAAGAACAACAAAGTACATTTATTTCTTGGTTTGCATTTATTATAATTGGATTATCAATTGTTGCAGCTACATGGGAATTTTTTGGTGATAATCCTGAGCCTACATTTCATTTTGAATATGTATTATTTGGAATTATTGGAGCTGTATTTTTATTTCTAATATTTTCAAGAGGGGCTCTAATGCAGCGGAATACCCTACATAATGTTCCAAAGATATTAGTTGCACACGATAAAAAGGATTCCCCTCCTTTTGTAGAGGCAACAGCTGCTCATTCAGGTGCTTTGCTTGGTGATGTTCGACATGATCCATTCCAGTCTGCAGGATTAGAAACTCCACCTCATCAGCTAGTTGAAGCTGGAGCTATACATAGGGCTCATAAAGGTGTTTTATATATCGATGAAATTAACACTTTAAGCCTTCCATCACAACAGCATTTGCTTACAGCAATTCAGGAGAAAAAATTTCAAATTACTGGTCAATCTGAGCGTAGCTTTGGCGCTATGGTGAAAACAGAACCGGTACCATGTGATTTCATTTTAGTATCTGCAGGTAATTTAGATGCTTTAAAAGGTATGCATCCGGCGCTTAGATCACGTATTCGTGGTTATGGGTATGAAGTTTATTTGAATAGTTCAATGGATGATAATAACGAAAACCGAAAAAAACTCATACGTTTTGTAGCTCAAGAAATTAAAAAAGATAAAAAAATATCACATTTTAGCCGTGATGCTGTCGGAGAGATAATCCATGAAGCCCAGCGTCGTGCTGGACGTAAAGGAAAACTCTCTCTTCGTCTTAGAGAACTAGGTGGTTTAGTCCGTTCAGCTGGTGATATCGCGTATGAAAATAAATCAAAGGTAGTTTCGGTTGAGGAAGTACTTGAAGCAAAGAAAATAGCAAAATCTCTAGAGCAACAAGTAGTAGATAGAGCAATAGAAAGACGTCAAGAATATCGTTCTTTTAAAATCAAAGGATCTGAAGTAGGTGTAGTTAATGGCCTCGCCGTTCATTCAGCTGATCCTTCTATGAGTGAATTTTCTGGATTGGTTCTTCCAATTGTAGCGGAAGTTACACCAGCAGGATCTAAATCTGAGGGAAAAGTTATTGCTACTGGAAAACTAGGTGAAATAGCAAAAGAATCAGTTCAAAATATTTCTGCAATTATCAAAAAGTATATGGGACGAGATATCTCTAAACATGATATACACATACAGTTTATAGGTACATATGAGGGATTAGAGGGCGACTCAGCAAGTATAGCTGTTACAACAGCTGTAATTTCTGCTATGGAAGGAGTGCCAGTAAGTCAAGATGTGGCAATGACCGGTTCTTTAAGTATTAGAGGTACAGTTCTTCCTATTGGTGGCGTTACAGCAAAAGTGGAAGCTGCTGCAAATGCTGGTGTTAAAAAGGTTTTAGTTCCAAAATCTAATCTGAATGATGTATTAATTGAGGAAAAATATAAAGATAAAGTAAAGATTATACCTGTTTCTACCCTGCCAGATGTAATTGAGCATGCTCTAGAAGGAAAAGGTAAAAAACAGCTTCTTAAAAAATTAAAATCTCTAAAACCACTAGATATAACTGGTAAAATGGAGCTTGAATCAGAAAAAAACGTTAATGTCTCTCATACATCTAAAGATGAGGATAATTAAAGTTTTTTTTTATTAAAGATTTAATAACCTTTTTTTGTTTTTGTTTAATATAGGATATCACTATGAATGCTTTGTTTATAGGTAGATTTCAACCTTTTCACAAGGGACACTTGAAAGTTATAAAATATGCTTTAGAAAAATATGATGAAATTATAATTGGTATAGGTTCTTCTCAGTATCAAAACACCATAAAAAATCCTTTTAGTTTTAAAGAAAGAAAAAATATGATAAAAAAGACATTAAATAAGAATAATATTAAAGATTTTAGAATTATTCCAATACCTGATATCCATAATCCACCAAAGTGGGTAGACCATGTTTTATCAATTACAAAAAATTTTGATGTAGTGATTACTAATAGCACTTTTACAAAAAAATTATTTGAAGAAAAGGCATTTAAAGTAGTTGATACACCTATTTTTAACAAAGATAACTATTCTGGTAAAGAGATAAGAAATAGAATAAAAAATAATGAAAACTGGGAAAAATGTGTACCGGAAACAGTTGAAGATTTAATCAAGAAGATAGATGGAGTAAAAAGAATTAAAAATATATCAGATTAATAATTTTTGTTTTTATTTTACGGCTGGGAATACTGCGCGGTCTGAAGCGATAGCGTAAGACCCG
>CAZWYI010000057.1:0-6481 GCA_964638155.1 uncultured Thermoplasmatales archaeon | reverse complement strand
CTATTCCATTATTTTTAAAAAATCCAATCAGAGTTTATATTATACTATTTTATCCATAGCGTATATATTACTATAAGTAATATAACAAAAAAGATTAATGGTAGAAACCATAATTGTTGATTAACGCCTAAGCTATAGCCCAATGATAGGACAAAAATTATTGATACAAATAACAATATCAGATCTCTGTATTTCATTATTTATCACTTTTTATGTGATATTCTACATATATCATATAAAGTATTTTATTTTTGGTAACTTTTTTAATTGAGAATAGTATTCAGAAAGAAAAATGGAGGCATAATTTGTGGTAGAAGTAAAACCATTTAAAGGTATAACATACAACAAAGAAAAAATTGAAAATCTTGATGATGTAATGTCACTACCTTATGATATTATATCAGATGAAATGCAGGATGAGCTTTATAATAAAAACTCTAAAAATTATGTTAGATTGATATTGAATAAAGAAAAAGATACTGATGGTAAAGACGATAATAGATATTCCCGTGCAAAGAAATTATTCGAAGAATGGTTAAATGAAAAGATACTTTTACAATCTGATAAACCAGCAGTTTATCCCTATCAAATTACATATGAGGTAAAAGGTTCTAAAAAGACAATGAATGGTTTTTTTATTTTATTAAAGCTTGATAAAGAATATAAAAAAGTAAAGGCTCATGAAAGAACCTTGTCTGGGCCTAAAATGGATCGTTTGAATCTTATGAGGGCATGTCATGCTAATCTAGAACCCATTCAACTATTATATATTGATGAAAAGGATGAACTAAGGAAAAAAATATATGAAAAAATTTCAGATCCTTTAATTGATGTGAAAGGTTATGGCGATTTTTATCATAAAGTTTGGAAAATTGATGATAAAAATTTAATTGATAAGATACAATCTTTTCTTGATGATGAAATTCTATTTATCGCTGATGGACATCATAGATACCAAACAGCTGTTAATTTTGCAAATGAAATGAAAGAAAAAACAGGTAACGATGATGAAAATGCACCTTTTAACTATAGAATGGTAATATTAGTAAACATGTTTGATGAAGGGCTTTCTGTGCTTCCTACTCATCGTTTAATCAAAAAATCTGACATAGATATAAATGAAGTTCTTAACAAGTTAGAAGAATATTTTGAAATTGAAAAAGTTAATGTTGAAGGGAAAACAGACTTTATTCGCAAGGATATTATGAACAGGATTAAAACAGATGATAAACACAAGTTTGCAATGTATGTTGGAGATAAATACTATATTTTTACTTTGAAGGACGAAGAATATATGAATGAGTTTGCTAATGATAGATCTAAAACTTGGAGAACACTTGATGTTTCAATTTTGCATAAAATAATTCTAGAATACGGCATGGATATAAATCAGGATAATTTAGAAGAGCATGTTAAATATACCAGGGATGATTTTGAAGCAATTAATTTTGTAAAAAATAATAAGTTTGATTTTTCATTTCTAATGAATGCAACAAAGATAGAAGAACTTAAAGCTATTGCAGATGCAGGCGAGCATATGCCTCAAAAATCAACCTATTTTCTTCCAAAAATGCTTTCAGGTCTTGTAGCATATAAGATGGATTTATAAGCCCATCATTTTTTATATATTTTTATTAAAATATATTTGTAATTTTTTCATAATGACATTCTAATTAGAAATATATAAATAGTATTAAAGACAAATAGTAACATGATATAGTCAATCTATGTCAATAGTCTTTTCTTTTTATAGAAAAGAGGTGAATTAAACATGTCAAATACAGCCCTTAAAAACGCATTTTTATCTACAAAAAAGGTGGTGCATAAGTAAATGAGTCCAATGGTTATGGTTGCAATTGGATTTATGGCTGGTTTAACGACCATGACCATTGTAAATTTGTATAAATGGGCCTTAAAATATTTTAATAATACTCTTGATTAAAAAGATAAATTTGACTTAACATTTTTAAAAAATATAATAAAAAAAATAAAAAAATGAGATAACTATCTCATTTATTTGTTATTCATCTTTGGAATAACTTTTTCTATTTCCTCAGTTTTTCCGGCGTCCCATATAGCTCTAATTGCTAAGAGACCAGCAGCTGGGGCTGCAAATATAGCTATTGTTGCTGCGATATTAGCAAAATATGCTCCAACGATATCTAGATTTGAGAAATATTGTCCTATTCCACCGATTCCAACTAGTATTAAAGCAGCTATTAGAAATGTTGGAATTCTTTCATGTGTTATGTTACCGATTGCAAAGAAAGATAGTATTCCAACTACAAAACCTAGTGCTGCTAAGGCTATTGTTATGTATGTTGGATAGTTTAGTGTCATGGCACCTGTTGCATCAACTGTTGGTGGCCATAAAGTCTGCGCTAAAAGACCAACTACAACTGCTACAAGGACTCCTACTAAGAATAACCAGCTTGCTATTTTTTTAAACATTTCTTGCATGTTTTCCATCCTCTCTCCTATATTTTTATTTGTATCTTAAAAAAAATCTGACATATATAAACATTTAGTGTAAACGAATAAACAGGTAATTATTCAGGTGTATAAATTCTATACGTGAATCGACGATAATATTTCATTGTAGTAATTTTGTCAAATTGTCATTTTAATAGGTTATATTTATATATGAATAACATTAGAAATATTATATACCGTGGAGGGGACGGGATAATTTTTGATTCACCTCTTCTTGCATCTCACCCCTCCCTTTACCCCCTTTTTTTTACAAAAAATTTAAGTCTTAATTTTATATTAAATAATTTTGATTGTAAAATGAAAAGCGTAATGATAGTTGACGATGAAAAAAATATTTTAGATGAAGTAAAAAATATTTTAGAAGAAAATGAATTTAATGTTACGACTGCAGAAAACAGTCGTAAAGCATTTGAATTAATGGAAACAAAAAAAGAAAATAATTTTGGACTTATCCTTATAGATTCCCAATTACCTGATTCAAAAAAACCTGCATTATTTTCTATGAAACCATCAAACAAAAAAAATATCGATACAACAAAAAAAGAAGATTTTCTAACAAAACCTTTCACCAAAAGCCAATTAGTAGAGTTTGTAAAAAAGAAACTTTGAAATTATAAATATTCCTTTATCTTTTTGAAATCTTCTATCATAATACTAATTTTTTTCCTATCATATGTGGCAACTGCTGGATGAAAAACGGGCATAATAAAAATTTTTTTAGATAAGGTTCTAACCTCAAATTTTTTACCATGTATATTTGAAATCTTATCTTTTTTTAAACCATATTTTTCTAATATATAATTTGCTGCAAAACTTCCCATTGGAACAATTATCTTAGGATTTATAAGCTCTATCTGTTTATCTAAATAGGGAGTACATGCTTTTATTTCAGAATTAGAAGGATTTCTATTTTTAGGTGGTCTACATTTTACAATATTTCCAATAAAAATATCTTCTCTTTTTAAACTAATGGATTTCAGCATTTCGTCTAAAATCTTTCCTGCCCTCCCTACAAAAGGTTTACCTTGAAGGTCTTCATTTCTTCCAGGTGCTTCACCTATCAAAAAAATATCTGCATTGTTGTCTCCATCACCCGGTACAATGTTTGTTCTTGTTTCCCATAAATCACATTTTCTACAGTTACTTATTTGATTATGTAATTGATTTAAGTCCATTATAAAAACAATACAAATCTTAAGATATATATCCTTCTAAATAATTCACAGGTTGATTCACATGGAAAGTACAGAAAAAAATGGAATAGTAATTTTAAGACTTTTTAAAAATGAAGATTTAAATCAAATGATTAAAAAAGCTTGTGAAAAACATAACATAAAAACTGGAATAGTAATCTCTGGAATCGGACAATTAAAAAGTGTAACCTTAGGTTATTTTAAAGAAAAGGATAACTATACACCACAGAAATTTACAAAGCGTTTTGAGCTTTTGTCTTTATCGGGTAATATATGTAAAGACGAAAAAGAAAATATACTTCATCTTCACGCTGTACTGGGAAACGAAAAAAAGGAAACCATAGGCGGACATTTCATTGACGGGGAAGTTAGTATCACAGGAGAAATAGCAATTTTAAAGTTAGATATACAAGCAAAAAGAGTGTACGATGAAGAAACAGGTCTAAAAAATCTTAGTATTCAGTAAAAGTTTTTAGATAATAAATGATTACTAAAAATAATTGAGGTTGTGACATATGAAAGAATTTACCCAGCTCAGTGAAAAAATAAAACATCTAAAAAAAGCAAGAGAAATACTAAACCACGAATACAAAACTACTAGTTTCCACAAAAAAAAGGTTGCAAACCCTCAAAGTAGTGTTCCACCTTCTCCAGAAGACGAAGAAGCAATAAAACTACTAACAACTATACAAAAAATAGATCAGTATATAACAAAATATCAGGATCAGCAGTTAACATATCTAAAAAAAGAAGAAAAATAATTTTTTTTACATAAGATTTCTTCTAATACCTAGCAATGATTTAAACAAAACAATAATTGGTATAATTTCTAGTCGCCCTATCCACATATTAAAAATAAGCATACTTTTTGCAATAGGCGACATAGTAATTTTTGTAATACCTGTAGATAATCCGACATTACCCTGAGCAGAACAAACTTCAAAAATGACATCACTTAACTTAAAGATATCATTAGGAAGAGTTATCATAGCAATAAGTAAAATTCCCACAGATAAAAGAATAACCCACATAAAGGAAATAATTGCAGCCTCGTTAATCAAATCCATTGCATCATCTTTAGATAAGGATTTATCACCGAGTTTATGAACAAAAACACGTCTGGGTGTAGAAATTGCTCTTTTTATTCTCCATCCTACACCTTTGTAAAGAAGAATACCTCTGAAAAGTTTAATACCTCCGGCTGTAGAACCAGCAGCTCCACCGACAACCATTGCAAATGCAAGAAGCAATTTAGCTGCCTCTGACCAAATTGATAGATCAGGAACCGACGCAAAACCTGTACAGGTAATTGCTGAAATAAGTTGAAAACCTGAAAATTTGAGAGAAGCTAAAAAATTACCATTGTAAAGATTTAAATTCATTACAGAAAGTCCAACGACACCAATGATTATTAGAACAATCATTGCCTTAAATTGGGCATCAGATAAAAACTTTTTAAACCTTCCTTTTAAGAGATTGTAATGAGCAGAAAAGGCTATCGCACCAAAAACCATCAGAACAATTATAGCAATCTGACTAATAACTCCAAAACTAGAGATGCTATCATCAGTAACAGAAAAACCCCCAGTAGCAAGACCGGTCATACCATGGTTAAGTGATTCCCATGCACTCATACCATCAGGTATTAAAGCACCAATTATAATAAGAGCGATAATCCCAATTACTGAATACAATAAAAATATCCACCAAATAGTACGAACTGTTGAAACAATAGAAGGATGAGTTTTTTGATCGCGAGCCTCTCCTTTATATAAAACAAATGAACCTGTACCGGGACGAGCAAGAATACTAAGAGAAAGAACAATAACTCCAACTCCTCCAACCCATTGGATAAGTGAACGCCAGAATTGAAGAGAATAAGGTAATAAATCCTCTCTTATAACCATTGTAAGGCCAGTACCTGTCCAACCTGACATTGATTCGAAAAAGGCTGAAAGAGGAGCCATATGCGCAAGGGTTTTTGTATTATATGGTATAAGAATAAATGGTATACTTGAAATAAGAGAAATTAAAAGCCAGGACAGGGCAGCTGTAACCATAGCACTTTTAAAATCAGGTGGATCGGATTTTCTAAAAAAATAAAAAAGTGGAAATCCAGAAAGTAAAAAAATAGCAGAAGTAATTAGAAAAGGAGCTATACCATCAAAAGATTTATTTATTCCAAACTCACCAAAATATAGAGGTACTACTAAAGCAACAAGGGTTACAAACCCAATCATTATAAATATACCGCCAAGGTCACGCAATACAGTTTTTATATCACTCATTTAATAGTACTTCTCCTACTCTATACCTCAAATTTTTTAATAAAAAAATAAACATCAAGTACTTATATATTCCTAATTTCATTAATTTTTTCTTTAAATTGTTTTTTCAAATTATCTGAAATGTCCCTTTTTGTAAATGCATCAGCTCGTGCTGCTATATATAACTTATTTGCTAGGGTCCTTGCTATTTTACCTCTTAATTTCCTGGGAGCCTTGTTAATACTGTTATTTTGAAAAATTACACCATGTTTTGGCGGTTTTCCACCTTGTTTTTTAAATCTGAAAAGAGCTTTTTCAGCACCTAAAACCTGTATGGTAGATGCAGGTAGAAGAGCAAGTTTCTTAAGATTTCCAGCATTAGATATAAGTCTGGCACCTACCAACGGTCCAACAAGATTGGAGATATTTGGAGCAATAATTTCCATATCTTTTTCAATATTTTTTTCTATGTTCAGTAGTTCGGAAAGTAGATGAAATTTGAATTTCATCTCTACTTTCTGAAAAACA
>CAZWYI010000056.1:0-6671 GCA_964638155.1 uncultured Thermoplasmatales archaeon | reverse complement strand
TATGTAAAAAATCTATGGGTTTTATATATTAGAACCCGAAATCTTTATTCCCCAAAGAAAATTCGTATTTTAAGCAAACAACTATATATAGTTTTTATATACATGATTTTTAGGGTGTAAACATATGAAAGAAATAGAGGCACTCATAAATAAAGCATTAAAACTAAAAGACGGTGGATTAACAGAACATGAAATAGCTGATGAACTAAATGTTAGTAAAGAAACAGCTTCATGGTTACTAAGTAAAGGTAAAGAAAAAAAGCCAGAGGGCGATATCAAAGTCGGCTGGCGTTCTGTTGGTGTATATCCAAATAGAATAGGATTCATCTCAGATGCATTATGTGATATTATATTAGAAGAATGTGAAGAAGTAGATACCGTTGTTGGTATTGCAATTAATGGTATTCCTTTTGCTACAGCTGTTGCAGATAAACTAGGTCTGGAAATGTCTGTTTTTAGACCACATCATGAAAAAAGTGGCGCGTTTTCATCAAATTATGCTAGCGTAAAAAACAAAAAAGTAGTACTTGTAGATGATGTCACAGGAACAGGTAATACATTCAAAAGTACAGTTAAGGCAACAAAGGAAGAAAAAGGTAAACCTGTTTTATGCCTAGCAGTAATAAATAAATCAGCTAGAGACAAAATAAACGACATAAAACTTAGAGCTTTAATTAGAACTAGATTACTATAATAATTTTTATTTTCTATTATTTTGGAGATTTAATTAAATGCACTGGGCAGATGTTTTAGCAGAAGATTTACTCAAAGAAGAAAAAAAACATGTTCTAGCAACTGGTATTACACCTTCAGGCCCCATTCATATTGGAAATATGAGAGAGGTTTTAACAACTGATGCAGTCTATAGAGCAGCAAAAAATAAAGGTGGAGATGCTGAATTAATTTATATCGCAGATGATTTTGACAACCTAAGGAAAGTATATCCTTTTCTTCCAACCACATATCAAAAATATGTAGGGATGCCTCTTTCAGAAATACCATGTCCATGTGGCAATCATAAAAGCTATGCTGATCATTATCTTTTTTCATTTTTAAATTCCTTAAAAGAACTAGGAATTAATCCTACAGTCTACAGAGCTAGTGAAATGTACAAAAAAGGAATGTACAAAGAATCAATTGAAACAGCTCTTGAAAATACAAAAAAAATTAGAGAGATTATCGAAAAAATCTCAAAAAGAAAGCTTCCTAAAAAATGGATACCATTTAATATTAGATGTGAAAAATGCGGTAAAATTACTTCAGCTAAACCAGTTCTATATAATTATCCATTTATTGAATACATTTGTGAATGTGGATATGAAGGAAAAGCAGATATTAGAATAGGAGGAATTGGAAAGTTACCGTGGAGGGTTGACTGGCCTGCCCGTTGGAAAATATTAAATGTTACATTTGAACCATTTGGAAAAGATCATGGAACAGTTGGAGGCACACACGACACAGGCGTTGAAATCGCTAAAGAAATCTATAACTGTAAACCTCCGAAATATGTAATGTATGAGTTTATTCTTTTAAAAGGAAAAGGTGCGATGCATAGTTCCAAAGGAACTGCTCTATCTGCTGAAGAAATGCTAAAACTTACTCCACCTGAAGTATTAAGGTTTCTTTTAATGAGAAACCAGCCGAATAAACATATAGAGTTTAACCCTGGTCTTGGTGTGTTAAATCTAGTTGATGAATACGATCAACAAGAGCGAGTCTATTTTAAATCTGAAGAAGAAATAAAAGGTATGAAAGATTTGGAACGTACATATGAACTATCTCAGCCATATGAAATACCAAAAAAAATGCCTATACAATTATCTTACAGGCATCTAGTAACAATTATCCAGATTGGTAAAAACTGGAAAGATTGTAAAAGAATACTTAAAAGGACAAATCAAATCCCAGAAAAAATTGATAAAAAAGACGAACAACACCTAAAACAAAGAGCAGTACATGCAAAATACTGGCTTGATAATTTTGCACCAGAAATGGTAAAATTTGAAGTGCAAGAAAAAATCCCAAAAACTAATCTTACAGAAGACCAAATTAAATTTTTAGAAAAATTTTTAGAAAAAATAAAACCTATAAAGTGGGATCCTGAAGAGATACATAACGCTATTTATGAATCAACTCAAGAAAAAAAGATTTCTCCAAAAAAAGCATTTCAGGCAATATATCAAATTATACTTGGAAAAAGTAGAGGCCCTAGAGCAGGGTATTTTTTATCAAACCTTGATAAAGAATTTATTGAAAAAAGATTAGAAGAAGCAATTAAATAACACTTTTTATTAAACAGTTTCTAGTTTGAAATGAAAATATTTGTAAAAGTTTATGGCTGCACTGCAAACAAAGCAGATGCAAACCTAATAAAAGGATTACTTCTCAAAAACAACTATGAGATAGTTGAAAAAATTGAAAATGCAGATACAATAGTTGTTTTAACCTGCACTGTAATAAATACAACAGAACAAAAGATTATTTCACAATTAAAAAAATACAAAAAAACTGGAAAAAAAATAATTGTTGCAGGATGTATGGCATCAGTACAAACTGATAAAATAAAAAAAATTTTACCAGATGCAAAATTTTTGCCTCCTCAGTATTCACATCATATAATTGATTTACTAGAAAATAGAAAATCAAATTTTAAAGAAGAATTCAAAACTAGTTTTCCCAAACATTTTGATGAAAATTTTGCGCCAATTGCAATTTCGGAAGGATGTATGTTTAATTGCTCTTATTGTATTACTACAATTGCAAGAGGAAAACTTCGTAGTTTTCCAATAAATGATATAAAAAAAGAAGTATGCTCTGCGTTAAACAACGGTTGTAAAGAAATACAGATAACCTCTCAGGATACTAGTTCCTATGGACTTGACAATAAAGAAAACCTTGGAAAACTTTTAAAAGAAATATGTAAAGTCCAAGGAAATTTTAGAATACGTGTAGGGATGATGAATCCTTATACTTGTAAAAAGAATCTTTATCCAATTCTAAAAAGTTTTAACAATTCAAAAATTTACAAATTTATTCATCTACCTGTTCAATCTGGCGACAACAAGATTTTAGAAAAAATGAATAGAAAATATGATGTTAATGATTTTTTAAATATTGTAAAAAAGTTTAGAGAGCAATTTTCTGAGATAACCCTTTCAACTGATGTAATTGTTGGTTTTCCAACTGAAACTGAAGATCAATTTAGTAAAACAATTGAATTATTAAAAAAAGTAAAACCAGATATAATAAATATAACTCGTTTTTCAGCAAGACCTAAAACAACTGCAAAAAAAATGAATGGAAGAATAAAAACAGAAATTGTAAAAGAAAGATCAAAAAAACTAACAGAGATATGTAAGAATATTTCATATGAAAAAAATAAAGATCACTTTGATAAAAAATATAATGTTTTAATTACTGAAAAAGGAAAAAATAATACTTTTGTTGGAAGAAATGATAACTACAAACCAGTAGTTTTAAAAGAAGATGTTGAAATTGGTAAATTTTACAAAGTAAAAATAGATGATTATAAATCAACCTATTTAGTCGGAAGTATTATATAATAAAATAATGTTTTGAGAGATGTGGAAGGGATGATTAGAGTAGCAATTAATGGATTTGGAAGAATAGGTAGAAACACACTTCGTGCGGCTTTTGAACATTCAAAATATGGAGAGCAATTTGAAATAGTTGCCATAAATGATCTTGGTAACACAAATACTCTTGCTCATCTGTTGAAATATGATTCTGTTTATGGGCGATTTAATGGAAATGTAAATGTCAAAGATAATGGAATTGAAGTAAACGGACATTTCATAAAATTTTATTCACAGGTTAATCCTTCAAAATTACCCTGGAAGGAAAACGATATAGATGTAGTTATTGAATCTACAGGTATTTTTAGAAACAGAGAAGATGCAAGTAAGCATCTTTCTGCAGGAGCAAAAAAAGTAATTATTTCAGCACCTGCAAAAAATCCTGATATTACAATTGTGCTTGGTGTAAATGAGCAACAATATAATCATGAAAAACATAATATTATTTCTAATGCATCATGTACGACAAATAGCCTTGCACCTCCAGTAAAAGTATTAAATGAAACCTTTGGAATAGAACAAGGTTTTATGACCACCATTCACTCATACACTGGAGATCAAAGAATTCTTGATTTTCCACATAAAGATTTAAGACGTGCACGAGCTGCAGCTGTTTCAATCATCCCTACCACAACTGGAGCAGCAAAAGCTACTGCTTTAGTTATGCCAGAATTGAAGGGAAAAATAGATGGTATGGCAGTTCGAGTTCCTACTCCTGATGGAAGCCTTACCGATTTTACTTGCATGTTAAATAAAGAAACAAGTGAAGAAGAAGTAAACAATGTTTTTAGACATGCTTCAGAAAACAGCCTAAAGGGAATTTTAGGTTTCACAGATGAACCACTTGTATCAATTGATATAGTTGGAAACCCACATTCAGCAATAATAGATTCTCTTAGTACAAAAATCAATGGTGGGAAAGGAAGACTACTTAAAATATTATCATGGTATGATAATGAATGGGGATATTCATGCAGACTTATTGATTTATTAAATTATATTTACATTGGAAATTCTAAACCTATAAATCAATTAAAGATTGCTGAAACTGCATAATTCAAATTTTTTTTAAATATCTTTAAATAAACAACTTTAATTACAATTTTTGCAAGGGAGGATAAAACCTATATGAGAGATTATAACACTCTTAATGATTTTGAATTAGATGGAAAGACAGTTTTTTTACGTGTAGATTTTAATATGCCACTTGACAAAGAAACACTTGAAATACTTGATAATACAAGAATTGAAAGAGTACTTCCAACAATAAATGAACTTGTTGAAAACAATGCAAAGACAGTGATCTTAGCACATCAAGGAAGAAAAGGTAGTTGGGATTTTATAAACCTAGAAAAACATGCAAAAGCATTATCTAAACTATTGGATAAAGAAGTAAAATTTATTGAAGATATATATGGTGAAAAAGCAAAAAAAGAAATAAAAAATATGGAAAATGGAGAGATATTATTACTTGATAATGTTAGAAAAATAAGTTATGAAACAGATAAAAAAACAGCTGAAGAACACTCAAAAACAGATTTTATTAAAAATCTTTATCCTCTAGGAGATATTTTTGTAAACGATGCGTTTGCAGCAGCACATAGAGCACAATGTTCTCTTATTGGTTTTACAGCAATTCTTCCATCTGCTGCGGGAAGGCTTATGGAAAAAGAAATAGAAACTCTTACAAAAATAATTAAAAATCCTGAAAAGCCTTCTATATTTTTATTTGGCGGTGCAAAATTTTCAGATGTAATAGTTACAATTGAAAGACTTCTTGATAAAAAAACAGCTGATAAGATATTATTAACTGGCCTACCGGCTAATGCATTTTTAAAATCAGAAGGATATAATCTTGGCCCTAAAAATGAAGAAGCCTTATCAAAGGAAGGAAAACAAGAAAAATATGATGAAATAAAGAATCTTATGAAAAAATATAACGACGAGATATATTTACCAATTGATTTTGCAGTAAAAGAAGATGAAAGTAGATTAGAAATAACATCGGATGATTTACCAGTTGACAAAGGTCTTTTTGATATAGGATCTAAATCAATAAATAAGTTTAAAGAAATACTAAAAAATGCTAAAACAATCTTCTTATCTGGCCCATGTGGAGTGTTTGAAGAAGAGATTTTTATGAAAGGTACAAAAGAAATATTTAATTTTGTAGCTGAAACTGATGCTTTTTCAATAGTAGGTGGAGGGCACACTGTTGCAGCAGTAAAAAAGCTTGATCTTGAAGATAAAATCTCTCATATTAGCACTGGTGGTGGCTCTCTTGAAAAATTTATGATGGGGGAAAAACTTCCTGTTATTGAAGCTTTGAAAAAAGCCAAGAATAAACATCTTTGATTGATTTTTATATAAAGGAAAATATCATATATTCTTTTTTTCTTTCCTAAATCTACCCAAGGGCTGATAGATCAGCTCGGAAGATCGCCACCTTCGCAAGGTGGAGGCCGCGGGTTCAAATCCCGCTCAGTCCATTTATCTGATTTGTTATATCTTTTACCGTGTATTAGGGCAAGGTGTTCTTCTAGTTTAATCTCTAAAAATGCACTTATGTTAATACCATGTTCTCTTGCTCTTTTAACAACATCTTCATTTACTGATAAAGTAAGTTTATGCTTAGGCATACGTACATAATACGTATATACATACTTAATTCTTTGCCCAAAAACCATATATTTAGATTACAAAAACATCATCATAATTACTAGCTAAGTAACTTATACATCTACTTTAACGATGCTCAAAATATAGATTGGTAAAGTATCAACAGTTATTGCTATATACCTACAATTATAACCATTACCATACACATCATTATCATATGCTTTATCTGCACCGATAACATTATGTTTTACTGCCTATCTATTTACTTATACCCAACAATCTACACTATATCCCCATTCATAATCTTATCATATATCCGTTTTAGATCCTCTTCTGACTGATAGTATGTAAAGTACACGATATATGAACTAAATCAACATAGTTGATATTCGATCATGTTTACCAAGTTTTAACCGATTTTATCATGGTAAGGGATCTGAAACTGTATAAGTTATA
>CAZWYI010000055.1:0-7008 GCA_964638155.1 uncultured Thermoplasmatales archaeon | reverse complement strand
TGATGGAAAAAACCTATCTATCTGGACAAGTTTTCTTCCATACCATTCACTCTTATACTCTAAAAACTTTAGAAAATTGTAAAAATATATTAAGTTGTTAAAGAACTTGAGATATTTCATCAGCCTTCGGCTGATTTAAAGTTTCCTTATATCCTAAAGATAAATCTTTTAGGTTTTACGGAAACACATTATAATATCGTCAATAGTTGTTGCTGAACTTTAAATAGCTCCGGTACATGGAGTGCAACCTAAACTTCTAAATCTGCACATTATATCTTTTGCATTTCTATCTTGATTATCAGCAGGAATCAAGATGCTATTTTTTTACTTAATCATTCTTCTTTTTTGAGCGAAATACAAAGGTACTACAGGAATTTCTTCAACTTTAATATATTTCCAAACATCAATTTCTGTCCAATTCGACAAAGGAAAAACCCCAATCTTGTAATTTCTCTTTGACTTCGGGAATTAATGTAACCTCGTCTTTTTTAAGTTATGTCGTCAAAATCAAAAAAATGTTATTTTTTATTTTACAAGCTTTAAAATTTTCTCCTAATATGAGAAACTATTTCTATAGCCTCTCTCGTATCTTCTAAATTAAACCCTTGGCCATTTAATATCTTTTGATAACTAACAGTATGTAAATCTGTAAAACCATCAGAAAATTCTATTTCGTCGCCATCGATAGTTATCGACCTAAATGTCTTTTGGCTTTTATTATCTGGTAAATCATCGTTATCTACAGATAATTGCCATTGTACGTCAGCATATTCTAATTCTAAAAACCCTGACGCTTTCCTTTCTTCATGGTATTTTACCGTATTGTTAATAGTTTTTCCAAAAACCCAGGTAACCAGATCAAAAAAGTGTACCCCGATATTGGTCGCTATCCCTCCTGATTTTTGGATATTCCCCTTCCATGATATATCATACCATTTCCCTCTGGGAGCGATATATTTGATTTTGACATTATATTTTTTATTTCTTTTTAAATCTATTTTGTTCTTTAAATCTATAATAGATGGATGATGTCTGAGTTGCAATATAGGGCTTATCTTTCGACCTGTTTCTTGTTCAATATTTGACAGGGAATCTATATTCCAAGGATTTAATACAATTGGTTTTTCACAAATAACATCAGCCCCAACTCTTAGTGCAAATCTTATATGAGCATCATGTAAATAATTTGGAGAACATACCGAAACATAATCGATATGGTCATTATCTTTTTTTATTTTTTCAACATATCTATCAAACCTCTCAAATTCTGTAAAAAACTTAGCATCTGGAAAATAAGAATCAATTATCCCAACAGAATCATTCTTATCTAAGGCTACAGTAACTTCATTACCTGTATCTTTAATCGCTTTCAAATGTCTAGGAGCAATATATCCTCCCACTCCTATAATAGCAAATTTCTTCATTATTTACCTCCTAACACAAATAATCATTGCATATCGAACATATCTTAGGTTCTATCATATCCTTATTAATTCTTTTAATCGTTCCACCACACTTGCAGATTTTACCATATACAGCAGCAGGAACTCCGACAACTACAGATCTATCTAACACATTCTTCGTAACAACAGAACCAGCTCCTATAAAACAATATTCCCCTAAGCTTACTCCACATACAATAGTGGAGTTAGCTCCGATACTTGCCCCTCTTTGAACCAAAGTCTTTTTAAACTCATCTTTTCTTTCCATAAATGATCTCGGGTTAATAACATTTGTAAATACAGCAGATGGACCTATAAAAGCATCATCTTCAACGATCACTCCTGAATATAAACTTACATTATTTTGAATTTTGACGTTATCTCCAATTACGACTCCTGGTGCTATATTTACGTTCTGCCCTATGATGCAATTTTTACCAATAATAACCCCTTCCTGTATATGGGAAAAATGCCATATCTTAGTTCCTTCGCCTATATTTGGTTCTCCATCTACATATGAAGATTCATGTACAAAAAAATTATTTTGCATCATTATAAAATCTCACCAATCTATTTCCTATCTTTTTGTATGAGTGCTTATCCTCAACCCATTGTCTTGTTCTTTTCTTTTTAATTACAATCTCGTTTCTATCCATATTAAAAATATTTTTCATAGCTTCATGAAACTCTGATTCACTATTACTAATAACCAACTCTGTTTTTCCATATTCTTTTAAATATCTATTTTTCGAAAGGGAGCAGGTTACAACTATTTTACCCAAAGCGGCAGCTTCCAATGAAGCTATTCCAAACTCTCCGTATTTACGCCCATTTAAAGTAAAACACTGATGATCTATATATACGTCACATTTTTTTATCCTGTCCATATTTTCCTGGTACTTAACCATGTTTTTAGAATATATGAACTCAAATTTATCTTTATATTTTTCATTTCTTTTAAAATCATTCATAGTGTCAATTATAAAATCTGTATTTTTCTTTCTTGCGGCACGAGGAAAATGCCCGACTATAATTTTATCGCCACAGTTATATCTAGGCGAAATAGATTCGGTATTTACTGGTGCTAAAATCCACGCTTCATTTTTATTACTATAACCTAAAAGGTCGGCTGTTTGTATTATGACATTATCTATATTGTTTATTATTTTTTTTGAATTGATTTTTTCATGATTCTCCCTATACACTGAACCTCCATGAAAGATGACGTATTTTTTATTAGGATATTTTTTTATAAAATCTCTAACAGTAGTAATAATATTAATTTGTTTAGACTCAAATAAAATTCCCTGTCCACTATGCATAAAATGAATTATGTTAAATTTCCTCATCTCTTTTAGCATATTTGCTAATGAAGTTATCTGCCCTTGTTTAGAATATCCGAATTTATGAGGATGAATAACATGCATCTTTGAATAAACTCCACATTGATTTAAACATTCAGATAATGTGAAGCCTAAATTAGCCCAATCTTCTTTCGCGAATAAACCCACCTTCATTTTATATTCTCCAAATAAGATAAGATCGTCTTAACTCTATCTTCATACAGTGGGCATCTTTTAAAACCATTTTTCTTTACCCTATTACGTTCTTTATCATTCTCTAAGTACTTATCAAGTAGCTTTCCTAGTTGTTTAAAATCACCTTTATCATAAGCAATAATTTCTTCATTATATTTAAAATGTTCATCTAGCGTAACCATTTTAGGAGTCACAAAACAAGCTCCCCTACCAGTAGCTTGATAGACTCTGTTTCCCCAAGCTCCTTGGATGTCATAATTATCCCCTATTATTATTTTAGTATTAGCCACTAGATTATTTAAGTGATGCCCTCCAACCCCTATATAAACTTTATACTTGTTACCGTACCTCTTTTTTAAAAAATTATTCATTTTCTTTCTATAATCAGTATACAACCCCCCCCAAAAAACAATATCTTCTGTTGGTAAAACCATCTTTTGTCCCAAATTCTTCTTTTTATTATCTCTAGGTCCACACAAAACTTTTTTTCCAGGTTCAGCTATGTAATGATAATCCCCTAAAATAGCCTGTTTTAATACTATAGGATTTTTAACCCCATTTTTATAGAACTTATCTTTGTTACAGCTATCAACAGTAAAAAATAAATCAGATTCAAATAGTTTATCTTTTACCATATCCCTCCTCTTGTTGGCGTACCCAAATAAAGCATCTATAAACCAAGTAGCAACAGGAATCCCCTCTTTCTTGCACCATCTAATTAAATCAGAAAATTGAAATTTAGATGTTTTGCCAATATGAGATAAAATCAAATCAGGATTATGTTCTTTGCATTTTTGTTTAAAATCTAGTAATGTAGACGAAATCCTTGAAAAAGTATAAACTTTCCCCCCAATATTTTCAAAAGCTTTTTTTACACTACACGCAGTTCTTGATGTATGATTGAATCTTCCAAAATAGAAAACTTTTTTTTTCTGCACTTATTGCCCCCCCTTAAAAATATAGCCCAACCCTTTCATAACATCTTTATTTAAAAATTTATTTATATTTAAAATAGATTTTTTATTTATATTCTTTAGATACTCTTCTTTTAAATAGTAATTATTATTGTTTTGCACTTTCATTACGTTGTTAACAGACCAACTTGAATCAGACAATCTTTTCATTTTTCTAAAATCATTTAAATATACATTATCTATAGGTTTTAATTTTAATTTATTCTCCATTTTTTTCATTTCTGAATCAAAAGAAGATATCATATTTTCATATTTTACAATTACGACAAATTTTTTTTTACTGATTAATGTCAACCAACTACTATATATCTTATTCCAATTAAAGATATGTTCTTTAATGAAACATTCTTTTTCTAAAATAGTCGGTTCTTTTTTTAAATATCTAATCATACTATCTATCCAAGCGTAAGGGTTTTTAGCACAGATTACATATCTTATTTGATCCTTTTTAATATCATCTTTAATTTTAGATTGATATTTGTTAAAAATTTCCGAAGTATCCTTTCTCTCTTTATGCGATATTTTATCTTTAGGACCATACCAATCTTCCAATCTTAAACTATCTCCTGAATATACTCCATGCTTCCATCCTAAAATATTACTAAGAACAAAAATATTATCAAAATTAAGATGTAAAATATTCTTTAAATAATTTGTCCCTGTTCTTTTTGCTCCATATTGTTTTATGAATATCATTAGAAAATCTTTTCCAAAAAGTTATCTATTGCTTGACAATACTTATCTAAACTTCCTTCGCTATTGATAAAATGAGTAATAATATTTCCGCCAGATCTATTCTTAACAAAATTAGTTTTCTTCCACAAAACCAAACCTTTCTTTTTTAAAGCTCCCGCAACGTGATAAAGTCCCGTATCATTTGAAATAAAAGCATCTGACTGATTCAATAAGCTAACAGAATCAACCAGCGAATGACTACCTAGTCTATTATCTACCCCTGTTAAATTGTTATATTGCCAATAGTTATTATAGTCTTTTTTTACACCTAATAAGAGAACTTTATAGTTCTTAGATAATAATCTATCAATTATATATTGTCTTGTCTTAATACCAATATCCTTCTTCTCTTTAAAACATTCTCCTAAACAGCCATGAAAAATAGCTACTGTTTTCTGTCCTACTTGTTTATTCAATCTTATAGTTTTAATTTCATCAACATATGTAGGGGGAATCTTTTTATTGCGAATTCGAAATATTCTACACAACGCTTCGATATCACTTTCTTTTTGTAATCTATCTATTTTACCTATACAGAAAAATTCTTTTGTTGATGGTCTTTTATTTAAAACATTTATAAATGGACACTTTCTATACAAGTCAGCAATAGATGACATTGCGAAAAATACATCTATTTTACTTCCTCTCTTTTGTGATAATAGATTGAGAGCAGGAGTAGCCATTACGAAATTACCTAAACCAAAACTTTTTTTTTGCAACACCCAAAACTTAGACATATTCTAGATATTCCTTTACGTAATCTTTCTCCCAATAAGGAGTAAGCATACCTAATCTCTTTTCAGAATAAACTTTTTTCTTAGATACGCCTATTCTCTTTTTAACTACACTCAACTTATTATCCAATCTTTTATAAATATGAGCAACATTCTTTTGCCTTCTAGTAATATAAGTGCGAGGCAACTTAGTTTTTATCTGCCTCCCTTTATGAGCATGCCAAGTTAAATAATTATCAATACCTTGATAACTATTAAAAGGCTTCTTTATTAACATTTCTTTTAAATCTGAAATCCTGAACCGGCTTAAAAGTCTGCCTCCCCAACCCTCACATTTTATACCACTTATTTCTCCATTATTATCCAAAATCCTTTTGTTTCTTATAATTTGTATATATTCATTAGGATTCTTATCTATCACACTATCGAACTCTTCTAAATAAGAAGGCATGTACAAATCATCATCATCCAATATAGTGAAATAAGGTGTTTTGACACGAAATACCGACCAAACAGCATGTCTAGGATATTGACCAAAAACATCTCTAATATTATAAATTACAATATTATCATATCTTTTATCTAACTTTAAGGGAATCGGATGCGTATTTGTGATTTGCAAAATAGCATTCTGATATGTTTGCCTTAAAAACGACTCTATAGCTTCGGCTAAATATAAATCACTTCTACGATAGGTATTCATCATAACTGTTATTTTTTTATCAATTTTCTCTTTATTTTTACTATATTTTGCACAAGGCTTTAAAGTATTGGTATTACATTCCAACAAACATTTTGAACAGGTTAAGCACTTAAAATTATTTTTATCAATAACAGCCATTAGATAGTTCCCCATGTTCCCAATTTTGATTTCCTAAGCTTAGATTTCTCATCTAAATCTTTCTTCCTATTAAATCTAGCATCATAATGAGTTTTATCTACAAAATCTTTTTTAGAATAGATTGCCTTACCGTGTTTGACGACATACTTATCTGCTAAATAATAAGTTTCTTTACCAGTCAGTTCTTTTATTTTTAAACATAATCTATATATTTCTTGGGCCGCGAAATGATAAAATTTTGGATAATACAACTGTCTGTTAGGGTATCTTTGTAAAAATTTTTGCCCAATTAAAGCCATTCCAGTAGGAGAATAAGCCTTAAAAAATTTACCTTGTTGACGAACCCCTAAAACTCCATCATCATCTTTGAATTTTTCATTAAATAATTCAAAGACATAATCAAAATAACCTGTAGGAAAAATCACATCATCGACACAAGGCATCACACCATCTTCTTCATTTTGAATAATCTCATTACGACACCAAACAGAACCTTTATGCTTGCCGAAAAAATATGATTGAACATAAGGATAATCTTTTTGCAATTTCTCATGAGTTATCTCATCCCCATCACAAACTACCTTAATATCATAAAAAGAAGATTTGGGAATAGTATCTAAAACATTACAAAGCTTTTTAAAACGGTTTCTAGTCGGAATTACTATACTAAATTTTTTCATGCATTTCTCCTTTGACGTACTCCTAAAGCTAAAGCATTTAGGATTCTCAGGAACTACAAACTAC
>CAZWYI010000054.1:0-7190 GCA_964638155.1 uncultured Thermoplasmatales archaeon | reverse complement strand
TTTATATTTTTTTATAAGTTTTTGTAGATTTTAGGTTAGCAGTCACTTACCCCATTATGTCTATCACTATCTGATGTTTTAATAGTTAAGGTATGAGTTTCATCTGTAATCCATGTATCTATTGTAACAGTTGTTGTATCAGCACTACCAGCACTGCTTTTGCATATAACTTCATAAATTTCATCTTTTGCAACTAAATCTGTAGTACCGGATGCAATTTCACCTGCTTGCCAATCTGCTAAGCTATTATAATCACAATCTATTCCTACTGTTCCATCTGTGTCTATTATTTTCTGTACAAAATCCGCCATTTAGTTTTTCTTTTTTATTTATATATTTTTTATTTATATAGAAGTGGAACCTTTTAACATATTCCTTGTAACGCTTATATCTTTACAAGCCCAGTTATCCCAAGAATAATTATTGAAGTAATTATAGGAAATATAACCATAACCATTTTGCCCCCATGTCTCACTCCAGCTATTTTTAAACTTTAACAACTTTTTATCATCATTAAAACCTACTCCGCAATTATGAACAAACACCCCTGAGTCGATGGCAAAATTATGATATGTATCAACAGTTATATCATAAACGTTTTCAGTTCCACATTTCTCAATTGAAATTATTTTATGATTATGTAATTTTTCTTGTAAATAATCTTCAAAACATTTATATTTATCTTTATAAAATCTAGTGTAAGCTGTTTTTAAAGCCCTAGTTTTAGTAATGTTCTTATTTTTATTTACCTTCAGTATATTATTTCTTCTTGCTTCTTTTTGCTTTTCTGTTATTTTTACTTTACCATTTTTTAAATCAGCATTATATTTACTGAGATTATTAATTGAAGTTTGCTTCATTTTTCCCCTGTAGTTTTCGTCGTTTTCTCTTTTTGCTTTTAAGGTTTGTTGGACTTTTGCTTTTACCTCTGGTGTATTTAATTTGTGGTAATTTTTCAAACCGTTTTCATGACCTATTTGTTTTAATTGTTCTTTCGGCATATCTTGAAATCCTAATTTATTCTTTAATTTCAATTTTTTACTTACATTGTATCCGTTTTGTTTATTAATTTTTAGCATCTTAGTTTTAAAACCTTCATTCTGCCAATTTTTAGTCATTACTTCTTTACTTTTTAATCTCCCCCTTTTACTTTTTGAATATTCATTTAAAAGTATTGTATTTTTAGAATGATAATCTGTATGATCATCCCATGTCATAGCAATTAAATTTTTAGAAGAATTATCTTTTTTATTGTAATTTTTATGATGCACAACCATTTTATTTTCGGTAGGACAAACCATTCTGTGGGTTCTAATCCATTTTTTGCATTTATTGTCCCAAAAATTTTCATAGCCATAATAGTCATCTTTTCTATACAGAGGCATGAGGCTATCCTTTTGTTTTAGTTCCTTAGCCTTAACAAAACATCCATCTCTCTTCATTATTAAATGATCTTCAGTGCATTTAATAGTTTTTCCATTATCTAAAGTTATTTTTAGTAATATTCTATCTTTTCCCGTTAATCTTGGAGAATGTGCTTCACCTTTAACAATTTCACCTTCTTTTGTGCAACTATAGACTTCAAATTTATCACCATTATAGTTTTCCGCTAAATCTTTAATCGTTTTAGTCTCGCCATTTAAAAGAGGTATTTTAGTATCTCCAGATAGACATACTGCGTGACCTCCATAATATTTTTCTCCTGGTTTAGGATCAGGCACTATTCCATCTCTTCCAACAAAAAAGAAATCATAAAAACAAGGAATACCCATAATAAAAGGACCATCTTGTTCTAAAGCTACCTTAGCCTCATCGACTGTTTTTATTCTGTAATAGGAGCCAATCATAGCCCATTTAGATATTAGTCCAGCCCATTTTTTTGGCTCTCCTATATTTAAATCAGAATAAGGCCAAGCTTTTTCTGTAGGAACGCCTTTTTGATGCAATATTTTCATAGCATAACGAATACTTGTGCCCTCACTATTTGGCCAGGGATCTATCTCTTTACAGTTCCAATATATCCAAGCTTCAGAATAATTGTATTCCTTATTTTTTCTATGATCCCTTTTGCCAACTTTAACCTCAGTTTCATGTTCATGACGTTCCTGCCATTCTTTCATTGCGGCGGCGGCAAAACCAACACAAGCCCCAAGATTACCCTGATCTTTTATTGGTGACATTTCATTAGTATAATCAATTTGAGTAGTAGAACTTAAAACTTTAGAAGAAAACTTTATTAATTCCGGCTTATTATTTAATGTGAAATCTCGTTCATCATGAGTGTCAGGATACAGAGACAATGCGAAAGGGGGAACAAATTTATTATTAATTTTAGTATGTAACTTTTTTCTATGAAATAATGCTTTTTTTACACTTTTTATATAAGGATGAATTATCTTACCATTTACTTTTCGAAATTGTTTCATATTTATATCCTCTCTTTAGGAAAAACCTATTGTATATTCGGGGGTAATATAAAAAACCCTTTTTCTATATGAAAGTGAAAACAAAATAAATATAATACGATTCTAACATTGATTGTATTTTTAAGGATTACAAAATGGCAAATGTGAAAAAAATCAGAGAAATTATTAATGAGGCAAATAGTCTAGCTATTTTTATTGAAGGTTTTGATAATGCATTAGTAGGAACAGGTCAAACTGTAGGAGGGAAAATCGTAGCTGTATATGATGCAGGAGAATGTATATCTATACTAATAGAAGAACATAATATGGAGGAATTTGAAGCTTTAGATCACTTTAAAGCCATTGTGAATAATGATGCTTATGGAACTAATAAACCAATTTTTATTAATGATTGGACAAAAGCTGTTAATGCAGAAGATATATTAAAAAATAATATTGATAAAAATAAAAATGTTGCAGATTTAATATCTTAATTATTACATAGAGAATTTACCTTTAACTTTATTATCTTTAGCGTAATATGAACTATTTAAGTGTTGAGAAAAACTTTGTTCTTTGTAACTTGGATACCTATTGCCATAGATATTTTTATCCCACTTGCCAGAATAATCGATATCATAGGAATAATTAATTGTAGGGATATTTGTTCTCACTAAATTAGCATCTTGAATCAATTGAACTTTTTCTCGCAGAGTAGGAGTAAATAGTGATGTGGGTTTACGATTATCAATAAAATCTTTAGTCACTTCTTTAATAATGCTATTAATTTTAGTAAAATGTTTTTTAGCTTTAGCTTCTTCATCTAAATTATATAGCCAAAATACACTATATTGAACAGTGCCTAAATAAGCATGGTTTGTTACTAATGAAATAGTTATATTGTCACTGGTTTTACTAACAAATAGTTTTACACTGTAAGCATCCATAACATATCTTTGTACATCGCCAAAAGTTATTATCTCTTCCATTTGATTTTTCCAATCAAAAGATTTTTCAGCATATTTTTTAATGCCTTTTGTCTTATAATAACGTGCTTGTTTTAATAAATCTTTTTGTTGTATTTTGCTAAACCAATTCATTAGTAACCTTTAATCTATAATTATTAATATTACTTTTTTAGATAAGGTATTTACTTCTTCCCCCTCATCTTATATGTTAATTTTTACCCAAATTTTCTTTTGCTATACCAATTTTTGTTAGCTTTTTTCTTAATTTTTCCTTTTATTCTTCTTGCTATTTCTTCTTCAAAGTGTTTATCTTCCATCTCCATTTGTACATATTTCTTTTTCATTTCTGCCAATTCTTTTTGAAGTTTAGCTAAATCTTTATTTTTGTTAGATCTTTCTCCTTCTCCCAGCCTAGTATCTTCTTCTCTTGCCATTTTGTGAATGATATCAGCAATTTGTTTCTTAGTAGATAACCTTTTATAATAATCTTCATCAGGTGTGTTCTCAGCAATCATATATTTCACATATACATCAGATTTAGAATTAATCCTATAATTCCTTCCTAACATTTGCTCATCGTTCGCTACTGACCAATCGTAATCATTAACAATAGCTTGAGTTACAATATTGGGAAAATCTAAACCCGTTCCTCCAGCGACAATATTAATTACAATAGCTCTAGCTTTACTATTATGATCTTTAAAAGCATCTATTACCTTAGTTCTGGTTTTTTTATGCATGCCTCCTTTAATTTTAACGACTTGCTCCCCTTGCCCTCTGCTGTCAAAATAAGACTGTAACCCATTAGAAATAGTTTCTAAAGAATCTTTAAAATCAGTAAAAATCATTATTTTTTCACCTTTTTCAAGAGTAGGAATTGCTTCTCGTACTGTTTTAGGAGCTTTTATAATTGCAGCTTCATTTCTAAAAGCTTGCATTTGAGATACTGGCAAATCAGGTTGTTTGTATTTTTTAACTCTTTCAGCTACTTTGTCCCACAAAATATTTTCATTAATAGAAACTGAATCTTGAGAAATTATTTGATCAGGTAAATTAACATTAAGCCGTTTTTTACTTAAAGCGTCATACGCTTTTTGATCAAATAAATATTCTTTCAATTTACTAACTGCTTCAATTTGTTCTTTGATACTTCCAGCTTCCATACCATAGTCTCCTCTGTGCATTCCACCAAATTCTTGAGCAAATTTTTTCCAACTTAATGTACCTAAAGGATGATTAACGGCTTTCAATTGATTATAAACATCGATAGGTTTATTCGCTACAATGGTAGCAGATAAACCCCAAACAAAAGGAACGTTAGATGTAAAATCTTGGACATTAAATGTTGTATGATTACTTTGGTGCCTTCTTCGGTTACTATTGTCTCTAGAGCCTTCTTTTCCATTTTTTACATTATGAATCTCATCTAAAATAACGCATTGTATTTCACCTGATTGTACTTGTTTAACCAATTCATTTGTCAATTGCACTCTACCATTTAATTGATTTGGTTTTACAATCTCTCTTTCAACGATTTTATCATTAACTCTAACTTTTTCTATTTGAGGGGATTGAGAAAATTGATTATACGTCAATACGGTCCACTGAGCTTTGTCCAAAGGATCAGAACTTATCTGTCTTTTATCATTAATATCTAAACCTAAAAATTCAGCAATAGCTTTCATAAATTGATCTTGAATGGCTACTTTTGTTATAATTACAGATCTACCTCCAGATTGTTTCATTCTCATATCCGCAGCCAAAATAGATATCACACTTTTACCACTACCAGTTTCATCACCTCTCATAAAAGATTTATGAGTATACAAATTTTTAATAGCTGTCATTTGTTCTGAATATAAATCAAAAGGTAAATCATATTTTTTTAATTGATTATAAAAATCATCTTCATTTTCGTATCCATCTAAAATCCCTACGCCTATTTGATTTTGTATTATTCCAGATTTAGTTAAGTTACTTAAAATTTGTAATATATTCATTGTATCAAATCCTCTTTTATCGAGAGTATTGATAAAATTAAAATATTCTTGTTGAGTACCCGCTAAAAATGTTTCCCAAGTATCAGTATTGACAGCCCTGTTACCTTTTTTATCTTGTATAGTTTTTGCCCAGACAGGAAATGAGAAACGCATTGCTTCTTTTAAAATTTCTCCTTCTTCAGTGCCTTTTTTTAAAAATCCAACAGCTATATGCCAACGAGAATTGGTTTCTTGAGTTACGTCCCTAACTCTTAGTTTTATTCCTGTAGTTGGATCATTTTCTTTTCCTTTGAAATTTTTAAGAACTTCTTTTAATTCTGAACAGTCATATTGTTGATTTTCCATCAAATTAATAAAATTATTAATAACTTTTATATCTGGGTCATAATTAACCCATAGCCAATTATTGCTTTCTTTTTTACCTTTAAAACCAGCGTTTTTAATCGCTGCTATATTGTCTTTACCAGGAAAACCATTAAAATCTACAATAATCGTCCCTCTTTCTTCTTTAGCTGATAACTTTTGAGTTATTTGTTCAGTTTCTTTTTCTGAAGAACTTATTTGAGTCATTTCAGAAACATCATATCCCATTTCTTGTAATGGAGGAATGATTAAATGTAAAAATTGTGGACTCACTTCCCATGCATCCAGTTCATTTTTGCTTTTAAAAAAAGCTTTCCAAATTGGATTATCATTATTTCCCCAACGATCTGTTGATTTTCCAAATTGTTTAGCTTGCCATCCCCCTTGTGTAGATAACCTCTCCATCTCTTCCCTAATTACATTTTTAACTTTAGGATATCTTTTTAAATTATATATCCTAAATATATATTTTTTAAAATTGGCATATTGTTTATCTCCTAGATATTTAATCTTCTTAGGATCTGCATTAGTTGGAGATTCTACTTGCATACCAGCATTTTGGCGGGCAGTATTATAGTCTTGAACTACTTGTGCTCTTAAATTCTCATAATCTATTCCTAATTCCCTCAATTGAGTATTTTTATGGATTTGCAGAGCTTGCATTCCTGATATAATCATCGTCCACGGTAAAGTTGCTCCGGGCTGAATATCTGCAAAACTTGCAAAAACAGGATAACTGATTCTGTTTCCTCCGATATTATCAAGATCTACAGGTTCTCCTCGCCATAACATCCGATGTATAATGCTTATCATTGTATCTACACCAGGACCAGCTACTTCTAGATCTTGATTTGGATTATTTGCATATTTTTCTATAAATAAAGTAGTTTGTAGAATTTTTATTTTCTTTTCCTAGCTAGGGGTACATATATTCCAATTTATAATGTTTTCTCCAGTTAATTCACTTGCTCTGCCCCACTCAAAAGGAACACAACTACCTAACCAAACCTTATTATTAACAAAATCGGTTAGATCGGGATTTATATATCTCTTTGTATGAGTGTTTAAAGCTAGAACTCCTGATAATATCTGATTTTCATCATTCGAAAAAATATTTAACCCACCATATACGTTTAATCTAATGACAGTCTCTATATCCAACAATGCCCTATTAACATCAAAATCTGAATCCGTAGTTAAATTGACTAAATAAGTTAATAAATTTAACACTTTTTCAATCGAATCAAGATCGGCATTAACAGATTCTAACATATCGTTCATGCCTGTAGCTAATTCTTTATAAAATAAGGAATAATCAGAACTCATCTATTTCCAATAATTAAATAAAATCATATTGTTCTATTATATTTTTATCGAATTTTCCCTTTTTTTTCGATAAAATTACAATAAGTTGCCGTAAAGCCCAAATGCTTTAGCTTTGGGATATAAGGCAA
>CAZWYI010000053.1:0-7542 GCA_964638155.1 uncultured Thermoplasmatales archaeon | reverse complement strand
GGAATGAAATATATATCATAAAAACTCTATGTTTATCCCACTTTCCGAACTACTGATGTTATCAATTTCTTTATTAATTACAGAAATAGATTTTTTTAAAGGTTTCATCCTTTCTTCTGATTTTTTAATTTCTTTCCAAGATTCATATCTTTCATTTAACAGGTTTAGTGTTTGAATAAAATCATCCAATGTATTTATCATTTGAACTATTTGAAGATCTACTTTTTCTAAACTATCTTTTGTCTTTTCTTTTGATAAAAGTATAGATACTTTTTGAATTAGATTATTAGAAAATCCAAAATCTTTTGGATTTAAATCTATTTTTTTAAAAAAAGGATCATCTGGTTCGTATTTTCCAAGTTCTATACTTCTTTTGTCTTCAACAATAATATCTTTTTTATCTATATTTTTAACTATTCTTTTTTCCGCAGGTAATATCTTATTTTCATCTATTTTTTTTAATCTTTTCTGTATTTCTTTTTCATCTTTTGGAAATAGAATATTTTTTTTGATTTCTTTTTCATCTAACAGAAATGTTCCAAACCATCTAGTAATTAAAAACATATTTTCGTAAAATTGTAAACAATTCGGTTCTAATTTAATTTACTGTAAAGTAAAATTTTTGTAAGATAATTAAAAAAATGACTTTAAATAGTACTTTTTATTTTAGGAACCAGGTGTTGAATTGGTAAATATCCAAACAAAAATATCATCATTAACACTTGAAAACCCTACTATTCTTGCATCTGGTATAATGGATGAAGATTCTGGAAGCATGAAACGTAGTTTAAAATTAGGTGCCGGGGCAGTTGTTACTAAATCTATTGGAAAAAAACCTAAAAAAGGCTATAAAAATCCAACTGTAATTGAGTTAGAGCATGGTATATTGAATGCTATGGGTCTACCAAACCCAGGCATAAAAAATTTTAAAGAAGAGTTAGAAGAATTAAAATCAACAAAAAAACCGATAATTGGAAGTATATTTGGCTCAAATAAAAAAGAATTTAAAATTTTAGCAAAAAAAATGGAAGAATATGGTGCTGATGCAATAGAACTCAATTTGAGTTGTCCGCATGCAAGAGGATATGGGCTTGAAGTGGGATCTGACCCCTATCTCGTAAAAGATATAATTAAAAATATTAAATCTGCAGTCAGTATTCCTGTATTTGTAAAATTATCCCCTAATCTAACAAATATTGTTCAAATTGCAAAATCTTGTGAAAAAGCAAAAGCTGATGCAATTGTTGCAATAAACACTGTAAAAGGTATGAAAATTGATTTAGATTTAAAAATGCCGGTTTTATCAAATAAGTTTGGAGGATATTCGGGTCCTGCCATAAAACCTATTGGAATAAGATGCATATATGAAATATATGAAAACGTAAATATTCCAATAATAGGATGCGGCGGCATATCTTCAGGAGAGGATGCAATAGAATACATGATGGCCGGTGCACAGGCATTAGAAATTGGATCAGCATTATACTACAAAGAAATCGACGTATTCAAAAAAATTTGCTCTGAAATAAAAATATGGATGAATGAAAATAACTATAATGATATTAAACAAATAATTGGAGTAGCGCATAAATGAATTATCCTAAGATAACAAATATAAAAAAAACTCAAATGGAACAAGAAAACATTAAAACAATTTTTTTCAAACATAAAGAAAAAGTAAGCCCTGGGCAATTTTACATGATATGGATACCGGGTGTAGATGAAATTCCTATGAGTGTTTCTTTTATAGAAAATGATATCAAAGGAATTACTTTTAAAAAAGTTGGAGAAGCAACAAATGCTTTATTTGAACTTAAAAAAGAAGATAAAATAGGTATAAGAGGCCCATATGGTAACGGGTTTGAAATAAAAGGGAAAAATATCTTATTTGTAGCTGGAGGCACAGGTATTGCATCAGTTACTCCAGCTGTTGAAATCGCTTCAAAGAAAAATATTTCTTCTACTGTTATAATCGGCTCAAAATGTAAAACAGAATTATTTTTTGAAAATAGGCTAAAAAAATATACTAATACTTTTATTTTATGTACTGATGATGGAAGCTGTGGGAAAAAAGGTTTTACAACGAATTTTATCAATAAATGTATTAAAAAAGAAAAATTTAGCTCAATTATTACTTGTGGGCCTGAAAAAATGATGAAAAAAATTATTGATAAATATGAAATTCCTATTCAAGCAAGTCTCGAGAGATACATGAAATGCGGATTTGGAATTTGTGGGAAATGTACTATCGGCGAAGGTCTTAGAGTATGTAAAGAAGGACCAGTATTTGATGGAGAAACTCTTAGAAATACTAAAGATTTTGGTAAATACAAAAGAGATGCATCAGGTAAAAAGATTCCTATCTAAAAATGTTAGGAGGATAATATTTTGACAGTGTATAATGATGAAATAAGTATTAAAACAAAAGGTGAAGTAGATATTATTGACATAACTGAAGAAATACAAAAAATAGTAGATAAATCAAATATTAAAGATGGAATAATATGTGTTTTTAACCCCGGATCTACCGGTTCACTTACATCAATAGAATATGAACCAGGTCTAAAAAAAGATTTTCCACGTGCACTTGAAAAAATCGCACCAAAAGGCGAGTATTACAATCATCATGAAACATGGCATGATGACAATGGGCATTCGCATGTTAGAGCTAGTCTCATGGGCCCTAATGTAACACTACCTCTTATTAAAGGAAAAGTTATCCACGGAACATGGCAACAAATTGTATTTGTAGAGCTAGACACAAGTAAAAGAACTAGAAATATTATAGTACAAATTGTTGGAGAATAAAACTACCATTTGTTGTAATGAATTCTATCTTCATTGTATCTATTTACTCCTTCTTGATTTTCATTTGTAAAACCTAATGATACAATAGAAAAAGGAATAACACTATCTGGCAATTTAAATATATTTTTGAGTTCTTTTATTCTATTTTCTTGAGGAAATATACCAACCCAGCAGGAGCCAAGACCAAGTGCTCTTGCCGCAATTAGCATATTTTCTGTAGCGGCACTACAATCAACTGGCCAGTAGTTTTTAAATTTTTCAAGTTTTTTATCAGCACATACAAGTATTGCTTTTTTTGCTTTTGTAATAAACTCTGCTCTCTTGTGAAAACCAGGAATTTTATTTAAAATATTTTTTTCATCAATAATTATAAAATGCCATGGTTGTTGATTTGCTGCAGATGGAGCAGAAAAACCTGCTTTTAATATTTTTTCTATAATATCTTTAGGAATTTCCTTATCTGTATATTTTCTAACACTTCTTCTTGTGTAGATAGATTTTATAGCATCCATATTACCTGCAAAAGAAAACTTTTTTATTAATATTTTGAAAAAACAAGTGATATTAATCAATATCAAAATTAAAAAATATATTACTTGGATTATCTCCACCATACATTATTTTAATATCACCAAACAAGGAAATGGATTTAACAATAATTTTTACCATATTTAGATCATGGAATTTTTCTAAATCACCTTTTAAAGATATTTCCTTTTTCCACCCTATCATATTGAAAATTTCGGTTTTTTCTTTTTCTATTATTTTATCAAAATTTTCATCATAGAAAATAATTTTTATGTTCTCTACCTTTGAAAAAAATGGTTTTTCAAAAAATAACGTTAGATTCCAATGACATTTTTCAAGAGGTATTTTTTCATCAATATTATATATCAATACTTCTTCATTTTCAAATAATGAATCGTCATTTGATATCTTCTGAATATTTTCCATAGGTATTGTATTTGATAATTTATCTTTATTAAGATAAAAAGTAAACGCTTTTGGATATAATTTAATTTGATGTTCTGTAGCTCTAATAGAATTATCTTCATATTCAGTAAAAAGTGTTACAGTGTATATTAGCGGATACTCGATATTATACTCTTCAATAAATTCGTATGAGTGTTTTGTTTTTTTACCATTTGATCTAGATCCATCTTGAAAATTCCATACATATGAAGATATCTTATAGTCTGAATCTAATTTTGCCTCAAAATCAATATTTTCATTAAAATATGCATTCTTTGGAGCAACAATTTTGACGGGTTCAGTATTTTTATAATTTTTAGTTGATGATATTTCTGAATTATTGTTTATACATCCTGAAAATTGAGAAATACTAAGGACAATTAGCACTGTTATTAATACAAGCTTTTTTTTGTTTAACATCTCGAATATCCTAAAAATATAATTTACGGCAATATTTATAAATTTTTATGGAAAGGTTTATAATATAACTATAATAACTTATTATATAAAGAAAAAAGAATAAAACTATAAAATGGGGAATAAATGCAACTAAATCAAAAACTATGTTACTTTATACTATTTTTACTACTATTATCAGTTTTATCTATACATTGTTCTTCAAAAGAACAAAATATTCCATTTTGGAACGAAGAATGGTCCTATAGAAAAGAAATAAACATTCCAATTTCAACATCTAATAAATCCGCCAGGTATCAACCTATTGATATAAGTTTTGAGTTTAACAACCCGTGCTGGGCAAAAAACGAAAATGAACATTCAATTAGGATATATGCATATTATAATACCAACTGGTATGAACTAGAAAGCCAAATCTATTCTTTAGAATATAGTGATTCATCTTTGCATATAAAAAAATGTGGAATAGTATTTTTGATCCCTGGATTTGCTAATGGAAAAGAAAGATATTTTATATATTATGATGATAGTAGAAAACCTAATCCACAATATACAGATCACCTAACTATTGAGGATTCATATTATTACTATGAACCAATCTCAGGAATATCTGCCGAAGGAGATTATTATAAAATAACTGAAGATGGTTACTGTGTTTTTGGTGTAGGTCAAAAAGGAAAAGTTATACATAGGAGACTTTCTCAAACTGTTGTAAAACTAAAGCCAAAAACAAAAGATTTTGATATAACTAAATCTGATAATATAGCAAGTTTTTGTTTTTCATATCACAAAGGTACTGAATTTGAAGATGAAATATCATCTGATGAAGAACTTGTAGCAAAACAAATTCTAGTAGATGGTAATTTAATGGTAGAATTCAGGGTTATCAGCCAGTCTAAAAACGGAAATCTTCGAACTTCAAATATTTATAAATATTATTATTGTCCCACTGAAAAAAAACGGATGAATGTACATGTAAAACATGAAGTTTTAAAGGATGACTATGTTGAGGGAGTAATCAACGTAGATGGAAGGTATGGAGCAATAATTTCCTATCAATCAAAAAGTGAAAAAATTGAAAAAATGAGATTTGGGGAAATTATGCCCTATCTTCATATTTACTCTGAAGATAACACAGTTAGAGAGTACAAAATGAATGTTGACCCTGAGGGTAAAGAAAGAGAATGGATTATTTCATATAAAGATGATTGTGATTTAGGAAAAAACGCCTGGTTTTCTTATGATCAAGGCGAAACTGGCAAAGCACAAGCAATAATATTTAGCTCAAATTCAAATCTTATTAAACATGGTACAGAAGATAGAGACGGTATACAAATGAAGGTAGCGGTAAACGAATACATGGATGCATTAGGTACCGAGATAGACTATGCTGCTATAAATTATGGTCGGAATTCATATGAAAAAGGTGGAGTACATGATTTAGAAATAAGAAATGGACTGACAATTGAATACGATGCAGAGTTTTTCACTTCAGAAAACAATGGTTATAATAGTGTTATAGATGAAGTTCAAAACTATAAACAATTGATTAAATTTAGAAACAAATACGATCAAAAACCTCCAAGTGATGAGCAAAAAATACACACCTTAACAGTTGTACCTAGAGGCAGTTCGAGAATAATGTCCCATCCCTTTCTTTCAAATATAACTGGTTTAAAAATAACATCAATTTACGGAGAGTTATATAAAGGCGAAGAACTTATTGCAAAAGAATATACTAAAAAACCTCTTTTAGGGCCTCCAGTTATTAAATTCCCCAAACTATCCGCTGGAGATTTTCTTGTTAAAATTTACAGAGAAATCGGTAAAAATAATACTTTTTATGTAGGTGTTCAGCCTGTTCATATTTCTGAGGATGTAAAAACTAGTATCTACTGTACATGGCCAAAAGATATTTTTGTAAATGTTAAGGATCAGAAAGAGAATCTTATAAAAGATTTTGAACTAAAAATATTAAAAAATACTACAGTAATTGATAATTGTGTTACTACAACTACCTCAAATGTGGTATTCAATGTTCCAATAAACTTTCTTTATGACTATTTCTTAGAGGGATACTATAAGGGTTTTAATTTAATAAACAAAGATATTTCTCTTTTGGATAAAAATATTGATTTAAAATTCAACTTATATGATTTAACAATAGATGTTAGTGACAAATTGAATCTACCACCCGGGGTAAATCTTAAACCTTTCTTAACAAGCCCCGATATGGACAAGAGAATAGAGATAGAACCAGATAAAACTAGCTATGGCAGATATACTTTTGAAAATTTACCAAAAGCTGAATATGAATTTCATATATCTTATGGAAGTTATTCAGATATAATTGATATCGAACTTAACTCAGATAAAAACATCAATTTACAATTTAATGCCTCTTTTGACTTAAAAATAGATATTCTTGATTCAAGAGGGAATAACATTTATTCTGATGGAAAAACAATAAAAATATTTAGATTTGGTAGAGAAGTAGCAAATAATATAAAAAATAAAGAAAGTATCTCTTTACCACCAGGTGAATATCAATTAAGAGTTTTATCTCATGACGGAAAAATAATTGGTGTCAAAAATACAGTTTTAAATAATGACAAAAAAGTAAAAATTGTTACAAACATCGGCTCGATTCTACCTGTACTTGTAAATATCTTAACCTTAATCTTTCTGTTAGAAATTTTTGTTCTATTTATCATAAAAAAGATATCTCTTAACAGTTTTCTAAAAATTATAGCTATGGCTTTGATTTTAATCTCTTTATTCCAACCTTGGTGGAGCTTACAAGCTGAAAATCCTGATATAAATGCTATGAAAGATACAAATATGTATATAGTTCCTCAGGTAATGATTGAAAAAATAACTGTGGATAGTCAGTCTTTTTATGATTTAGCAACAATTCCAGATATGTTTACAAATTTTGTTGCTTTATTACTCTTAATAGTGTGCTCTGGTTTTATACTAATTGGCTTGAGTTTCATACCAAATATTTTACTAAAAAAACGTTATTCAACTATTTTAATTGCATCTAGTGTCATATTTTTGATACTTGTTGCAGCAGCTTTTAGTTTTGGCATGTCAAAGATAACAGAGATAAGCATTGGTTCTTTATATGGAAAAGGAGTCCTTGATGTAATGCTCCCTGATAAAAATACAGTAAATATGAAAGCATATTGGGGACTTGGTTTAGGTTTTTATTTATGTATATTTGCAGCAGTTATCGCTTTTATTGGTGGAATAATAGATTATCTAAGAAAGTTAAACTTTTTTAGAAAAATGAAATAGGGGCTGTGCCCCTATAACCCCATTCCGCCTTCGCTTCCTCGGCAA
>CAZWYI010000052.1:0-7585 GCA_964638155.1 uncultured Thermoplasmatales archaeon | reverse complement strand
TGGAGTTGAAAATATGAAAGAGATAAATAAGCGAAATAATATTCGTACTCCACACGTCAAGATTATTTGTCGATATATGTTTTTAATCTTTATAATCCGTGTGGCATATAAGATAAAAATAATGTAATTTAGACATAAAAATATATTTTTTAGCAAAAATAACAGTATAGTTACAAAAATAGCAAATATTTGCCAAAAATAGCAAAAATTTATCAATATAAACTATTTTCACATATTTTATGAAAAGTATAGCTGATGAAATATGGAAAATACTTGACAACAACCCCTGTATAAAAAGAAATCTTAGTAAAGGTCTAATAAACAATAGAGCACTAGCAAAATTTTTAATAAAAGATCAAAAAATCGATGCTACAATGGACGCAGTAATAAGTGCTATAAGAAGATACAAAACAGAAAAATATAATGATATTTACAACAAAGCAATAAAGATACTAAATCGTGCTACAATTTCAACAAAAAGCAGGCTTGCAAACCTTGCATTAATAAAAGATTCAGAAGTACAAAACCTACTTCCTAAGCTATTTTCAGTAATACAATATAACAGAGGAGATGTTTTGAGAATAATTCAAGCAGATGAGTCAATGAAAATTTTAATTGATGAAAAAAACCTTAACAAAATGGAAAAACTATTTCCAGAAGAAAAAATAATTAAAATAGATAAAAATTTAGCAGAATTAAATATGCATCTTCACCCAGACGCAGTAACAACACCTGGCCTATCTGGAATTATAACAAATGAATTAGCAATAAATGGCATAAATATTATGGAAATTATAAGCTGTGTCCCTGAACTTTTATTTTTTGTAGATGAAAAAGATATTTTAAAAGCACATCAGGTACTATACAAACTATGCCATGAATAAAATATTATTTCTTGAAAAACTTAGCAACTACATAAATTTCGCTACTGCTCTTCCTAGAAGCTTTAGGATTAAAACGTTTAATTGTTTTAAATTTGGATTTTATATCAGAAATAAAATCGTTTAGATCTTTTCCTTCAAATGCTTTACAAACAAAATGACCATTTTCTTTTAAAAAAACTTCAGCTGTATTAAGAGCTTTAATACATAAATAAATGCTACGAGCCTGATCCATATCATAGTTTCCAGATATATCAGGACTCATATCAGATATTACAACATCAAATTTATCAACTGAAGAGATTTTCCTAATCTCATCAATTGTTTCATCTTCAGTCATATCACCTTTGATAAAAATTATATCCTCTAATTTTTTAACTGGAAGAATGTCTACACCAACAACTTTTCCTTCTTTTCCAACGATTTCCTTTGAAACTTGACTCCATCCTCCAGGTGCACATCCTAAATCTAAAACAGAATCTCCTCTTTTTATTATATTAAATTTTTTTTGAATTTGCTTAAGTTTATAAGAAGAGCGGGCTCTGTATCCTTCTTTTTTTGCTTTTTTATAGAAATGCTCTTTCTTTTTTTCTTTGTACCAGCGAGTCATAAAAAAAATAAAAAAAATGGATTTATAGAATTATATCTATATCCAAGCGTTCAGCTAATTCTTTGTAACGGTTTCTGATAGTAACTTCAGTAACACCTGCAACATCAGCAACTTCTCTTTGTGTTCTTCTCTCGCCACACAGTATGCTTGCAATATATATTGATGCGGCTGCAACACCTGTAGGACCTCTGCCACTAGTAAGCTCTTTGTCTGCTGCATCTTTTAATATTTCAATTGCTTTACTTTGTACATCACCTGATAGTTTAAGCATACTGCAAAAACGTGATATATAATCTTGAGGTGATGTCGGCATAAGTTTAAGTCCTAGTTCACGAGCTATGAATCTATAGGTTCTACCGATTTCTTTTCTAGATACTCTACTTGCATTTGCTATCTCATCAAGAGTTCTAGGAACATTACACTGTCTACATGCTGCATATAATGCAGCTGCTGAAACACCTTCTATACTTCTACCTCGTATTAAGTTTTTAAGAACAGCTTTTCTATAAATCATAGCAGCTGTTTCCCTAACATTTCTAGGTAGGCCCATTCCTGAGGCCATACGGTCAAGTTCTGATAATGCAAAAGCAAGATTTCTTTCAGTTGCATCTGATATTCTTATTCTTCTCTGCCATTTTCTAAGTCTGTATAATTGAGCTCTATTTCTTGTTGGAATACTTTTTCCATAGGAATCTCTGTTTTTCCAGCCAATCATTGTTGATAGACCCTTGTCGTGTATTGTATATGTCATTGGTGCCCCAACACGAGCACGTTTTTCACGTTGATCAGAGTCAAAAGCACGCCACTCTGGGCCATGGTCTATAAAATCTTCATCAATTACAAGACCACAATCCTCACATACAAGTTCAGCACGGGAATAATCCTTTGTTAGATGTGTGCTCCCACATGATGGACATCTTGTTATTTCTTCAATACTAGGTTTTTCTTTTTTCTTTTTAGCAGATTTTTTAATCACGTGACTTATCCTCCCAAAAACCTTTTTATAATTTTCTATTTAGCGATATACTTTTAAATGTGTATATCGAACTTATATATAAAGATTGTTTAAAGTATAGGTTATGACAGATTTTAAAAAATATTTAAAATAATATTGTTATAAACAAAATTACTTTGCGCAATAACTTAATAACCAATAGTTTATTAATGTAAATTGGTGGAGAATATTAAAAAAATTATTTTATACTTGATAATTTTTACAGCTTTATTCATAATATCTTTTGGTCAAACAAGTTCTATCATAATCAACAAACAAAGAGAAAAAAATACAAATGATCAATGGCAAATAAAAACAATTGATAATTTTGGGGAAGTAGGTTACTATTCAGATATTGAATTTTACAATAATAAAATATACATTTCCTATTACGATTCTTCAGGAAAAAATTTAAAAATAGCAAAAATTGAAAATAATAATATCACACGAGAGATAGTTGATTCAAAAGAAGACGTTGGAATGTACACATCTATTGAAATAGATAGTATTAGAAATTTGCATCTAAGTTACTATGATAAAACAAACGGTAATTTAAAATACGCTTTATACAAAAATAACAATTGGAATATAGAAACTGTTGATACAACCGGAGATGTAGGACTTGATACATCAATAATAGTTGATTCAAATAATAATCCTCATATTAGTTACTACGATAAAACAAACGGCGATCTGAAATACGCTTTTTACAAAAATAACAATTGGAACATTGAAACAGTTGATACAAAAGAAAATACAGGACTTGGAACTTCAATTATATTTGATAGTTCTTCTAATCCCTATATAAGTTACAGCAGTAAAACAGATGGATATCTATATTATGCATACAAAAAAGATAACAATTGGAATACAAATCAAGTAGATACAGATTGTATTGTTCATGGTTCAACATCTATTACAGTTGACAATAAGGATAACCCATATATTCTATACTATGATGTAAAACCACCTAATGAAGACTGGAATCTAAGACTTGCTTATTTTTCTAATTCAAAATGGAACATTGAAATAATTCAGCCTGATTTAAAACATTTCTATAATATACAAGGATCAGATATTTTAATTGATAGATTTCAAAGGATACATGTTTGTTACTATGATTGGGAGTCCTGGGATTTAAACTATGCATATAAAAAAGAAAATATATGGTATTTTGAAAGTGTAGATACGGAAAGAATGGTTGGATCTTATGCATCAATTGCAATTGATGATGAAGGTTATCCACATATTTCTTACATGGATAGTAACAACCTTGCTTTAAAATATGCTAAAAAAATACAATACTCTCCAGAAAAACCAGATAAACCCATTGGTCCAAATAAATGTAAACTAAATACTGAGTGTAAATTTACAACAAAATCTTCTGATTTTGATAACGATAAAATTCGATACAAATGGGATTTTGGTGATGGAGAAGATACAGAGTGGAGTGATTATTATAACTCAGACGAACAAATCGAAGTATCACATGTTTGGTCTGAAAAAGATATTTATCAAATAAAAGTAAAAGCAGAGGACATAAATGGTTATGAGAGTAAATGGAGTGAGAAACTAGAGATTAGTGTTTCTAAATCTAAAGACAAAATATTTTTTTACACAAGCATATACAATCTTTTAGAAACATTTTTTACTAATATATACCAGGTATTTTTTTCATAAAGATATAAATACAAGAAATATTTTATCCCCCCAGTACATGGGGGTTAATATGAAATTAAAAAGACCACCTGAACCAAAAGCCTTAAAAAATCAAATTATAAATTCAAAAAAATCATTTGAAATAAAAATTGAATCAATAGCAATATGGCTGGGAAATAAACTACCACGATATCTATGGAAAGAAGCAGGATGGGGAAAGGATCTAAAAAAAGAAGGTTATTCCTGGCAGAGCTTTCTAAAAATATTATCTTTACATAAAAAAGACATGATCAAATGGTCATGGAATTCACTTTCCTGGAAAGATTTTTTAAATAGAGTAGAAGAAACAATAAAAGACCCTGTTTTAAAAAAAATAGTTCTATCAAAAAAGACCAGCTGATATAAATGGAAAAAAATGATGGTGTTCCAATAGTTTTAGTTGCATCACGTGCAGAGGCAAATGAATATGATAACAATCCTTTTGCAGCGTTTATCTGCACGTTTCCAAAGAAACTTTCAGGCTATGCTTTAAGAGAACATCTTAAAAATCTTCCTACAAACGCTGATGGTACTGCAAAAAGAACAATCTATGGATTAAGAAAAGTTGAATCGATTTTAGTTGATGAATTTGGAAGAGAAAATGTAGTATGCACTCATTATAATAATTTACATAAATTTGTTGGGAAAAACACAAAAGTATTAGGAATTTCAACAATGGATCCTATGGGGCTTGCTTATGTTTCTACAACCTATAACTCACTAATTGGTTTTGGAGGAGAATCATTAAACGCTTTTGAATTTGAAAAATTATTAAGTCATCCCTCTATAATTGACCATCAACCAAAAATAGTTGTGGGTGGACAAGGCTCTTGGCAAATAGCTGAAGCAAATATGCAGGAAATACTTGGAATAGATACAATATTTCAGGGAGAAGGAGAAAACGATTTAGTAACTTTTTTTAAAAAAATAATGAACGATGAACAAATTCCAAAAAATTTTCAAGCAACAAAAACAGATAGGGCAAATGTTCCAACCATTAAAAACGCTTCCAGCTATGGAATGGTTGAAATAATGCGCGGATGTGGAAGGGGATGTGCATTCTGCAGTCCTACCATGCGCAATAGACACAGCTTTCCAATTGATCATATAATGAAAGAAGTAGATGTAAATATAAAAGGCGGCTCAAATTCTATTTTTACAGTAACTGAAGATATTTTCTTGTATAAATGTAAAAAAAATTTTATTCCAAACACTCCAGAAGTTGTAAAACTCTATAAAACAATTGCAGCTCATCCAGGTGTAGAATACATTCTTTTATCACATGGGAGCTTTGCACCTGTCCTATATGATAAAAAACTACTAGATGAATTAACGCCTATTTTAATTGAGAAAACAAGATGGAGGCCGAGTACTCATAACAGCTACAAAAAACCTTTTGTCTCTGTTGAAATGGGTATTGAAACAGGAAGTGTAAGACTGATGCAGAAATATATGAAAGGAAAAGCATTTCCATATAGTGTCGATAGATGGCCTGAAATAGTATGCCAATCTATTGGTAGATTAAATGATCATGATTGGTATCCATTATGTACTATAATGACCGGTCAGCCTGATGAAACTGAAGAAGACGTAATAGCTACAATTAATCTGATTGATAACTTACATGCTCAGAATGCTAAAATGTTTTACACACCTGTTCTTTTTATTCCCTTAAAAGAAGCTCTTCTTAAAAACAGTAGAAGAACAAACCTTGATAATTTAACAGAACTTCAATGGGAAGTAATATCTAGATGCTGGAAGAATAATATTGATTTCTGGGCTCCAGATATGAAAAAGATTGTTGGACCAATATTTTTCTTTGGACACTGGTTTTATGCTAGATGGAAACACGGGAAAAAACTAACAAAGCCTGCTATGAGACTAGCTGGTTTTCCAATGTCAGCTAAAATTGATAAGAAATGCGATCCAAGGTATTGTATTACTTCTGATGAAAAAAAATTGAAAAAGATGGTAAATCAAGTAAAACAAAAACTATTTTAATACTATAATTAACAGAGCTATATAAAAAAATCAAAAAAGAATTTTAAAATAGATAGAGAAATCAATTTTTTTAGAGAAAGAAAAAATTAGAAAGATTTGGAAATCTCTCTAAAATTCTTGTCCATAAGTTACTGAAAAATATTTTAGATTTTGGCATTGTAATTTTTAGAGGATCTGACCAGTCAGATTCATAGCCATATCCGTCTCTAGCTTTGACTCTAACACTATAAGAGTTACCATCTCCCTGCCAAATATGATTAAAAGATACTCTTTCGCCTGATTCATAAAATCCTGTCCAATTTTGACTACCATCTCCCCAGTCAAAACAATATCTAATTTCGCTATCAGAATCAATTGACTCTGTTGAATATTTGTACTCCCTGCCTTTTTTTCCTGAAGTTGGTCCATTAGGTTTCAATGGAACTGATGGTGAATCGCTATTTATTTCATAAGCTTGCATTAGAGGGTACTTATCAATATGAATAGCTCCACCACCCGGATTTACATTGTATGATTCATCCCCAATTCCATCGTTGTTTTTATCTTCACCTATATAGTCTGAATAAAAATTACCAATACCGTCCTTATACCAATAATTTACATTTAAACTGGTACCAAAAATATGCAACTTTTCTAGCATGATGAAATTATTTTTATAAAAAAACGAAGTATCGGTGAGTATTCGAATTGAGCAATTATAAAAATTATTTTCATAAATATAGTTAGAACTGCATATATGTTCTCCGGCACCCTCGAATCTTAATCCGTAACCTTTTAGATCTATATTACAGTAACCAATTACATTTAAATTACAGTTCGTATCAAGCCTTATCCCGCCCGTTCTGTGATTATAAGCTGGCTCTCCATATATATTACAATTTTCTATAAAATTGTTACTTGATTTTTCAAGGTTAATACCATAATAAGATTGATATCCAATAGGCGCTTCAATATCACAGTTTTTTATAGAACATAAATTAGAGTTCTTAAAAGATATTCCATACACCCAATCCCAAATATCATCATCAAAATTACAATCTATTATTTTACCGTTTTCAACATTTTCAAAAATAATATTAGATACCTCACATGAGGAAATTTTGAAATTGGAATTTGTATTTTTAATTTCTATACGCTCCACATTCCATAGATTAATCATATAAGGATTTGTTTTTGTACCTGTTCCACTTCTAACCCCATTTTTTTCTGTAAACTCTTCATTTCCATCAATCTCGATAGAATCATGATGCTCATAACCCAAATCAAACGTACTCAAATCATTATCAACTGAATTTTTTATAGCATAAACATTCAATTGAATACCGGTAAACACTAGCATTACTATCATAACCTGAATTTCGCACTTTAGTCTAAATTCTGCTTCTTTTTTAAATTAGAACA
>CAZWYI010000051.1:0-7815 GCA_964638155.1 uncultured Thermoplasmatales archaeon | reverse complement strand
ATCCTGTTTAACAGACAATATTTGTCTGTTAATTATTTATTTCGGGATGAAGCCAGAAATCTCATAAATTTTTTATATAATTTATAGAGGTACAAAAAAATATGTATGATAAATCTAGCTGGGAAAAAGGAAATTATGATAGGATTTTTAGAAGTAGCTGTAAGTATGTAGATGACAGGAAAAAGAAAGATAAAAATTTTTCAATAAAAAAATTAGAAAATATGTTAGAAATGGTTTATGTACGACGGGGTAACGACTGGGTTGGAAAAGGACCGCTTAAACATATTGAGGATTCAGCAGTTATAGCTGCTTTTGAACATAAACTTGCAGAATGGAAAAAAGGTAAAAACTAATTTTTTGAAATAGGTCTTATGAATAAAATAGTATCTGTAAGTAAATATATGTCATATCTTCTAAGACACAATCCAAAAGGATTAGATATATCAAAAAACGGGTTTGTTTTAATAGATGATCTATTAGAAAAATTGAGGGAAAAATATCCTAATATTGATAAAAAAAGTTTAGAAAAAGTAATAAAACATGGTAAAAAAAGATTTCAAATAAAAAATGATAAAATACGTGCCTTATATGGGCACAGTATCCCTGTAAATATTTCTTTTGAAGATGAAATTGACGTTGATTTTCTTTATCATGGAACATCTGAGAGGACAGCTGAAAAAATACTTAAAGAAGGTTTAAAACCACAAAGTAGAAACAAAGTCCATTTATCGCCTTCTAAAAATGAAGCAATTCAAGTTGGAAAAAGACATATCTCAAACCCGGTTATATTAAAAATTGATGTGGGAAAAGCAATTGAAAATAATGTAAATTTTTTCAAAGCAACAGATAATGTATATTTATCAGATACCATTCCTGCTAAATATATATCAACTTAATTCAATCCTCTATTTTTAAATTCTCATTAATTAAGCTATTTAACGATTCTAAAATATTTTCTTTTTTCATTGGATAAGCAGCTAGTTTAATAGTAAAATGAAAACAATCTCCTCCATCAGTTAGTTTATATCTTTTATTTAATAAGGAGCTTTTATCAAGTCTGATATAAAAATTTCCTTCAGAATCCAACCTTGTTTCTTTATCTTTTTTTACTCTTTTTCTATCTTTTTCATTCATATTATTAAAAATATTTTCAAGCAAAACACGGTTATGTCTATTTTTTGATGTTTGCATAGAAAGAATATGGATTGTTTTTTCATTAAAACCTTCAGCCTTTTTATGATTTACATCAATTTTTTCTTTTTCAAAATTGACTGGTAACAATTTAGTAAACACATTTTTAGTAGTATTTATTCTGCTAGGGTTTTTTTCGAATACTCTTACTGAAATGTTGTGTACTAGTTTTTTCATGGTTTAATTGGTTTGATAAATGATAGGTATGTTTTATATTAGTTTTACCCTCCTAATTATCTAACTTAAGAATTTAACGTAACAAAACAACAAAAATTTTATATTTTAACAATTGTTAAACGATTTTGGGTTTTCAAATATGAAAAAAGAAATAATACTTTTTGTTATAATAGCGGTCATACTTATTTCTGGATCTACTAACGCAACTAAAATAACATCTCAAAAAGATAAACAGTTAGAATCAACTATTAAAAGAACTGTACAATTAGCTGTAACTTGCATACCTGATCCAATAAAAAATGCGACTGTAAAAGCAAAAAAAATAAACCCACTTACCCAAGAATCATTTACAACTAAAACGAATCCAAAAGGGGAATTTGAACTAGAGGTTACACAAGGATCATATTTAATTACATCAGAAAAAAATAACTATCGACTTACATCACCAAAAATCGGTTTTATAAAAACAGTAGAATCAGGAATAACTTACAATTTATCTTTTTATATGGCTCCATCAGAAAGAAAAACAAACACAGATGACGGATATACAAACCTTACAGTCCAAGAAACATGGGAACTAATAAAAACACCAGAAAATGGTATACATTATTTGATAGATGTAAGAACAAGCGAAGAATATATTAATGAACGAATATATACAACATCAACTAAAGAAAAATCAAGATTATTTTCCTTGCAATGGATGGAAAATGAGAAACCACTTGACACTTTTTTTAAACTATACGAAGGGAAAAAAATAATTCTATACTGCAGAAGTGCAAATAGAAGTTGTATCGCTGCAAATCTTTTAGTTGACAATGATTTCCAAGGAGAAATATATAATATGGCAGGTGGAATTAAAGAATGGAAAAACAAAGGATTACCGACAGTATCAGGATTTGTAAAAGAAAAATCATCTATGATAAATATAATAGACATATTAATAAATAGAATTATAGAATCCATTCCAATATTTACTGAAATAATCAATGTTATAAATCAAACATAAAATTCACCCTAGTTTTATATATTAAAAATTTCATATATAACCCTATATTTTTAAAACAAAGGGGAAATATTAATGAAAAAAATCTTCTCAATACTAATTACAATAATCTTACTTTCAACGACAGTAATATCCATACAAAGCGCAGAAAAAATTAAGATAAAAAAAGAAAACAATTTTCCAGAAAGTTTTAGCTGGAGAGATATAAATGGAAAAGACTATACTACACCAATAAAAAACCAAGCTCCAGCACCAACATGTGAGGCATATGCATTATGTGCTTCACTTGAAACAATGATGCAATATAAACTAGGTGAAATATACACTCCAGATTTATCAGAAACACACCTATATTTCTATGCGGGAGGAACATATGATGCAGGGTATGTAAACCTAGTTGATGCAGCAAATTATCTCATAACAAATGGTGTTCCAGATGAAGGATGCTATCCAGATCCTCATAGACCATATGACTATCCATTCATAAGCCTAGACGGATGGCAAAATAGAACAGTAAAAATAAAAGAATGGGGATGGGTAAACAACACAGAAACAGAGATAAAAAAAGCATTAATAGACCATGGACCACTTATATTCTGTGCATGGTTCTGGAAAGATTTTCATTACTATGACGCCGGAGTATACAAACACAGATGGGGGCGACTTGCAGGCGGACATGTTATGACAATCGTAGGATATGATGATATTGAAAGATGCTGGATAGTAAAAAACAGTGCAGGAACAGACTGGGGTATAGACGGTTGGCTAAAAATGTCATATGATGCAGAAATGATAACAGGACTATGGTATAGAGAATACAATAGCACGGGTATAATGTATATAGATGGAGTATATGGTAATTTAAAACCAGATGTACCAAAAGTACAAATCAAAAAACCAGATATTTTTAAAACATATCTCTTTGGAAAAGAAATAAAAACAATTTTTAACGAATTTTTATGTTTAAAGAAAGGAGCAGCAAGAATTATTGGAGATCTAGAAATAGAAGTAACAGCAGAAAACACAGATAAAGTAGAGTGTTATATTGATGGAATAAGAACAAATATAGATAAAAAAGAACCTTACACCTGGAATCTTAACACAACAAGAGGAAGACATACTTTAAAAGTAAAAGCTATGAATGAAAACAGTGAATCAATAGATATTATTGATTTTTACAAAATAATATAAAAATCACAAAAAAAGATAAGATAGAATAATAATAATCACAAGACTAGGTAACATATTCAAAATCTTTAATTTTTTAATCTCTAATATATCAATACCAAGGCCAATAAGAAGAAGACCTCCAACAGCAGATATTTCAGTAACAATTACTTCAGTTAGAGAACCTTGAAAAACACTTGTAGCAAGAGTAATACCGCCCTGATAAATCAAAAGAGGAATAGCAGAAAAAATAACACCTATGCCAACTGAGGCACCAAGAGCAATAGAAGAAAAACCATCAAGAACAGATTTAGATAACAATAAATTTGGTGGACTTCCTAACCCTTCTTCAATAGCGCCAAGAATTGTCATAGAACCCATACAATATAATAAAAAAGCTGTGATAAACCCTTCAGAAAAATTGTCATTCTTTGAACCTATCTTTTTCTTTAAAAAAACACCAAATCTTCTAACATACAAATCAATATCTAAAATACTACCAATAATGGAACCTACAACAATACTAATAATCATAAACAAAAAATTATTTGTTTTAATAGACATACTAACACCTAAAACAATTGTAAATAAGCCAATAGCGTGAAAAGTAGTTTTAGTAATTTTTTCAGGTAATTTGGAATGTATTAGAAGACCAATTACGCCTCCTAAAACAACTGCACCAGCGTTTATTAATGTACCAATCATTAATTGAAAACATAATGAATAAAAGATAATAAGAATTTCTAAAAAAAGGCTAAATTTTTTAATTAATCAAGAATTCTTAACATATCCTTTAAATATTACTTCTGTATTCGGACTAGATAATGGCACTTTGGCAAGGTAAATCAAAAAGAAGCAAAACAGGACGAAGAATTCGTTACCATCGCGGTAAAAAAAAGTTTGAGATTGGAAAAGAACAAAACCTAACTACGGTAGGACCTACAACTGTTAAAAATGTAAGAACTAGAGGTAACAATATAAAAACAAGGGCAAAAACAGTAAAAGAAGCATTTGTAATTGATCCTAAAAATAATAAAACAACAAAAACAGAAATTATTTCAGTTGTCGAAAACAAAGCAAATATACATTATGTCAGGCGTAACGTACTGAATAAAGGAGCGCTAATTAATACAAAAATGGGAAAAGCAAAAGTTACTTCTAGACCCGGGCAAACAGGTACTGTTAATGCAGTATTAATTAATGAATAATAGATGGGAGATCATATGGTCTCAAAAGGTGAGGAAAAGTACGTAATTTACCCTATATATTTTGATAAATCTGTTTCTAGATTAAATGGAAGAAAAATATCAAAAAAACAAGCTGTGGAAAAACCAAAAATTGAAGATATAGAAAAAGCAGCAAAAAAATTAAAATTAAATCCTGTTATTGAAAAAGATATATCATTTCCTAGTAGACACTGGAAAAGTGAAGGAAGAATACTTGTTGACAAAGAAGATTCAAAAGTAAAGATTATAAGAAAAATTGCTAAAGAATTGTAATTTTCTTATATTTTTGTATCATTTTATTTTATTTTATTTTATTCCCTGACCACAATATTAATAAAAAATAAAATTTTAGTTCAAACTTTAACTAATTAATATAATTAAGTAACAAGCTTAAATTATTAAGCCATAATTTTATTTTAATATTTTTGTGTTAGCATGTATCAATTGTTATAATTTAACATGATAAATATTAACAATTAAAAATTAGCTAATTTGTGATAGATAATATATAGCATAGTGCAAATTTTTGTGAAGTATTACTTAAAAATCCTTAAAATTTGCTCAATGAAAGATAATTCCCCACTTATAGATGAGGTAAATTAGCGAATTATACCAAAAATGAGGCGAAAAACCTATAGTTTCAGGGCAAAAAACATAATTTTAAGCAATATTAAAATTTGAAAACGTAAAAATCTGCAATTTTGAGTGAAAAAATTATCAAAAATTGATTTGAATATTGTATGACAATAATTGTCAATATTGGTAATTGTTGCAAAACTTTAACACGATTTTTGTAAAAATTTAAATAATTATTTGTGTATTTGAGATGTGGTAAGTACAAGACTTTAATTAAGTAATAGAGGTGATTCAAATACAAAATGAGGAGAGAATTGTGTATTATATAAGGGTTAGTAGGGAGGAACAGGCAAAAGGTTACAGTCCAGAGGGGCAAAAAAATACTTTGGACGGTTGGCTAAATGACAATCCAAACTGGAGATGGGTTAAAACTTACAAGGACGAAACTAGCGGTAAAGATATCAAAGGCCGTCCAAGATTCCAAGAGATGATAACTGATGCAAAAAACCAATTATTCGATGGGATATGTACATATGATAATGATAGATTTTCAAGATCCACAAAAGACGTACTAAATATAATGGATGAATTGTTGACCTATGGAGTGAAATTACATATATATACATTAAGACATATTGACATTTACAGTGATCAAGGAAGGTTTATACTGACAAATTTTGCAGCTTTTAGTGAATTCTTTCGAGGGCAACTTGCATCTAAAATTAGAGTAGGTGTTAAACAAAAAATGCAAAATGAATGGTTCGGACAAGCTCCTTATGGATATACTATTTTATCTGATGTTGTTGGAAATCGAAAAAAGAACACAAGACTTGTTGAAAATCCTGAAGAACAAAAAGTCCTAACTGTTATGAAAGAGTTACGTAGCGAGGGAAAAAGTTACAATGAAATCGCCAAATATTTAAATGAAAATAAGATAGAAACAAGACATACCAGAAAAGATAAGAAAAGTAGTTGGTATTCAACTACTGTACGAAATATATTAAACCGTAAAGAGATTGTTATTGATGACAAAAAAGAAGAGACCTGAATTTTCTAGATCTGTTAAAAGAAAAGTAATTGAAAGGTCAGGTAATAAATGCGAAAGATGTTTGTTTATTTTTGACGACTTTAAAGAAGGAGAATTTCATCATATAAAGCCTGTAGTTTATGGAGGAGATGCAAGCTTAGAGAATTGTTCTTTGCTATGCAAAAAATGTCATAAAGAAGCGCCTAATGTTAAAGATGAAAAAGATATGTTAGTATACAAACATTTTTTCTTAAGATTTGCATCATTTAAAGAGGCAAATGAATATTATAAAGCAGAAACAAGACATGAATTATATCTAAAAATTGCTCAAGATATTGCAAAGAAACATTTTGATAAATAGATATAGTACAATATAAGTTATTATAATTAATATTCAAAATTAAATATCTTTGATTGTTAGCATTGACCATGATAAATATTGTATATCAATAAATTTTTTACAATTTAAATCAACATTTTCATTTTTTAAATAAATAGCTTTACAATAAAAATTTTTAAAGTTGATATATTAAAAAATTTTATTTAATAATTATTTCGAAAATATGATAAATGTGAGTTAAATATAATCCTTAAAAAAATAATATAATAAGCTAAATACCATTATTTTTATAGGTATTCTTGTTAAATCAAACAAAAGCTTTAATAATGGGCAAAAATTTACAGCGAGCAAAATAAAATTTCCTAAAACGAGGGGTAAAACAACAATGTATATAGTGATTATTGGAGCAGGTGGTATTGGAAAAAGACTTACTGAAATATCCTTACGAGAAGGTAAAAACAACGTAATAATTATAGATAAAGACCAAGCAGCCTGTGAAGAAATAGCAAGAAAATACGATGCTATTGCAATAAATGCAGATGCAACCCAAGAAGAAACACTCGATGAATCAGAAGTTAAAAAAGCAGATGTACTTGTTACAACCACAGATGATGATGCAACAAATTTAATGGTTGTATCTCTTGCAAAAAACAAAGGCGTTAAACATTTAGTATCAGTAGTTAATCAAGAAGAAAGTAAACCTATGTATATGGAAAAAGGTGTAAAAATGATTAAAAGCCCAAATATTGTAATGGCCGAACACCTCTATAAATCAATAAAACACCCTAATGTTGAAGAATATATGAATGTAGGACAGCATGCTGAAATATTTAGGCTTCCTATCTCACAAAACTCAAAACTTTCAGGTAAAATTATTAAAAGTATTGGTCTTCCTAAGAAAAGTCTTATTGTTGCAGTAGAAAGAGATCATAAGTTTATTATTCCAACAGATAACGTTGAACTCTTCTCTGGTGATAAGGTTACAATTTTATCTCATAAAGACCAAGTAGACAAAGTAGCAGCATTATTTTCAGAATAAGATAGGAATTTACGGCATTGGGACAAAATTAGTTGTCATTCTTTTAAGATGATGACATAAGCTCTT
>CAZWYI010000050.1:0-8234 GCA_964638155.1 uncultured Thermoplasmatales archaeon | reverse complement strand
CAATTTTTGAAATCATTGGATTGAGTATTTTATTATATCTAAGCTCAGAATAAAGGTTTTCTAACTCTTAGTATATTAGCAAACTTTGCCTCTGTAAATATTTGTATGTTATAAACTACAAGTATAAATCCAAATTTAAGAATTAAATCACTTCGATATTTTTACTTTCAGATTCTATTATAAAAAAAACAGAAAAAAATACGTTTATCCATCAGGCCCTTGATGATTATGGATATGATTTTTTTAAAAGAAATCAGTGAACATTTATTGCTTAGGTCTTCTTCCCAATTCTACTTCGACATCTATTTGTTCGTTATCTCTTATTACTGTTAAAGTTATTAACTGGTCTGGTTTGGTATATCTCTCAAGATAAGATAATAATGCATCACCATCTACAATTCTATCCCCATCGATTGAAATAATTATGTCTCCACCAACAACCATATTTTTGTCATTAATTTCCACCAGTTCATCTCCTTTTTGTAAATCTGCCTTATCTGCAGGGCTATTCTCTTCTACATCAACAACCAGCCATCCGTAGGTCATATCTACATTCATAGCCTTAGCAATTGAATAACTCATATCAGCCCCAGATACGCCAAGATAGGAATGATTAATATATAATCCATTTTTAACTAGATCTGGGATTTCTTTTAGAATTGTATTCGATGGAATTGAAAATCCTAATCCTTCTGAATCTTGAATAATAGCTGTAGTAATACCTATAACCTCGCCGTTATAATTAAGTAGTGCACCACCAGAATTTCCAGGGTTTATCGCAACATCAGTTTGAATGACATCTGCAATTAAAAAACCACCTGTATCCGATTCTTTAATAGTACGTCCTGTTTGACTAATAATTCCAGTTGTCATAGTATTATCTAGACCTCTAGGGTTACCAACAGCTATTACAGGTTCACCAACCTTTAAAGACTGGGAACATTTAATTTCAAAAGGTTTTAGTTCCTCAGGGGGCGCTTCAACTGACAGAACTGCCAAATCTGAATAAGCATCAGAACCTATCAAATCACCAGGATAGCTATTACCTTTTAAATATATGAATTATATCCTCCCCAAAAATATTAAATAGGAAGAACTCAATCGCATGATTAAAAATTTGAGTTGATAAATATTAAAAGAAAATTATTTGCAGTCCTGATTTTGATTCTGTTGACCACCATAGCATTCAGTGGTTGTACTGAGACAGAAAACAATGATGTAAATGATAACGGAGAGCTTTCAGAAAATGTTGTTGCAACGGTAAATGGCGAAGAAATTACATCAGATGATGTAGAAGCGACCCAGCAGTCGTATGTACAACAAGGCCAACAAATATCTGAAGAAGAAGCTCTCGAGCAATTAATTGACCAAGAAGTATTGTCTCAACATTCTTTACAGGAAGAGTTTATGCCTAGTGATACCGAGGTAGAGGACGAAATAAACACTAATCTTGAACAATACAATATGACCCAAGAAGAATTAGAACAACAACTTGCACAAAGTGGAATGACTTATGAGGAATATTTCCAAAGCGTTAAAGAAGAATTAGCTATGCAAAATTGTTTAAGCAAAGCTGTTGACGAGTATAATGTATCTGACGAAGATGCAGAACAACAAATAAACATGATACTTCAACAATACAATATGACCCAGGGAGAATTAGAACAACAACTTGCACAAAGTGGAATGACTTATGAGGATTACTTAGATCAAATGAAACAACAGACAGCTCAAGGTTCTTTACTTGAAGATCTTAAAGAAGACGCCGAAATCAAATATCTGTAAATCAATACAATTTTTTTTTTTTAATTCGGTATATCTTAAAAAAATATCCTTTTTCTTATTTTCTATAGAACGCTTGATATACCTTCTTTAGCATATGTTTCCTCTGGAAAAGCAAAAAAAAGCGTTATTGATTTTATATTTTCAACATTAGAAATTCCTACTCAATTTAGATAATCTTCATTTAATAAATTATAATCTTTGTTTTCATTTCCGCCATTCCATCTAATAAATAATTCTTTTGGCATTTTATAGAACCTTTTTAATATAAAGTTATTATTAAAAATTGTTTTTTTGGTATTAGTACTAATAAAATTCTATAAATAATTGGTTTAATATATGTCATGTTCTTCGATCCTAATAAAAATGAAAAAATAAGGATAAAACAGTGGTCTAAAGTGGCTTACAATCTACACGCTATATATTTAAAATTTATACAGAATTTTAATCTGTTATATTTATACAAAACTCAACAATTTTTTACTCAAAAGTCATATATTGAATAAAGGTGATTTGAACGATAGTAGATATTGTAAAACTTGCTTCAAAAAATAGGATGACTTTAAGCAAAAAACTTAGACAATCGATGTATTTAAAGGCAGGTGATTTTCTAGCATTTATTGATTTAAAAGACCATATTGGTATATTCAAATTGAATGATGAAAAACTTAAAAAAGTAAGTTTGTCATATAACCAAAGGGGGCAGATCTACAATTAATTTGTAAATAAAATCCGATTTGAACTTCAAGTTCAAATCCCTTCCCCTGCATCTTTTTAATTTTTTAACAGCAGAAAACCATCATTTTTTACCCGACTTTGTATTTATGGTTAAAAAAAGTGATTTATACCCTAAATTAACCCCCTAATATTAAAATATTTTATCCCAAATATATTTTTTTAAACTCGTAATAAAAATTAGTTGATTAATATGAAATAAATCTCCTAAAATATTATTAAGTATTATGGAACAATTAATTTTACAATATCCATTTTTTTATTTGTGTTAAGTAATCTGTGCATTTCTTTTATTCTCTCTGCTTTGCCTTGTAATACAAATATTTCAAGGCATTTTTCTTTTTCAAAATGGCTATGAATTTGTGTTTTTGTTATATCTTTAAAATCATGTTTAATTTCTGAAACAGCATTTTCTGAATCATGGTGATGAATAACAAGAAGTATGGAATTTATTTCTCCAAATAATTTTTCAGTATCTTTACTTTCTGAAATTAAAAGTCTAACGCCTGCTCTTATAACTTCTGATCTACCTGAATATCCATGATCACTTTGGATTTTCTCAATATCTTTTAGAATATTCTCATTTAATGATATACTTATAATCGTCATGAAATACAATAATTAATAACATGTTTATATAATTGACCATAAAAGTTAATAACAAATTATATAAATATTATTAACGATAACTGTGTGTGTGGGGAAAAGTATATGATAAATAAAAAAAGCTTATATTCAATTATACTGTGCATTGCAATGATAACAGTTTTATTATCAGGCTGTATCGATAGTCAAAATTCAGATAGCATCGGTGTTTTAGTTACCATTGTTCCACAAGCTGAAATTGTAGAATCTATTTGTGGAGAATACATTGATGTTACTATTATGGTTCCACCTGGTGAAAGTCCTCATACTTTTGAACCAACTCCTGAGCAAATGAAGAAGGTAGCTGAAGCAACAGCATATTTTAAGGTTGGTTCTGGTGTTGAGTTTGAAGTGGGTCATATGGATACAATTCTTGAGCAAAATTCAAATTTACAAGTCTTTGATTGCTCAGGAGACTTATCTGTAATTTCTTTTGATGAACATTATGGAAAAGACGATTCTCAAGATGGCGGAGGGGGAACTGATCCACATATATGGACATCACCAGAAAATTTCAAAAAAATGGCTGAAGTAGTATATAATGGTCTTGTTGAAATAGATCCTGATCATCAAGAGGAATATTACGCAAACTATCAAGCATATATTTCTAAACTTGATAATCTAAATACTAATGTTAGTAATCTTTTAGAACCATATGAAGATAAATCTTTTATGGTTTACCATCCAGCATGGGGTTATTTTGGAGATAGCTATAATTTAAAAATGATTGCCATTGAGGATGAAGGAAAACAACCAGGTCCTGCAGGAATTGATTCAATAATTTCTCAAGCCAAAGAAGAAAATATAACAGTTATATTTGTAGCACCACAATTTGATACATCAAGTGCAGAAACAATTGCCGATGAAATCGGCGGAAATGTTGTTTTTGCAAATCCGTTGATGACAAATTATCATGAAACAATTACAAAACTTGCAGAAGCTATGGTAACTGAATTTGAAAATATTTAAACACCATAATTAATTATAATCTATTTTCATATAGAAAAATGAGGAGTATGTTTTCAAGTGAAGGAAGAAATTGCAATTGAGTTAAAAAATATCTCTGCTGGATATGACAATCAAATTGTAATTGAAAATATTAATTGTAATATTTATGATGGTGATTTTTTTGGAGTAATTGGTCCTAATGGTGGAGGAAAATCCACTCTTTTAAAAATAATATTGGGTTTATTAAATCCCTTTAAAGGATCAATTAAAGTATATGGTAAACCACCTAAAATTGGTCGGAAAAATATTGGTTATGTTCCACAGTATTCTGAGTATGATAAACATTATCCGATATCTGTGTGGGATGTTGTATTAATGGGTCGTAGAAGTGTTAGAGGGATTCATCCTGTTTATTCATCTGATGATAAAAAAGCAACAGTTGAGGCTTTAAAAAAAGTAAGTATGTTACAATATAAGAAACGACATATTAGTGAACTTTCTGGTGGGCAAAGACAGAGGGTTTTTATTGCCCGTGCCCTTGTTTCAAACCCTAAAATTCTTCTTCTAGATGAACCAACAGCAAGTATTGATAAAGATTTACAGACTAATTTTTATAATCTTTTAAAGGAGTTGAATAAAAATGTTACAATTCTTCTTGTCACTCATGATATCGGCGTAATTTCATCTTATGTTACTCGTGTTGCTTGTCTTAATCGATTTATGTTTACTCATGATGATGAAAAAATGATAAGCAGAGAAATGCTTGAGAAAACATATAGTTGCCCGGTAGATTTAATTGCTCATGGTGTGCCTCATAGGGTTCTTGATGAGCATAAAAAAAATGATAAAAAAGGTGTAAAATAGTTGGTTGCAGATATATTTGAGATGTTTCAGTATCCTTTTGTTCAAAGGATGTTTATAGCAGGATTGCTGGCAAGTTTTGCCTGTGGAATTATTGGAACTTATGTTGTTGTTAAACGTGTTGTTTTTATTAGTGGTGGTATTGCTCATACTACTTTTGGTGGTATTGGATTTGCTTATTATCTTCAGTTTTTGGGCCTAGTTTTAATTGACCCTTTGGTTGGTGCTTTGATTTTTGCACTTATTGCCGCAATTATTATGGGTCTGCCTTTTATCCGAACTCGTCTGCGTGAGGATTCAACAATTGGCATTTTATGGGTTGTTGGTATGGCTCTTGGAGTGTTGTTTTTAAATCAGGTTGATAGAAGTGAAATTTTGGTTCAGGATCCTGTTAGTATCTTGTTTGGAAATGTACTTTTGATTAAGATGCAAGATATTTATCTTATGTTCGGACTTTTGGTTTTAATTATTTTTGTTACTATTTTTTTGTATAAGGATTTACATATTCTTACTTTTGATGAAGAGTTTGCCCGGATATCGGGTATAAAAGTTGATTTTTTATATCTGGTTTTAATGGTTTTAATTGCTCTTACCACTGTTGTTTTGATAAAGGTTGTTGGTGTTGTTCTTGTTATTGCTATGCTTACTATTCCTGCAGCGATTTCTAATCTTTTTACCCATAATCTTAAAAATATGATGTTTTTTGCTATAATTATTGGTTGTATTGTTACTTTTTATGGCTCATTAATGTCTCTTAATTTTGATCTACCACCGGGTGCAACTATTGTTATTTCATTAGCTACTTTATTTATTATAGCTTTGTTAATAAAAAATATTAAACAAGTTTTTGTAAAACCTTTGAGATAGAAATCTATTTTTCCACTGGAGAAACTGGGTGCAAATCCCTTCCCCTGCATTTTTATATGCTTTTTAACAGGAGAAAACCATCATTTTTTACATGTAAGTTTTGTCGTGGTTGAAAAAAAGAAAGTTAAATCCTTTTTTTTTTAATCTCTTATTTTTTTAAGTCCTTACGTCTTATAGCTTATTATTTTCGTATCAAAGTTTTATTAATATTTATCTGATTTTGTATTGCAATAAATATAAAGTAAAAATGAATGATAAACGAAAATCAATAATATTTTTTATTATCCTCTTTTTTTGCTCGGACAAGTTGGAGAGTATGTAATTATATAAATCATGATTGTATAAAGTAAAATATAGTAATATTTAACAATAGAATATTCTTATCAATCCTTGATGAATGAGGTTTATGTCTTTAAGGCATTAGCAGATCCTACTCGTTTGAAAATTCTTGAATGTGTTAGGAATGGTGAAAAATGTATTTGTGAAATTATTCCTTATACTGGTAAGTCTCAGCCTAATGTTTCTCAACATTTGAAGGTTTTGAAAAATGCTGGAATTGTTGATGAGCGTAAGGATGGGACAAGGATTATGATAAAAATTTCAAATGAAGAAATTTATAATATTATAGATAAAGTAAAACATATTTTTAAAATATAGTTATATGGCAATATTTAAATATTTGAATATACTTATGCTTATTTGATGAATGAGATTGATGTCTTTAAGGCATTAGGTAATTCAACAAGATTAAAGATTCTTGATTCAGTAAAAACTAAACCTAGATGTATATGTGAAATAATTCCAATAGTCGAGTCATCTCAGCCGAATGTTTCACATCATATAAAAATTTTAAAAAACGCTGGTTTACTCTCTGAACACAGAGATAAAACAAATATTTTAATTGAATCTTCTAATAAAAAAATTTTTGAAATTATTAAAATGGTAAGGAGGATGAAAAAATAAACCTAATAGATATAATTAATGCAGGTTTTGAAATGCTTCTTGAATATCTTTCAGCACATGTTCTTACATGTCTTATTCCTGCTTTTTTTATCGCAGGAGCAATTGCTGTTTTTATTTCTAAAAAAGGTATTTTGAAATATTTTGGCGCTCAAACTAAAAAATATATTTCATATTCAGTTGCATCTGTTTCTGGTGCCATTCTTGCTGTTTGCAGCTGCACGGTTCTACCATTATTTACTGGTATTTATAAACGCGGTGCTGGTATTGGCCCTGCTTCTGCTTTTCTTTTTTCAGGTCCAGCGATTAATGTTCTTGCCATAGTTCTCACTGCACAGGTCCTGGGTTACGGCATCGGTCTTGCAAGAGCCGTATCTGCTGTTCTTATGGCTGTTGTTATCGGCCTTTTGATGGCATTTATCTTTAGAAAAGAAGAAACAGAGAAAAAGAACAAAGATAATAATATGTTTGCAACTCAAACAGAGGATGAAGAGAATAAACGTCCTATTTGGATCTCACTTTTGTTTTTTGTTTCTCTTGTATTAATTCTTGTTATTGGTGCAGCAAGTAGTAGTTATATACCTTGGGTTCCAAAACTTGCAATTGTTTATATTCTAACACTGATTGTTTCGGGTCTTCTCATTTTTTATTATACGCGTGATGAAGTAAAAGAGTGGGGTAAAGAAACTTGGAATCTTACAAAAAAAATATTTCCAATTCTTCTTGTTGGTGTTTTTATTGTAGGAATTATTGGTGGCGTTGCTGCATATTTTATTCCTGGTGCAGATCCTGCTAATGCAGTGGGCGTTGCTGTTGCACCTTATATCGGAGGCAACGATATTTTTTCATGTTTCTTTGCATCTATTATTGGTGCTATTTTGTATATGCCAACATTACTTGAGGTTGCTATAGTTGGTGATTTATTTGGTTATAGTGCAGGTATTATGGGTGGTGGCCCGGCTCTTGCACTTCTTCTTGCTGGTCCTTCTTTAAGTCTTCCTAATATGATTGTTATTACAAAAGTTATGGGTAAGAAAAAAGCATTTGTGTATTTTACTTTGGTAATAATTGTTGCTACAATTGTGGGTTTTGTTTATGGTATGATTGCAGGTTGAAAATGATGATGAAAAAAGTATTATTTGTATGTGTAGAAAATGCATGTCGCAGTCAGATGGCAAAAGGATTTTTCAATAAATTTACAAAGGATGCTATATCTGATAGCGCTGGAACTCAACCTTCAGAAAATGTTGATCCTGTTGCTATAAAAGTTATGAAAGAGCTTGGAGTTGATATTGGAAATAATAAACCAAAACATTTAACTTTTGAGATGAATAACGAGTTTGAATATATTGTTACAATGGGCTGTATAGATGGCTGTCCGATAACGCCCAAAAATAAGACAATTGAATGGATTGTAGAGGACCCAAAAGGGAAGG
>CAZWYI010000049.1:0-8759 GCA_964638155.1 uncultured Thermoplasmatales archaeon | reverse complement strand
CTACGGGTCTTACGCTATCGCTTCAGACCGCGCAGTATTCCCAGCCGTAAAATAAGATCAAAACCAAATCATGAATATAAACATCTTCGTCCACCTTTGCAAAACTTTTCAAGAGTTCACATTAATTCTCATTTTGTATTAATTTTTGATATAAATCATACAGAAGAAGTTGTTACAGTTTATTATTTTGATCACCATGATGATGCTTACAAGTGGAGACCAACAATAAATTAAAATGTTGGGTGTAGGCCGAAATCTGATATCCCCTACTCCATAAAATGCCTCGTATTTCATCGAGTTCAAAATGTTTTTGATGGTGTAAAAAAATAAATTGTTTTTAATCCAGAATTAATAAGAACCAGGTTTGTATAGACAGTTCGAAAAATACCTGAAAAATGCACATCATACTTTAATGCAATAAATTAATCTTGTTTTCTTTATTTTGTAAATAAGGTTTCCTATGGAATTTCTAAAAACTTATATATGGTTTATTTTTTACTTTTAGTTCAATTGGGGAGATATTAATTTATGAGAAAAAAGGCAGTATTTTTAGCAGCAGTTCTTTTTTTAATTCTGCATTAATAGGAATGACCCTAACACAAAATGTAAAAGCAGAAAACTTTGGAACAGATGTACATGCCAGCCCAGGTTATGGAAGAAAACCAGATATAGCACTTGATAACTCTGACAACATATATTTAGCCTAGAACGCAGTAAAGTTTGCCAAATCCACTGATGGTGGAGAAACCTTCAGTGACCCTTTAGACATCAGCGATGGTTCTGTACCTTCTATTGCCGTATAAAATACTATAGATATATTAGAGATATCGAAAAAATATATCTCTTTTTTTTGATTATTTATTATACAAATGTCGTTGGTATAATTCTAATGAAAAAAACTGTTTTTAGTTCTTTAAAACTTATATAGGGCTACTTTCTTAACTACGATTTGGAGACAGGAAAAAGTATGAATATGACACTAAGAAACATTTTGTTAGTAGGCGCAGTTGTTTGTATCTTAGCGATCAGTGGAACAGTAGCAGCAGTAACTGAAACTGATAGTACAGGTGATGTATGGCATTATCAGGAAACAGATGGTGGTTGGTCCTGGAACAAGTACACTGGAGATAAACCAAACATTGACATAACAGAGGTAACACACTCTTTTGATGGCAGCCAAGTAACTCTGACTTTGAAAGTAGATGGAGAAATTGAAAACTCTGAAGATATAAACTATTGGATACATCTAGAAGGCGATAACAGCAATTACATTGCTCATTATTCCAATGAACAAGGAATGGTAGGCGGTGAAGGAGCAGCATCAGGTTTTTATCATATGATTAGTGACCCAATATCTGGTGATACTTTTACAGCTACTTTTGAAGTAGATAATCCTGATGACTCCTATAATGTATATGGTTATGTATCCGAGTATACTAGTTCTGAGGAACAGTGGGGTGATTATGCACCAAACGAGTATGCTGATTGGTATTCTGAAGATGAAGATACAGATGATACTGATGAAACAGAAGATGACACTACCGATGAAGAAGATGACGGCACAGATACAGATAATAAAGAGACCGAAGAGGATACAAGCAATGATGGAGATACCTCAGATAATGGAACTCCTGGTTTCGAAATCATAAGCCTATTTGTAGCAGTTGTAGCGGTTCTGCTAGTTTTAACCAAGAAAAAGAAATATTAATAGACATATTCTATCTAAAAATTTTTTTTTTATTTTCTATCGAAATATTCACCTCTATAAAACCTAACATACTGCTATCTACTCTTTTGTCAAGTGTTTATAGGTGAACTTGTAAAAATAAGAGTTAATCATAACATCTTTGAGTATACTTTGCAATTTGTCAGTTTTGATGTAAAAAAATAAAAACACAACTACAAACACTAACACAAAAAGCACCAATCAGAAGAGATGTAACAAATTTTTGCGGGGTGTAAGCCATAATCTAGTAATTAGTATCACTTAAAATAACTCGTATTTTGTCGAGTCTAGTTAAGTTTTTGAGGTTGTAAAAACAAGAAGAATATAAAAGAGCTCTTCTCTTCCAAATCTTATTTTTTATTATTTGCTCTAATTAAATTGATTGCAATTGGCATAAGTGCTTTAGTATATGCTATTTACAAGTTTTTTTAGAGACAATATTTTATGTTTATTTGCAACATATTTAAAAAAATGTGTTATTTTTATAAAGAAATTTTTTTTAAAACGTAACATTTTTATTACATCTTATATTTATGTATTTTTTACCGATGGATTAACGAAGGGAGGAAAAAATGATATTTGAGTCCAAAAGAAGTGAATCAGATATAGTATGCAAGATTTTAGTTGAAACCCGGGAGGGTATTAAAAAAACACAGTTGATGTATAATGCAAAGATGTCAAATACACAACTGGATAAATATTTAGATAAGCTTATTGAACAGGATTTTATCGAAGAAAGAAGGGATAACGACAGTAATACGTTATATTATACTACAGATAAAGGAGAAAAACTTGATGCTATTTTGCAGCAGGCTCTTGCTCTTCTAAATAAACGTTAATATCTTTTTTTATTCATTCCAGAGTTCTCTGATGTGTTTTATTAAACTTGTGAATTGTTGTTTTTCTTCAGGTGTCATACCATTTGTTTTTTGTTCCAGACGAGAGATTTCCTCAAGAAACCTTTTGCCTACATCCTCTGTATCTTCTGATGACATTTTTTTAAATCTTTTCTCCTTTGTTTTTGTATAATATTGCATGTAAAAGGCAGTATAAAAAAACATAAGGAACCGTGTTGTACAACTCGATTCTACAACTCAGTTTCTTAAGCATTTAAATACCTCCTTTATTATTAATTATATAATATAAGATTCCGCCTTTAGTTGGGAATCATAGTTTTTGGGGAGACGCTTTTTGGCTTTTTATAATTCGCCAAAATAGTTAAAAAAACAAAAAGAAAAAAGCCAGATAAAACAAAAATAAAAGAGGTAGAAAAAAACATGAAAAAAATAGGTATAAGTAAAAAAATGCTGTTAAGTATGTTTGCAGTTCTGATAGCTGGTACATTAATTGCATCAGCAGGAATGTTAACATACTACGGAACAATAGAAACAACCGCAAATGTAGACCAATCTGTTCAACTAAGATATAGTGGAAACTGGATAAATTGGAATGAGCCATTACCATGGGATTTTACTGCTGTTGCAGGTTCATGCATATGCAAAGATTTTTTAATACGCAACCAAGCAGAAGTAGAAGCACCCATTACATTAGATACAGAAGTATACTATAATGGTGCTTGGAGAAGTCCAGATAGCTTGGATTCATTTGATGTAACATATTATCTTGATGAATGGACAGATGATGACAGTGGATTATACAATGGTGTCAATAACGAAAACGATCCAGAACCATACATTACATGGGTCATTAACGGAGATGGAACAATTGATATAACTTTCCACAATCCAACAACTTACTATGCAGTATTCGATTATCGTGTTGATGGAGAATCTGGTGAAGACCACCAATGGACACATGATACTATCGGTCAAGGTCCTTGTGAAGGAGAAAAATTCGGTCAAAAATACAATTGGGTTTCTATTAATGGTGTTGGCGAAGAAACTGTCACAGTTGAGCCTTGTTATGAAGTTATGGTTGGTCATAGAGTTGGAGCAGAACAAAACGGATACATCCCTTGGATTACTATCGAACGACCAGAACTTGATAACCCATATACTCTTGAACCTGGTGAACAACTCGACTTCATCATCGAATACTGCTTTGCACTCAAATCAGACCCAGTTTTCTGGCAAGACAGACCAATCAGAACCACAATTGAATAAAAGAGATAAAAACAGTATCTCTTCTCTCTTTCTTTATATTTTTTTAGAAAAAAAGTTTTGTAACACCTAACGAATCTTTCCCAAAAAACCCCAAGATGACAGTTTAGCCCCACTAATAATATATAACAAAACATAGGGCTAATAAACATAAAAGGAAAAAAACCATATGAAAAACTCTAAAAATAAAAAAATCACATTTATATTAAGTTTAACCTGTTTTTTTATACTTACTAGTTTTACAGTTATTTATGCAACACCGAATAATAGCATCAACCATAATATAGACCTAATCGCAGGTAGCAGTAGATGCATCCAAGAAACAATAACAAACCCTGAAGACTATCCAGTAAACATTACAGATTTTAATCATATAATAACCAATCAAAACAAAAAAACAATACTTGAAGGAATAACAATCACAATTCATAAAGAAATAGGAGAAGAACCATTAGAACTACCTGTTACAATCCCTGCAGGTGAAACATTTAATTTCTATATTTGCTACAACACCGATATTCGTTTAAAACCAGATACATACACTATGAAAACTGATTTTACTATAGAAAAAACAGAACATGATACAACTGAAACAGAAGAAAACACTATCACAAAAGGCACAGTCAGAAACATAATACTATCTGGAAACATACCACCAACTGCCGATGCAGATGAACCCTATTTTGGTTTCCCTGATGAAAAAATAACCTTTGATGGATCTAAAAGTTATGCTCAAGAGGGTAAAAATATTGTTGGTTACAGATGGAATTTCACAGGGGATGATACATGGGATACAGACTGGCTTAACACACCCTATGCAAACCATACATATACATCTCAAGGAATATACACAGTAACACTACAGGTTAAAGATAATGATGATTTAACCAATACCAACACAACAACTGTGACAATACTTGCAGGTAACCGGCAACCAACACAACCAACAGTTACAGGAGAGACAAATGGTAGCAAAAATATAAACTACACTTATACAGCTTTTTCAACAGACCCAGATAACGATATGATAAAATACATATTCAACTGGGGTGACAAAACAAATATCACAACAGATTTTCTGCCTAATGAAACAAAAGCAACAGAAAATCACAGCTGGACTTCAGCTGGTAAATACCATATGCGGATAAAAGCAAAGGATGACAAAAATGCATCATCAGAAACAAAAGAACTAACCATACTAATAGATGCAATCAATGTAGAAGACATAGGCTACCTGACAGATGATGACAGCGATGGAACATATGATACCTACCACAGCAACAATGGCACTATCCAAACCATTGTAGAAAAAATAGATGACAAAGAATATTTATTAAATACAACCGTTGAGAGTAGATATAACTATATATTCAAATACTACCCAAAAACAGAGGAATGGACGCTAATAGACTATGAACCCTCTATTAATATAGAACCAATCGAGGAAGACAACACCTTTTTTTATATTGGAGCAATATTACTTGTGAGTATACTGTTAATATTATTATTTTTAGCAAAAAGAAAAAAAGATAAAGGTAAATAAATAGTCTTTGCAGTATTCTATAGCAAAAACACAATTTTACGTTGTAAACAGAATATTAGGAGTTATGTTTATAAAATACTGGCTTTACAGGGGATAAAGAAATAAAATGATATGGCAGGATTATGCAATAACTTTGATCATCTATATGTTTGTGATAGTTACAATACCACAGGTTATAGATGTTCTGAAGAAGAGAACCAGGCTGAATCTATTTACTGCCGGCCCTACTGCATTTGGAAACTATTTACTAGCAGTGGTCTTCGGCTCGTTGGGATTATGGATATCAGTAACATCTTCTTTGTTAATTGCAACTCTTTGGCTGATAATCTTTATAGGTTCGTGGAAAAAATGAAGAAAAATGAGCAAAGAGACGAGGTGTAACAAAATTTATGCGGGGTTGTAGGCCATAAGCCTCCTTCTCTTCTTGAAACTAACCGCTGTGGCAAGTTCTCAAAACATAATTATTGGTCAGATAACAATTATCTAAATACGGTGATTCGGAGAGGTTTTCTAATCCATAGTTTTCCTCTTTGACTTTTCTCCACTTTTTTATTTAACTATTGTTAAGGAGAGATTTAAATAAGAAACAATTGTTTTATAAGACTGGGGGTAGTGTATTCATATTGAATAAAATTAAAGAAAAAACAATAACATTTACAAATTGGGTAAGGGCTAATCAATTATTATTTGTATTAATACTAGCACTACTTGTAAACATAGGATTATTAATCTTTATAGATAGTCCTTGGTGGGGCGTCTTATGTTTTACTTTTTTATTCTTTTTACTTTGCCTGATTATCTTTAAATTTCTCAAACGTTTTAAAAAGAAAAAAACAAAGCAACTATCCCCTGTTCTAAATGTATTACTGATTTTGTTCATAACCTATCTTCTTTTTCCTTTTTTTATGAGTGGGATGACAGTTATTAAATCATATTCAAACAAATCAAAGTTAGAAAATATTGCATCTGATTTAGTAAGAGATACAGAGAACGATTATGATAAAACCATAGCTGTGTTAGAATGGTTTGATGAAGATAATAAAAACATCTATGATGATTATCATTTGTTAAAAAGAGAGGTTAATAGTTTTTATCCATATCCAGGCACACATTTTGAATTATTTTTTGATGAACCCTATATTGGTATTCGGAATTTTTATGATAGTGCATCTTTATGGATTCTTACGAGTAAATTCGGATGGTGTAATGAATTTGGATTGCTCTTCAGAGACATTGCCGATGCATGCGGCTTAAACGTTAGAAAAGTAGTATGCAGTGGAGAAGATCATGTCTGGAATGAAGTAATGATAAATGGAACATGGATATGTGTTGATGCTACAATACATCATCCACAGATTAGTGGTTTTAATATATCAAGACAATTTATGGAACGAAAAGTTGGAAGTGATATTCCTAATGTGAACTATGGCAATGTTTCGTATGTTTATGCTGAATGGCTTAATGGAACTCAAGTTGATGTAACAGAGAGATATACAAATCTAATAAATATTAGTGTGGCTGTATTAGATGAACAAAATAAACCTGTCACTGGCATAAAAGTAGAACTTATCTCACATAATAGATATAATAATGTAAACACAGGATATTATAAAATAACTAATTCATCAGGTCAATGTTTATTTACAATAGGTGGCGGTGATTATACTTTTAGAGTAGATAATGGCATTTTTTCACCAATTGTAGGCGAGAACAGATCTAGTTTTAACGAGAATGAAACTTATCATAAATTTGAAGTAAAAGTCAAAAATGATTGGTTTAAAATTTTGAAATTTGTAATTATCCTAATTTTAACTATTTTGTTTATCTTATATTTTACTGGATTGAAAAAATATTTTAAGAAAATAAAAGAAAAATTAAAACCGATTGTAAATTATAAAAAGAATGCTCAAAAGCCTATACGAGTTATCTCGGAAGGAGAAATCAAAGTACTTGCAAAATGGTGGAAAAGATATTTTTATGTAGGATTCTCTTTTGTAATTGGTGGACTTATTGTTTCAATTATTTTTTGGGATTTATATATTACAGGAGTTCTAATTCCTTTAGGACTTGCCATTATCTCAATCGGCATAGGTTTTCTCTCAGTTAAAATAGCAGATGACTCAGATAAAAAAATGAATATCAATGCTAATGTTAATTTCTTAAAAATATGTAATGATATTGAGGATGTCAGAGTATTATTTAATTCTAGGATATATGATAGGGAATTACTAACTTGGAAAACTCAAAACTTAGTTAATATGGCAACTGAAATGATGAAAGAATATGAAGAAGGATATATTAAAAAAGAGCACCAGGACAAGTTGGTTAAATATGTTAGAACAACACTTGATTGTTTATTGCAAAAGAAACCATGGGATAAAATAGCTTCAAATCAACGAGGAAATGTTCTTAAAACTTGGAATACTATATTTGAGAACAAATATTATTATACAAAAAAGACCAAGAAAAAAATTAGGGAAATTTTTATTAAAGAGTTGAGAATGGGAAAAAGACAAAATGAAGTAAATTTCATAAAAAAATTGCAGAGGGAAAAATAGTGCCAACATGTAAAATATGTGGTGTAAATGAAACTGATAATCCTGATGGAATCTGTGATGATTGTAAAGTATCTATAATTAGTGATGATGATATACCACCAACTTTTTAAAAAAATTATTTTTTTCGCTGGTTTTTTAAATTAAAAATATATTCAATTTATGTAAAAGGGGATTGTGATATTTTTGGTTAATGTGAGAGTGCCTCTTCATGGAGATATGAATGAATTATTTAGAATAGTAGTAAACCTTTGTTATGACTCTTATCAATGGCTTGCACCAGAATTCGAAATAATTAAAAGGTTTCAAAAAATCAAGAAATTGGGTGGTGTAGAATATGATGATAAATTAACCTTGATGTGTTTAGAGGATTTAGCAAGTCAGGGATATATCTATAGAGTAGATGAAAGTTATTTTAGTATATTACCAGATATTAAAGTTATGGAATAGAAAATATTAAAATTTTAATCCTAAGGATTTATAAGACTTTTATTGATTATTTTGTTAGATGATTGAAGCAGAAATAAATGGTAAATTGGGTGAAGTAGAAAATAAAGAAGATGTATTGACTTCAAATGTTTTTGGTTTATTGAAATATATTCATAATAATAGAATATTAGTAAAAATACTAGAGAATGCAAAAAATATTGATGGAAGAAGATTTCAGGATTGTATAAATGTAGATTTAAATAAATTAGATTTTCAAATAATTTTTTGGAAAAATCTTGCTGGTTTTGGAGAACCTGATTTATTAATAAAATTTTATAACCTGAATTTCGCACTTTAGTCTAAATTCTGCTTCTTTTTTAAATTAG
>CAZWYI010000048.1:0-9125 GCA_964638155.1 uncultured Thermoplasmatales archaeon | reverse complement strand
ATCCTGTTTAACAGACAATATTTGTCTGTTAATTATTTATTTCGGGATGAAGCCAAAATTGGAGAAACTTTTTTATACTACTACCCTATTCTAATTATTGTAACGCTACAATACGTAACGTTAAGTTGTGTAGGTAAAGAGAGAATAAAGAGTATAGATAAAATTATATAAAATTTGTTTTTAACTCTCCAAGAAAACTCCTCCACCGAATAGACTTGGTCTCTTTATCTACACTCAAACGTATGTAATGGATAACTTATATTGAAAAATCCGAAAAAATTTATGATTATGATAATGATCTGGATAATATGTCTTGAAATATCTAGTTATTTGTGTAATTTTAGGTAATTTATACACTATTCATGATTTATTTTTTAAAAAAAACCAAACTAACATTACTAAAAAATAAAATGGAAAAATTTGTTAAAAATTTTTTTATACAGGTAAGTGATATAGATTATTAGTTTTGTGGAGGCGAAAAATGAAAAAAATATTAACTTTTATAGTAGTATATATTTTAGTTTTAGGAGCAATAGGCGCAGCGGCAGTAAATACCACCCAGAAAAAAGAGTTACAAGAATCAAATAACAAAATAGAAATAGATATTCCTCAACTTAAAGTTATTGAAGAAAATAACGAAAATATAATACTAAATTTTGAAAATCAGGAAAACTTTATTTTAAATCCCGGTCAACCGATGTTACCAAAAATTATAAAAAAAATTGAACTTCCTTTTGGTGTTAAAAATATTAATGTTGAATTGAATCCCGCAGAAATTTCAGAAATGGATATTTCAAAAGAGATAAAACCTGCAGGATCACCAATGCCTAAATCACCAATTGAAGGTTTTACACCGTTTCCTAAAAAAGATAAAACTATCTATCAAAGTGCAGAGTTGTTTCCAAAAACATGGTATAGTTACAATGTTGGCTGTGGTCTAAATAAAAACGGAGAACATGTAACCCATCTAGTGATACATATATATCCAGTAAGATACTCACCACTTTTAAATAAACTTAGCGTTGCAGATAAGCTAGATATCAAAATAACTTATGATGAAAATAACGATGTTATATTTTCTAATAAAGAAGAATATGATCTTGTTATAATTTCACCTTCAAATTTTCAAAATAATATACAACCCCTAATTGAACACAAAGAAAGTTATGGTATTAGCACTATTTTAAAAACAACTGAAGAGATCTACGATGAATATGAAGGTGTTGATAAAGCAGAGCAAATTAAGTATTTTATAAAAGATGGCCTTGAAAATTGGAACATAAAATATGTATTATTAATTGGTGGATTGAAATCAAAAATATATGGAAAGGCCAGAGACAATGAAAATATCGGGCAAAAAAGTTGGTATATCCCTGTAAGATATTCCAACCTAGATTTCGGAGACCCAGGTTATCCTTGTGATTTATACTATGCTGACATTTACAAAAATGGAGGTGAATTTGAAAATTGGGATAGCAACGGAAATGGTATATTTGCTGAATGGATTGAAGATGAAACAGGTGAGATAGAAACACGTGATATTATTGATCTTTATCCAGATGTTTCCTTAGGAAGGCTCCCCTGTCGAAGCACCCAGGAAGTTAATGATGTTGTAAATAAAATCATAAAATATGAAGAAGAAACCTATGGGAAAGAATGGTTTGAAAATATCCTTGTTGTATCAGGTGATGGTTTTCTTGATCAGCACGATCTAAACATTAAATGGGACACAAATGAAATTCCTGATGGGGAATATTCTATCCATGCTCAAAGCTATAATCCATCAAATGATGTTGGCCCGGTTGACATAATAAATATAAATAAAGATAGTAGTCAAGAATCGTCAATTACCTTTAACCATGATGATCACTTGAATCCTGCTCTTGATGATGGATATCCTGCACCACCAATTGCAGAGATTGTATCTATTTCTGAAGGAAACATTCTTGGAAATACTGATGTAAAATATACCCCTGGAGACCGTGAAGCTTATTGCAATACATTATTTTGGTGGGCAAATGTTAGCTATATAGATGGCATTCTTACCATCCGTGGTAAATCATATGATCCTAAACCATATGGAAATATTACAAATATTCATGTATGGATTGAAAACGAGAATGGAGATACAATATTTTCAGAGTGGAAGAATAATACAAAAACATATTATGAAGGTGAATGGGTCACCGGAGATGAATCTGTTTATGGAAGAGGCGGCGCTCTTTATTATATGCCAGATAATTTTAAAGAAAATATTGTTTGGACCTCAAATGGTAAATATGAAAACCAACAAGATGTAATGGACGAATTTAGCAAAGGATATGGATTTTCCTTTTTCTCAGGACACGGAAGCCCTGGATTCTGGGGAGACCACACACCAGGTATACCTGGTAATAGAGCAAATTCTCAGCTAACTGGACTAGTTGTTTCACAGCTTAGTTTTTCTCCCTTTTTCCCGTTCATACGCTTTGAAAAACCACTCTATCCAATGGAAGAATTAACCAATAACAACAAACTTCCAGTAACAGTTGTAGGTGGATGTTATAATGCTCAATTTACTGTTTCAATGGTTCCTACTGCTCTTGAATATTTCCTACTCTTTTTAGGAAAACCTAACTATATGCATACATATGGTACAGTTGTACCAGAATGCTGGTGTTATTATATGGTTAAAATGCCTGAAACTGGATCAATTGCTGCTATTGGTAACACTGGAACAGGCTGGGGATGGGAAGGTGAATTCTGTACCATTGGCGCTGGAGATGGCTGGATATCATCTGAATTCTTCAGGCAATATGGCGATAATGGTTATGATATCTTAGGTGATAACTATTTACAAACACAAACAGAATACATTAGTCATTTCAAAGAATTCACTTTACCCGAGTCTTGGTGGTTCCCAGATTACGGTTGGGACATAATTGATGAAAAAACAGTCCAACAATGGGTATTAATTGGAGATCCAAGTTTAAAAATGGGGGGTTATCAATAATTCTCCATATTATTTCCTAACATAACCATACAGATAATTAAAGATAATTATTGTAAGATTTGAGTTAATCATATCTTAATCTAATAGATTGATTTTACAACATAGAATAAAAAAACCCAATAAGTAATATAAAACAGATTTATATTACACAATTTTTATATTTAAAGGGTAATATACCGAAATTTTTATAAATTCCTAATACATATTGTAATTTGGTGGAGGAAAAATGAAAAAAATAAAAATATTTTTAGAAGCAGTTATAGTAATAGCTGTTGTTTTAGCACTTATTCTACCTACAACAGCAGTTATTACTAACAACGAAGAAAAAAATCCAGGCTCAAAACTACAATTTGAAGATGCTGAAGAAATACCGCTTGAGCTCAACTATATAGAAAAAACTATTGGAGCTACAGGTCTGCAATCCAATGTCTTATTGTCACAGGATAGCCCTGAAGAGGACATACAGCCAGATATAACAGTGGATGGAAATAACAATGTTATTGTCACTTATAACCACAAATTATCGGTTTTAGAAGCCTACCCCCTTGTATTATATTCAGAAGATAATGGAGATACTTGGCAAGGTTATGAACTAACTGGTTTTGAAGGACTTTGTTCTTATCCGCAGATAGCATATATGCCCGGAAGTGATATTTATGCTGAATCCGAATTTAATGGCATATGGTTTGACACCCTTGAACTCTCCACAGAGTCAGGTTATTTCTTCTATGGACCAGATATAACAGATGATGAAACATGGGAAGTTTACGGATGGCAGGAAGGTAGTCGAGCAGGCGCTTCATATAATAATGTAGAAGATAATATGTGGTATATTGAAGTATCATTTGATCAAGCCCCTGGACCAATTATTGGAATGATAGATGACGAACAAGGAATGGAACAAGGAATAATGGTATACTGGTTGGCAATGCCTGAATTAGCCTATGTTTCCAATTGGGATAGTGGAACTGGGCCTCTTGGTATGTATTTCCCTGCGTTTGATATTGATCAAGCACCAGTACATAACAATGACAACGTGCAAACAGAAGAGGATTACTTCTATATAACCGCTCATGATGCACATGAAGAGTTTAATGCAGTTCAATATAGAAGGTGTATTCCTAATGTAGAAGACGATATTGAATTTGTAGAAGAACAAGCATATCTGGATGGTGGAGACTCTTATGATGCTCAAAATCCAGTTATTGAAGCAAATGGAGATCAAGTAATTGTAGTTTATATGGCAAATGAAAATGGCGATTGGGACATTAGATGTAAATATAGTACAGATCGAGGAGCTAATTGGGATACTAGCGAAGTAGCTAGTGAATCAGGATTAGATGAACAGTATCCAGCAGCTACATTTGTTGGTAACAACTTATATGTTGCTTACGTAAAAGACGGAAATTTATACATGAAAGTATCTGAAGATGGAGGAGCAACTTGGGGAGAAGAGATCCAAAAAAATGAAGAAGATGGTACTGTTGTCGCCCAGGAAAATTTTGTTGATATTCACAAAGGTGGACTTGTATGGGTAGATGAGAGAAATGGAAATTTTGATATATATTATGCATCTCTTGCGGCAGGTCCAACTCCGGACTTAGTAATAGAATCTATTTCAGGTGGACTAGGAGTTAGCGCAAACATTAAAAATCAAGGAAATGCCGAAGCAACTGATGTAGATTGGGCAATAACTTTAGATGGAACTGTGTTCCTCGGTGGAGAAAGCTCAGGTAACATAGCTAGTATTGCCCCTGATGAATCCGTAACAATCAAATCAGGTTTCCCACTCGGTTTTGGAGATATAAATATAGCCATAAATGCTGAATCAGCAGAAGGCGCAACTGCATCCGCGTCGGCAACCGCTAAACTACTTTTATTCTTTGTGACGGGGATATAATAAACATATCTCCTCTCCTTTCTTTAGATTTTTTTAGTATAAATATTGAATTGATCTAATTAATATAAAAATTAACGTCAATAGCTAACAGGGGCGAAATCATTATAAGTTGCCATATAATTACTTTATTTATATTGAGGTGGAGGTAAAAATGAAAAAAATAAAAATATTTTTAGAAGCAGTAGTAGTAATATCTGTTGTTTTAGCACTAATTCTGCCTACTTCAGCAGTTATTACTAACGATAATGAAAACGAGATACCCGAATTAAAAGAAATAGAAAAAAATCTAAAAAAGGGAGAGAGTATCAAAAGACAAACAGGACTCCAGGAAAATGTTTTAATATCACCAGAGGGAGAAGGAGACTTTATACATCCTCAGATTACTAAGGACAACAATGGAAATATTGTTGTAGCAATGACCCAACAACTTAGCATTTTAGATAAAAGATTGGCATGGTCATATACAACAGATGGTGAAACTTGGGTACCAATATTGTCTACTGAAGCAGCATTAGATGTATATAATGACGTAGCAATGATAGACTTTGAATATTATACAGGATTGCTAGGAGTATTTAATGATATAGAAGATGGATTCGAGAGTTTCTACACAATAGGAGATATAACCGATCTAGCAACATGGGAATTTATGTATTGGACTGGTGGTGCCGAAGATCTTGAATACACTATTATTTCAGATAATGGATACTTAGAAGGACAATACCATGAGATGGACGGACCAGTTTATATGACTATTCAACATCTTATTTATGATGTTTATGATATACCAAAATGCCCTAACCAAATGATTATAGGCTTTGATGAAACAGGAACAATAACAGGTGGAGAAAGTACTTTTGATGGTCAAAATGGACCAGGTGGTACAAATCCTTTTGCAACTGCACCAGCAGTTGATCCAGATGCATCAAACGAATATATGAAATCTCATTATGCATGGCAGTTCAATGATCCAGAGGGGGCATCTAAAATTGTCTGGAAAAAGATAGAGGTCGTAGAAGGAGATACAGATTCAACAGATATCGAATTTACGCCATATCAACAATATGTCGGTGAAGGAGAACACCCTGCAATAGCCCACTACAGTCAAAATGTAGCAGTTGTATATATGAGTGGGGGTAATGTAGTATGTGCTTACAGTAGCGATGATGGAGAAAACTGGGAGACAACTACAATAGGATCCGGCGGATATCCAGATATAACTGCTGTTGGAAGTACATTTAAATGTGCTTATGTTGAAGGAGGAAATCTATTTGTTGTTGAATCAGAAGATGGTGGGGCGAACTGGGGCGAACCAGTACAAGTAAACGACGAAGAAGGTTCTGTAATTGCAGAAGAAAACACTGCAGATATTCATTCTGCAGGTGTAGTATGGACAGATAACAGAAATGGAGATAAAGATATATACTATGCAGCTGGTGCTGCAGCAGCACAAATTATTGTAGAATCAGTATCTGGCGGTGTAGGAGTTACGGCAACCATTAAAAACATCGGCTCAGCAGCAGCAACAGATGTAGCATGGAGTATAGATATCACCGGAAACTTAGTATTCCTCGGACAAAGTGCAGAAGGAGTAATACCCAATCTCGAACCAGATCAAAGTGTACAAGTATCATCAGGCTTCCCACTAGGATTCGGCGGAATCGAAATAAATGTAGCAGCCAACGGAGCCACAGAAACAAAAACAGGAACACTACTACTATTCTTCATAACAGGTTTAGAATAAAATCTAAACCTAAATCTTTTATTTTTTTGTTTTACTTAATACTCAACTTATTTTAACAAAATAAATTATTAAAATAACTTATAAAAGACGAAATCATTATAAGCTGTCAAAAGATAATATTATTAATATTTTAGGTGGAGGTAAAAAAATGAAAAAAATAAAAATATTTTTAGAAGCAGTAGTAGTAATATCTGTTGTTTTAGCACTAATTCTGCCTACTTCAGCAGTGATTACTAACGAAATTTCAGATAAAGAAATAAAAGAAAATGGACCTACTATAATAGAGACACCTTATACAAAAGTAAAACGTGATCTTGGTGACATCAAATTAACCAAAGAAAGTATTGAAACAACAAGATATAATTTACCAGTTTTAGCTCAAGATATCCCAATATTTTCCACTGATTTTGATTGTCAAAATCCAGATTTAGCAACTGGTGGAAGCGATATTCTTGCAGTTTCAGAGGTAAAAGAAAGTATTTTATCAGTAGATCCTATTATTTCATACTCTACAGACAGTGGAGAAACATGGAGTGAACCTATAGGTTTTACCTGGGAACCAGGGCTTAGAGAAAAACCAAAAGTTGATTACTGTCAAAATAGCGAATTTGAAGGATACGGATCGGTTTTACCAGATCCTACACTAGAACTATTTTATTTGATACATTTTCCAAGTATGACCGACCCTGAGGCAGTATATGAAGATGATGAAGGATGGACTGTTTGGCAGTTTAGTATTAGTGGATATTATGAAAACTTTGAAGATTTAGATGTTGCTGGATATCCTCATGGGACTGATGCACCGTATCCTGATATGCATGGAATAATACTAAGTTCTTGTTTGGATACCGATACCGGGCTCGATACAATTTCAATTGTATATGAAACTGAAGACATGGGCTTACAATTACTTTACATGCCTGAAGTAGATGGATTTATGGGAGATATAGCCTGTGATATGGATCCTACAGCTAAATATTACTTTGAAGCAATAGAATGGGGTGGAGAAGATTGGATTTCAGATGGAGTGTATCTAGATTTCTGTTATCTTGAACCTGGAAACCCTGAATGGTGGGCAGATAACCCATGGACTGGAGTAGTGTATGAAGGAGCTAGTAATCCAGATGTATCTGCAGATAAAGGTCATGTCTATTTAGTATATGAAAAAGATGGAAATATTGTGTGTTCTTTTTCTCATGATGACCGTGAAACATTTACTAATGTAACTGTTACAAATGGAGGAAAATATCCAGCTGTTACAGCAAATGGTATGACAGTGACTTGTACTTACATAAAAGATGGTGATCTTTATATATCAACTTCAGAAGATGGAGGAAATACTTGGGAAGAATCACCAGCCATAAACGATGAAAGTGGAACTGTTGTTGAAGAAGATCATAGTGCAGATATAGGTGGTTCATTTGCTGTTTGGACTGATGAAAGAGGAGAAAATAGAGAGGTATATGGTGAAGCAGCAGGTGCAGTCCAACCACAAATCACAATTGAATCAGTTTCCGGCGGTGTAGGAGTAACAGCAACCATTAAAAACATCGGAACAGCCCCGGCAACAGATGTCGCATGGAGTATAGATATCACCGGAAACCTAGTATTCCTCGGACAAAGTGCAGAAGGAGTAATACCCAATCTCGAACCAGATCAAAGTGTACAAGTATCATCAGGCTTCCCACTAGGATTCGGCGGAATCGAAATAAATGTAGCAGCCAACGGAGCCACAGAAACAAAAACAGGAACACTACTACTATTCTTCATAACAGGTTTAGAATAAAATCTAAACCTAAATCTTTTATTTTTTAAAATTTTTTATACCCGCAAATTAAGTGTAAAATATGGTTAATTGTTAAAAATATAAATATAAATTTTTTCCTACAAAGCTTATATACGAGATAATCGTTTTATATATTTAATTTCCGGGGGAGAAAATGCCTGAAAAATCTCCTAATCTAAAAAAGGAGAAAAATAACAGTAAAAAATATACACAAAAAAATCTGTTTATAGATAAAGAAAGTCTTGGCAAAAATAGTTTTTTATTAATCAACAATTTAGATTTAAAAAAAACATTAAACAATTTGCCAAACCATATTTTTAGAATTAAAAAAGATAATGACGGAAATTTGATACCTTTATTAAGTGAAGGAGAAGCAGCTGAAAAATTTAATTTAAATACAGAAAAAATAAAAGGAAAAACCTTAAAAGAGGTATTTTCTAGAAAAGAAACATATAGTAGATTAAAATCATATTGGGAAAAAGCCTTTTCCGGTGAAAAGACAGACTTTGAAATAGAATTAGGCGATAAATGGTATAAAACAATTATTAAACCGTTTAAAAAAACTCAAAATGGAAATGTAACTGAAGTAATTGGGTTTACTGAGGATATTTCTAAGAGAAAGAAAGCAGAAGAAAAACTAAAAAAATACTGTGGAGTACGAATATTATTTCGCTTATTTATCTCTTTCATATTTTCAACTCCA
>CAZWYI010000047.1:0-9578 GCA_964638155.1 uncultured Thermoplasmatales archaeon | reverse complement strand
CCAAGACTAAATGAATCTTGGGAGGGTTAATTTAATTTTTCAACACCCTAAATATTTAAATGCTTTAACTCTAAATTTTTAAGTACTATAAGTACTATTACGGCAAGCTATAATTTTGGGCCCGTAGCTTAGTCTGGTGGAGCGTCTGGCTCATAACCAGATGGTCGTCGGTTCAAATCCGGCCGGGCCCACTGAATTTTTCAGGATTGGAAGTGTTAAATTGCACCTTTTTCCCAATAATTTATTTTCTTTGTTGAAGGTGTCGTTCCAGTTATAACATGAAATAAATCATCTATCTGTTTTATTTCCCAGCCATCAGGAACTTTCAATTCAGTTTTCATTTTCTACTCCCTTTTCTACCACCCTTTCTACCCCCCACCCCTCCTCCAATATTCTTCATTAATCAGTTTTAATTATTTCTTTTTTTCAAATGCCATTTACAGTGACATTTATGGTGTCATTTAATGGCATTAATAACATATCAGCAACAAATATCATACAATTTTCTACCAACCCTTTTGCCAACCTATCTACCAACCAGATTTTTCTCTTTACAAAGACTAATCATCTTAACTCTTTTTTTTCTTAGTTAAAATCCAGCGTCCACCTTTTTTAGACCCAACATGTTTAACTAAACCTGCTTCTTTTAATTCAAACATATCTCGTTTTACTGTTTTTTCAGTGACATCAAACTTTTCTGCAATTTCATTTAAAGAAATATCTTCATTATTTTCTATAATTTCAAGGATCGTTTCATGTCTGACTTTTTTAGGGACATTTTTAGAGACATTGTATTCAGTTTGTAATTTTCTTTTGAATATCACATTGAAAAAAACATCGTTAACTTCAAAATCCAGATCTAAATCATACTCATGCATAGCATCTTTCATTCTGCTTATTCCCGACCCAACATGTTCAACATAACCAGAACGCAACAACAAATCCATCATCAATTGGTTTCTGGGAAAATTTTTCTTACCAAGTAACGCTTTATCAAAAAGCAAGCCACCTGGATTAGAAATCTCAACTCTATCTAAAAACATATCAACTTGAACATGGCCTACAGATAAATAATCTCTATGAACCATAGCGTTAATCAATGCCTCACGCAACACCCTTCTTGGAAGTTCAAATCGTTCAGCTCTTTCTTTATCTATGACATAATTTGTATTAAGCTTTGAAAAAAGATACTCCAAAGTGTTTTCATAATTTGATAAAAAATTACTATCAAATTCTTTCCTATCTAAAATAGTGGTTTTAGTTTTACCAGCATATAAAACACAAACAACACTTGCATTTAAAAAGAATTTTTTCATATTATAACAAAAAAATAATACACCAGCATTTTTAAGATACTTGTCATCCATCAAAAATAAATTCATTATGATGTCTTTTTTGCTTAAAGAAGAAGTAATCCTGCTTTTTTTAACAAATAACAGAATTTAAGATATTACATTTCTAGAATTTGATTAATCTTATCTGCGATAAATAATTTTTCTCCTTTTTCTCTTTCTATTTCTCTTAAAATTCCTGCCTTTACCAAAATCTCGATATTATATTTTGCCTTTGGATAATGACAGCCAAGTCTATTTCTAACTTCGGGAATTGTGATAAAAGGATTCTCAAACAGATATTCTAAAATTTGATGAACAGTTGTACTTTGAGATACTTCCAATAAAATATTTTTATATTTTTCTCTAAGTTCTTCCATTCTTTCAACTCTATTAACCGCATCATCAGCTTGTTTTTTTACACCTGTTAAAAAAAATCTTAGCCAACCTTCTAAATCTCCTAAAGTACTCGTCTTTTTCAATAGATCATCATAATCATCTCTAAACTTTTCAAAAAAAGCACTGATATAAAATAGCGGTTGATCGATTAAATTTTCTTGACATAAATACAATATAATTAGAAGTCGACCTAATCTACCATTACCATCTCTAAACGGATGAATTGTTTCAAATTGATAATGAGATACGCCAACCTTCAACAAAGGAGATTCTGTATCATATTCATTTAAATATTTTACCAGATTTTTCATTAATCTTTCTACCGATTCAGGACCACAAGGGACAAATTTTGCTTCCATAATATCATATGATGTACCAATCCAATTCAAATCCTTTTTAAATTCACCAGGATCTTTATCTTCACCTCTTACTCCCTTAAGAAGTATTTTATGAATTTCTTTTACCAAATTAACGGAAATTTTATTCTTCTTAACTTCCCCCAAGCCAAACTGTAAAGCATCTACGTAGTTCATTACTTCCTGTAAATCATCATCTCTTCTCCCCTTTTTTTCAGCATCATGAATAAAGAGTTCAGACAATGTAGTCTTGGTACCTTCAATTTTTGAACTTAATACTGCTTCTTTCCTAAGATAAGGCATTATCAATAAATGAGGATTTGGTAGTTTTCTTCCAGCCTCCGAAAGATTTCCAAGACTTAACGATGCTTCTGAAATTAATTTTACTAATTCTTGGGAATATTTTATTTCGAACGGTAGTTCATTTGGTTCGAAACAATGAAAAATAGTTCCCGAAATTAATTTTAATTTACCCGTTCTTTCATTTTTAAATTCCGAAGGCTCCATAATCACAAAATTACATCTACAATATATAAAGATTTCTATCAATATTACTATTTTTTCTAAAAATCAGTAATTTTATAAAGAATGATTACAAATTTTAGTAATTTAGAAATTATCTAATATCGTTTTTCGTAAAAATTAGTAATAATGTAATAAAGTATTACTACTTTTTGTAATCAAAATATTAAAGAATACTATTATCGTTAGAAAATTAGTAATTAAGTTATTTTAGAGATTATACTTAACTAACTTAGGTTAAATTTCTCTTCTATTTTACTTAATTTTCTATAATTGTAATTAGTAAATAACCTTAAATATTGAATAAGATGCTTTTTCCACTTATTGGATTTTTTAAATAAATGTAAGTAAATTACTTTATGGCCATTTTTATCAAAGATTCTTCTCCTATATTCATAATCAAAACTTGAGAAACCGCAAACTTCAATAAAAACTCCAAATTGTTTAAGAATAGAGTCAAGTTGAGCTGTTACCAGCTCTCCCTGCTCTCATAGACCGTACGTACAGTTTTCCCGTATACGGCCTTCTCCGTAATTACCCCAATTACAGGGAGTAAGGTTTTATCAAGGTCATAAGGGAAGTAAGATGATACCTTGATTTTAAGACATATTTTGAAATCCGCCTTTTTGCATAGTCTGATTTCTTCTTCTCGATGTATGTTCTCACTCTAGTTCGTATCCATTTATCCAGCTTTGTGAATAGTTTCTTAACGTCTCCGATTTTGAAGTAGTTACCCCAGCCTCGTATGACACTGTTCAGTTCACCCATCAGTTCCTTTGGTTTGAGTGGTCGTCTCCGATTTGTTACCGTTCTTACCGTATCTTTGAATTTCTCAACTGCTTCCTCTTTAGGGGTGACAAATACTTTGCCACCTGCTCTTTTGAAATTAAACCCTAGAAACCCGAAGCTTTCCATGTTTACATACACTATCTTTGTCTTCTTCTTGTTCAACTGCAGTTTTAAACACGCCATCATTGCTTCTACCTGTTTCAATGTTCTTTCCGCTTTCTCCTTTGTTTTACAAAGAATCACAAAGTCATCTGCGTATCTTACCATTCGCACATCGTATAACCTGGTTACCTGTTTATCCATCTCATGTAGATAGATATTTGCCAATAGTGGAGAAATTACGCCACCCTGAGGCGTTCCTATTGTTGTTTCTTCGATTTCTCCTTTGTTCATTACTCCTGCAGTGAGCCATGATTCTATAAGGCCTAGTACCTTTCCATCGCTGATTTCCTCTGCTACAAAACCCATTAGTAGTTTGTGGTCTACAGAGTCAAAGAACCGTTCTACATCTGCATCGATAACCCATGTATACCCCTGCTGTATATGTTTTCTTATCTGTTTTACTGCCTGATGCGCACTTTTATCAGGTCGATATCCATAACTGCAACTTAGGAATTTCATCTCAAATATTTGTTCAATAACATTCTTTGTTACCTGCTGTAGCACCCTGTCTTTCACTATGGGTATGCCCAAAGGTCTAAGTTTACCATCTCCTTTGGGGATAAACTTCCTCAACACAGGTGTTGCCTTGTAATTACCATTCTTTACATCTCTCTGTATTTCTCTGAGATGCTGTTCGCTCTGTTTCTGAAAATCGGTTATACTCTGTTTGTCAATTCCTGCACATCCCTTGTTGGATTTAACCTGTTTCCAGGCGTCCCTAAGATTGTCCATGTCATATATTTTGTCTATCAACTGGTAAAACTTCCGCTCTGGAAAATGTTCCCGATATTTCTTGAGATACTCAAACATTTTTATGTCTTCCTCACTGACTAAAACCAACAAATCTGCAAACCCAAAGATTTGTGTTTCCAAGCAACCAAAGATATTTGTTGCTAATCTACGACTTGTTAGTAATTTTAGTTCTTACGAACCAGACCCCTTCACATCTGCCAAGTTTTACCCTCATATTTGCTGTTACCAGCATATCATTGGCTTGGCTTCATTGCTACTATGGGTCAGCTGACTTCTCATACAACCATTTGGTAATTGGCTTTCCCAACCCCTTGGTTGGTTATACCTTTTCCTTACCTATCTTCCCTGTGGGATTGTATGAGATATCCCTTGGTAAGACCATCTACTTTCATCACATGCCAACCCTGCTACACTATACATCTAACATATTTCATCTTCCTATTTTATCCATATGCTACATTGGATTTCCCTAATTTTTAAGTAGGTCATCGATTGTATAATGCTACATCTAGGTTCACCAAATTACGATTTTGGCCTGTGATTTTGTCTGCAGCTTCCTCTGCCCATAACCTCACGGTTATAAACTTGCCATCCCCATTTTTAGGGATGTTAGACCTTTCGGGTCATCTTCGACTACCTTTCTGAATAGGAAATTGAAAGGGGTGGACTTTCACCACCTAGCTGATGGTCATGCAAGGCACACTAAAAATCAGGAGCCCAAACTCTAGGTCTTTTGTTATCATCCCAGACAAAACCAGGGTGTTCATAAGACCATTTAATACCCATTTCTTTGAGCAGCTCTGCTACTTCTTTTTCAGATCTTGTCATTTTATCATAAACCGATTCTCTCATATTTACACCTCAGAAAAAGAGAAAAAAGAATTAAGAAAGATTTTAGTGAGAAAAGAACAAATTCCAATGTCTAATTTGTTACAAAATCGGAAAACAATCTGAACATATCCCTCCTGTTGCAACAGTAGGAACCTGCCGGACCCATCATTCAATTTTTACTTAATTAATATGAATACTTTCAATTACCTCTCTTATCTAGCTTTATAAACTAGTAAACATCTTTCTTTTATTAGAATGACGTGAAATACGGGGGATAATGCCAGTCAATTCTGGCATTTCTGCCATATAATCTTCATGTTTTCAGATTTACTAGCATCCCTCTCCCATCCCATCCCCTCTCTTATTTTTTTATAAAAGTATTTTTTAACAACTTCTTTTATTACTCCAATTATAAGATGACCAGAAATCTATCATCATTTGATATCTATGTAATTGCAAATGAACTTAGAGAACTACAAGGTAGCTACATAGATAAAATCTACCAGCTCTCAAAAAATGAAATATTAATTAGATTTAGAAATATTAAAACTAAAAAAAGAGAAAACCTTTTTATTAGAAACGGCGAAATAATATGTGTAACAGATAAAGATTTAGAAACTCCTACTCGTCCTTCTAATTTTGCAATGACTCTTAGAAAATATCTTCAAAATGGAAGAATTGTAGATGTAAAACAACACGAATTTGATAGGATATTAAGAATATTAATATCTAGAAAAGAAGGAATTTATGAACTAGTAATAGAGTTTTTTTCAGATGGAAATATCATCTTAGTCGATCCTAATAAAAAAATAATATTTCCTTTTATAAGACAAGCCTGGGCTCATAGAAAACTAAAAGGAAGAGAGCCCTATATTCCGCCACCATCACAAATAAACCCTTTCAACCTCGCTTTTGAGGAATTTAAAAAACAAATTCTGAAAAGTGATAAAGATATAGTTAGAACCCTTGCTGTAAACATCAATCTTAGTGGTTTTATCGCTGAAGAAATATGTGCAAGAGCAGATATAAAAAAAGATACTAAAATAAAAAATCTCAAAAATGAACAAATTAAAAAGGCATTTAACACATTAAAATCTTTTTTAGAGATATTTAAACAAAAAGAATTCAACCCAATTATTGTAAAAAAAGAAAATGAGGTTATAGATATACTTCCATTTGAGTTTTTAACATACAAAAATTTTGATTATGAAAAAATAAATTACCTAGTAAGAGGACTAGAAAATTTTATAAAAAAGGAAGAAAAAACAAAAAAACAAGTAAAAAAAGAAAGTAAAAATGAAAAGAAACTAGGAAAACTAAACCGGCAGAAAACCCAGCAAAAAAATGCAATTGAAAGATTAAAAAAAGAAATTAAAGAAAAAAAACAAGAAGGAGATTTAATATATTTACACTACCAGGAAATTGAAAAAATCTTAAAAGAAATAAAAAGAGTATTAAATCTAAAAGATAAAACAGATGAAATAGAAAAAATCAATACTCTTAGTATCGTAAAAGAATTTAATCCTCAAAAAAATCTTTTGATTTTAAAGTTAAATGACACAAAAAACAATTTTTATGATGTAAAAATAGATTTTAGAAAAACGGTTTCTGAAAATGCTGAAATGGCATATAAAGAAAATAAAAAACTAAAAAGTAAACTTTATGGGGCAGAAAAAGCTCTTTCAAAATCAGAAGAAAAAATCAAAAAAACAAAAAAAGAGATAAAAAAAGAAGAAACAAAAAATAAAGAAAAAGAAAAAATAACTAAGAATAAGAAAGAAAAAACTTTTTGGTTCGAGCGTTACAGATGGTTTATCAGTTCAAATAATAACATCGTTGTTGCTGGACGTGATGCAAAAACAAATGATACAGTTGTAAAAAAATATTTGGAATCAGGTGATAGATATGCCCATGCAGATATCAGCGGTGCACCAAGTGTAATTATAAAAAGTAAAAATCTAGAGGATAAAAAAACAGATGTTACAGAAGAAACACTTGAAGAAGCATGCATCTTTGCAGCAAGCTATAGCAAGGCATGGAAACAATTTGCTGAAGCAGAGGCATATTGGGTTTTACCAGAGCAAGTTAGTAAAACACCCCAAAGTGGAGAGTTTGTACCAAAAGGTGCTTTTATTATACGAGGGAAAAGAAATTATATAAGATGTGAACTAAAAGTTGCTATCGGAGAAATCTATATTGAAAATAATAGAAAAATTATGGGCGGGCCAATAAAGGCAGTTAAAAACAAATCAGATAAATATGTAATACTAAAACCAGGCCCAGTTAAAAAAAATGATATTTCAAAAAAGCTTTCAAATATATTTAATGTATCTGTAGAAACAATAAGTAAAGTATTACCTCCAGGAGGAGCATCTATTGTGGATAGTTACGGAGTTGAAATAGATCTATGAAAATTGTATTTAAAGATCTTAAACATGGGGAAATCAAGGTTATTCCTGAAAACTTAGATGATATTTGGCATTTATATAATATAATAAATGTTGGAGATCTAGTAAGAGCAGTATCTTTTAGAACAGATGAACAAAAAGATGATATGGTTAGATCAAAAAAATCAGAGAAAAAACGAATGAAACTAGGAATAAGAATATCTGATGTTAAATTTCACGAGTTTTCAGATAGACTTAGAATCCATGGTACAATAGAAGAAGGGCCTCAAGACCTTGGATCTTTTCACACAATTAATGTTGATTCTGAAAAAATGGATAAAATAAGTATAGTAAAAGATAATTGGAAACACCATGAACTAAAAAGACTTGATGAGGCAGTTAAACTTAGCAAACAACCACTAGTATTATTTGTTTCTCTTGATGAGGATACCGCAACAATAGCTGTTCTAAGACAGAGCGGTATTCAAAAAATAACAGATATTGATTCCAAAAAATCAGGTAAGATGTATGAAGATCAATCAAAGGATACTACTAAAGAGTATTTTGGTGAAGTGTTATCTGTTGTAAAACAAAATATGAGTAAAAATACTGTTTTGGTAGTGGTAGGACCTGGATTTACAAAGGAAAATTTTGTAAAATTTGGTAGAGAAAAGGCACCTGATTTATTTGAAAAATGTCATCAACATCCTACAGGACATGCTGATATGAATGGTGTAACTGAAGCAATAAAAACAGGTGTTGTTAAACAGATAACAAAAGAAAATAGAGTAGTTCTTGAAACAAATCTTATCGAAAAACTTTTTTCAGAAATTAAAAAAAATGGTCTTGCAACTTATGGTAAAAAAGAAGTATTGCACGCAATTAAAAACGGAGCAGTAGAAAACCTTTTAATTACTGATAAACTAGTCCGCTCTAAAGAAGGAGAAAAACTATTAGATGTTGCTAAAGAAACAAATAGTGATTTTACAATCATTAACACTATGCACGATGCTGGTAAAAAATTAGAGGGAATAGGTGGAGTTGCTTCCCTTTTGAGATATAAAATTTAATTTTTAATGAAAACCTAAATTGTTTAAGGAATTATATACTGTTGTGGAATAATCAGATGTTAGTTCTGACATTTCACCATCATCCTCAAAACCATCGTCGTCATCTTCTTCTGGTTCCATTAGATCGTATATATAATAATACTCAGTTATTTCAAGAGTAAATGTATCTTTACCAAGTTTTTCTGAAAGCCAGACAAGCGGCCTTAATACACTTTCACCATGGTTAATTGTGATTTTTATAGTATATGATTCAGTTGTAGCCTCTGAATAATTTTCCTCTAGTTTTTCTCTTGCTTCCATCATATCTAACGCCATGATGGGACCTATGCTTTTTTGCCCATTGAAAACTCGACTTAAAGTTTTATTACCTGAACCTGTTATGTCTGCTGACTCCATTTCTTCATCATTTTCATCTAAAAGTTTAATTGTGATTGTATCTGCTCTCAATGATTTTAATAAAAGACCCATCTTTGAATCTTCATATTCAACATATGCTTCTACCCTACTAAGATCTTGACCTCTGTCAGTTGAAACATCAAAGGATCCAATATATGGCTGTTCTCCAAATATTTTATTTCTAACAACGTAATCCTGGTTATCTGGTGTAATACGTTCAGATAGTTCCATAGCTTTTACCGTATATTCTTTCGGTTCTTCTGTTTCTATTACTATATCATTTTCATCTTCTTGTAGAGAATAAAAAATTATACCTATTGCTGCAACAACTAAAATTACAACGCCTACAACAGCTATTATTTTGTCACTTTTTTTGAGATTCATATGTTCACCCTTATTTATATTTTGATTCTATTATTTTTCTATATCTATAAGTATATTTACATCCTTATTAAGTTTTTGCTATTTTTAAATAATATTATTTTTATTTAAATAATGTCATTTATCATTTATTAATTTTTTGTTTCTATAGGCATTGGGACAAAATTAGTTGTCATTCTTTTAAGATGATGACATAAGCTC
>CAZWYI010000046.1:0-9699 GCA_964638155.1 uncultured Thermoplasmatales archaeon | reverse complement strand
AATATATATTAAATAACATAGATACTATAGGATATAATTCAGCTTAATAAGTACTCAAAAACTAAAGATTTATTAAATAATGCTATATTCATATACTTATATGAAAGATAAAGTCAAAGCAACTGTAGTAAACACCTATCTATGTGGTAATATTGAAAAAGATTATAATAATTTAAAAGCTGCAATTAAAAATAACCTTGATTCCGATATAATTGTTTTTTCAGAAGTTTGTTTATCTAACTTTAAAGACGAAAAACAACATGAAAATATTATTAAAGAGCTTGTTCATATTTCAAAAAATGAAAATATTATTATTATCGTTGGCTTTGATGAAGTAATTGACAATAAAAAATATAATTCTGCATATTTGTTTGAAGATGGAGATTATAAGATTTATAATAAAGTTCACTTGGTATTTGAAGAGGTTGGAGATTATGTGTCTGGTAATTCTTTTCCTGTATTTGACACAAAAATAGGGAGGATCGGTCTGATGATTTGCTATGATGTAATATTTCCTGAATCCGCAAGATGTTTAAGACTTAAAGGAGCAGAGATAATCTGTTTATTAGCTCAATGGACAAAATTAGAGGATGAATATTGGGATTATGTCACTAAGGTTAGGGCGAAAGAAAATTGGGTATATCTTATTGCATCTGATGATATGAATGAAGGGTGTGGGAAAAGTAGGATTCTTGGTCCTGATGGAAAAATTCTCTGTATGACAAATAAATCAAAGCCTTATGATGCAAATACAGTTATTTTAGATGGTGAAAAACTGAATGAATTAAATAATACTAATCCTACTGTTAATTGGACTAAATTAAGGAAACCCGAAAAATATAAAATTATTTCTAAAGATTAAAGTATTTTAGAAGATTTTCTTTATTCATCTGATTATCTTCTTGACCTAAATATAAAAACAAGAAAAAATTATCCTGCATGAAATAAGGAATTATTTTTTGATTTGAATTTTTTAGTTTTGAAAATACTTTTTCCTGTGATACTTTTTCTGTATCTATTTCAACTGTCTCCCATGAAGCATTACCAAATTTTCTTCCTAGATAGTATGGATAAAATGAAGCAGTTAATCGTAGATTTGGATCTAATGCATACCAAGTATCTTGACTTTTTAGTAAGTCAAAACCAACAGGTCCTTCATATTTTTCAGATACTAAATATGATGTAATCCCATCAAAAATATGATTTAATTGAGCGACATCATTATTTGTTAAATCAACTGGAAATGAAGACCCAGAATAAACTAAATTTTCTGTTTCTTGACCTACAATATATTCTATTTTAAGATTTTTATTTTCGATCCATCCAAAAAATGAAGCATTTTTTTCTATTTTTTCATCTTCAATATATGGTGTAGCTATAAGTTGCTTTTCTGTTGGTAATCTTAAAATTTCTTGTTCTGTTTTAATTAGATAATTACCTCTTCCTCCAGAATTATTAGTTTCTTGTACAAGTATAGGGCTTTTTTTTAACATTTTTTTAATTTCAGTTTTATCATTGGCTGAAATATGTGTGTATGGCAAAATGGGTATTTCAAAATTTTTAGCGTTTGAATAAAAATGTTTTTTATCAGAACATTTTAGATGTTCTCCATTTTGTAAGAAAAAAACATCTAAATTTTTATCTTTTAAAAATAAATCATCTATCGATCTTCCATGAAATAATATTTGCTTAGAATCTTTTATTCCTTCATCAATATCTGAATACACACACACTCTAAAATCTTGTTCTAGGGTTTTTATCAAATTTTTATTAGGAATAAAATTAAAATAATTGGAACACCCAAATATAACTGCCCTTTCCAAGCATGCATTTTTTAAATCTCTATTAAAACCATCTGGTAAGGTATTATCTGATTGAATTAATAAAGTTCTAGTATCAGATAATAATTCAATTAATTCTGAAGTTGATCGTATTATGTTTACCATTGTGTATTAGGTGCTTTTTTAGTATTTTTTTGAAATTGTTTATTTAAGTCCAATATATCAAGTCTATTTTTTGGGACTCTGAAAGCTATACTTTCATCAGAATAAAATTTTTTATTAGCTTCGTATACCAAACTATGTATGTCACCATAACTCATATTTCGTGGTTGGAATATTGTCAAGCCAGTTTCTGTTTTCCCTAAAAGTCTATTTTGTTTTTCTAATTGAGAATAAAGTGGTGTTCCTATTGTTGGATCTAATACATGGAAATGAACTGCATCGGCTTTATATTCAATTAGCTTATCAACTGTTTCCATTGAATTTTGTATCGTATCAAAGTCAAAGCCAAAGATTACATTAACATAAAGGGATATTCTTTGATCTTTGCATGTCCTAATTATGTCTTTAACTCTTTCAGGATCATTAAAACTCTTATTGCAATAAGCTAAATTGTCTATATTTAATGATTCCACCCCCATTGAAATGAAATCACAACCACTTTCAGAAGCTGCAATAATTGATTCTGGAGTCATAAATTGCATGTCTGATGAACAACCCCAATCAATATTTAATTCTTGTAATTTTTCAAATAATGCATAGCTTCTTTTATTTCCAACTAATAAATTACTATCTGTAAAATGGAAGTTATTCATATCTGTTTGGTCTTTAATGATTGTAATATCTCTCACTATATCATCCAGAGGTCTTGGCATATAAGATGGATGATATTGAAAACCGTCACAAAATGAACATTTATTTGGACACCCTCTTGATGATTCAACATAAAGAAATGCGTGATTATCATAATCATCTTTGTTAAAATCTGAATAATCTGGAACAGGTAAATTCTTTAATGTTTTTATTTTTTTTGAAAAGTATTGTGATTTTAATTTTCCTTTTTTTGCATCAGATAATACTTGATCCCAAATGTTTTCCGCTGGACCAAAAACTAAACTTACTCCCATCTGTGTTAATTTTTCAAGTTCGCTGGGAAATAAAGGATTACACAATGGACCGCCTACAACTACCCCAACACCATTATTTCTATAAGATTCTGCAATCTCTAATACTCTTTTTGACTTGACTTTCTGACCACTTATAGCAACTAGATCTGTTTCTTTGTCAAAATTTATATCATGGACATATTCATTTATTGATTCAACTTCTGCTTCTCTTTTACTGAGTGAAGACAATAAAGGTATTGCAATTGGAAAATATCCTGAAAATCTGGATTTAGTGATATCTCCTTGAGGATCATAATGTGATGGATTAATTAGTGTTATTTTCATTTTTATCCTTTTATGGAATTATTTCAGTTGTATATGCTAATCCTTTTTGATAATTAATAGTTTCTTTTAATTTATTGAGGTTTTCATTATCAAGACAGTTAATGAATGATGTTAATAACTCGTAAATTTTAAAAATCCCTTTGCAATAAAGTTCATCATCTGTCATAGCACATCTTCCCCCACAATATTTTAATATATCACAATCTTTGCACCTTTTTTTAAGAGTATAAGTCTTAAATTCAAAATTGTCTATTAATCCTAATTTTTCCTTATCTGATAATCTATGAGGGCTTTCAGGACAGGGGTAAACACTTCCATCAATACATACATTAACATGATCTGTACCTGAACCGCAAATTAAATCTGGTTTTTCCATTCCACCATTCAGAATCAAATCGCACATTCCAACAAAGGGAATTATTGTAAAATCTTTATTTCTGAAAATCTCTTCTTTCCAGTAATCAAACAGATTATTTAGATTTTTTACATATACCTCTAGAAAATTTTCACCTAATTCTACTCTCGAATTATTTAATTGCCAATAAACTGCATCGAAATATTTTGGAAAGTTTAGAATATCATTAATTTGATTAGGATTTGATACTGTCATTCTTGCTATTATTCCTGCATCAGAATATTTTCTTAAATATTTCAGATTATCTATAATTTTGTTAAAAACCCCTTGCCCCCTGAAAAAATCGTGATTATCTTTTTCACCATCTATAGATAGATGATGAAAAGAAAATTTTGACAATATTTCTGGTTTTATTTTATTCAGTAATGTTCCATTCGTATTTGAAGCAAATATCACTTTCTTTTTTGCTAGTTTAGGATGTTTTATTATTTCTTCAATAAATCTTGGGTTCAAAAAAGGTTCTCCACCCAAGAAACAAATAACTATTTTATCAAACTTTTCAAGAGAAGAAACTAATTTGTCAGCATCATAATCAGGTTTTTTATCAGTTTTTTTATAGTAACAATATTTACATCTTAAATTACAATTTGCTGTAGTTTCTACAAAAAAGAATTTGTAATTATCATAATCTTTAATATTTAGATAGTTAGTCATTTTTTTACCTTATAATTTTATTTCCAATTGTTCTCTTCCATTTATTGAGTCTTGCATTATTCTTTGATATTTTGTTCCGTTGAATTTTGTATCATATATTCCAATAAATATTTCATCCATAATCTTTAATAAATCTTGGCTTTTAAGTACTTTTCCACCTAAATTAACATCATATAATAATGTCATATTAACATCTTGTTGTGAATCAGATATGGCTGGTTGTAAATAATCAACAGGTATTAATCCCAATCCTATTCTGTGATGCCAAGGATTATCTTCATGTCCTTCACAAACAAAGTGTTCTATTCCTGATTTTCTTAAGTAATCTATACAAGCAAAATGAATATCCCTTCCATTTAATTGATTTCTTGAAGATTTCTTTGTCCAGATATATTCACCGTAACAAAACTTAAAATTTTGATTTACATGATATAATCCTATTGTCTGTATTTCTTGATTATCATTTAGAATATAAAATATCTCTCTTTTAATTCCATTCTCAACATTTGGTTTCAGCCTTTCTGTCATTTCATTCTTTGTTCTTTGTGCATCTGGAGGAAAAGAAATTAGATATGCTTCCCACATTTCATCTATCTTTTGCGAAAGCAAATCATTATTTGCTCTTTTTATTCTCGATTTCATATTATCTATACCCTTGATACGATTTACTTTTTTCAAATAATTTCAAGTTAGCCAGGACAATGTCTTTTGGTTTATTGTGAAAAAACTCTTTGATTGAATCTTGTATAACAACATCATCTAAGCAAAGATAACAGGATGCCAAACCTAACATAGCTATATTAGCAGATTTAGAAGCACCGATGTCTCTAGCCATTTGATCAGCATCTATGATAATATTGTTTGGAAGATTATCTATCTGTGATATCACCTTATCTAATCCCTCTTTTTTGTGTGAACAACACCTTGAATTTACTATAATATATCCATTGGAGGAAATATGTGGAATATATATTTGAGCTTGAAATGGATCCAAACCTATAATCAAATTTGCGTCGCCTTTGGGTATTAAAGGGCTCCAAATGAGGGTATCAGATATTCTTAGATGACTATATACGCTACCACCTCTCTGTGCCATCCCATGAACTTCCATCTGCTTATAATAAAAACCAGCCTTATTTGCAGAATTTACAAGTATTTTAGTAATAGTCAGGACTCCTTGCCCTCCAACACCATATAAGATTATATCATCTTTTACCATTATCTTAAACAACCTCCTTTAGATATCACTACTGAAGTACCTTCATATTCAATCTCCTTTTTCAGCGTTTTTACATTATTATTGTGATCTATAGTTTTAGGTGAAATGACTTTAAGGTGATCTTTAGAGATAGACAATGATCTTACAATATTCTCAAGATTGTCTGAATTACATATGGTTCTCTGTCCACCAGTCATAGCAACTTTTTCATTGTCTAATATCAGAAGTGTCAAGGGAACTTGCTTGTTTATACTTTCGAGAAGTCCTTCTATTCCTGAATGTGTAAAAGTTGAATCTCCAATGACAGCCACTATATTTTTGACCCCTGCATCCGCCGAACCCATGGCCATGCTTATACTTGACCCCATACATATTGTAGAATCTATAATATTGTATGGAGGGTAAAATCCTAAAGTATAACAGCCGATATCACCATGGACAACTTGAATATCTATCATTTCTTTAACCTCTTTTAAAGCAAGGTAAGTATAATGATGGGGACATCCTTTACATAATTTAGGATGGCTTTTTTTATAAGAGGTGATCTGATCCTTATTTTCGTACCCTAAAATAGCTTTCACAATTTCTGGATTTAGTTCACCAATTTTAGATAAGCCTTTGTCAAATTTACTTATTATTTTAACATCTTTTTCAAGGATAATATTTCGCACATGATTTTCAATGAAATTATCTCCCTCTTCCAAAATGATAAGTTCATCAACATTTTCTGAAAGACTAATTATCTTCTGAACAGGAAGAGGGTATGTCATGCTTATTTTAAGATAGGAATATTCTTGATCTTTATTAAATTCCATAAAATAATTATATGCTGTTCCAGATGCAATAACACCTCTCTTAGAACCCTCTACTAAATTCAATTCATTTCCTGAAAATCTTTGTGCAAGCTCTGTCAAACTAGATGCTTTACTAGTTATCAATTTATGATATGCATCTCTAGATATATTTGGTAACAAAACAAATTCTCCATCTTTTTTTGCAATATTAAGATTGTTCTGAACTCTAGTCTCCCCAGTTATGACTTGAGATCGGCTATGAGACAACATAGTTGTCAATCTGATCATTACTGGAAGATTGTATTTTTCCGAGATATCAAAAGCTATTCTGGTTACATCATAACATTCTTGCGGATCATTAGGTTCAAAACAAGGGATTTTTGCAGAATAAAGATAGTTTCTACTGTCTTGTGCACTTTGTGAACTAAATATGTAAGGATCATCTCCAACTGCAAGAACCAAACCACCATTGGTTCCTGTTAATGTTGAACTAAGAAAAGCATCTGATGCAACATTAAGACCAACATGTTTCATGCTTACTAAAGCCCTTTTACCAGCATAAGACATACCTAAGGCTTTTTCATATGCAACTTTTTCATTGACAGACCATTCACAACTAATTTTTGCATTAGATTCAAGATTCTGAATAAATTCTTGAATCTCAGTAGCGGGAGTTCCAGGGTAAGAATAAGCTCCTGAAATACCAGAATCAACTGCCCCTTGTGCTATTGCTTCATTTCCTAATAATGGTTTAAATTTCATTTTATATATTAGCACCTAATATAATACCAGTTTCATTGTCTGACAAGGTTAATCTTTGTAAGGTATTAAAATATTTCGTGCACCTATCAATTAATTTTTTTTCATCATGTCTTGATAAGTCAAAAGTTTTAAAACTAAAATTCTGCGAAATAAATTCAAGAGGGTTATACCCTTTTTCTTGAGCTTCTTTTCCAACCATTTTTACAAATTGTTGATGTTCTGAAATTAAGTTAGAATATTGTAAAAATATATTATTGATTCTACTTTTATCATCTTCTTGTTTTAAAAAAAGATTTCTCGCTTCTTCAATATTTTCTGCTTGATACAATAATCTATTATTTGAAGGTTCTTGATTTAAGCCTAATTGATCATAAACCAATTCCATATCAGGATTAGCAATGAAATATGCGAAAATAGAATTGCCGCCTGTTCTTAGTACTCTTTTTGATTCAATTAATAGATTGTCAATTGATCTATCTTCTAAGGCTCGAGCATCAATTGTTCCTGTGCTTAGGATTACAGTTCTAAATGAATTATCATTATATGGATTATTTAAAAAATCAGCATGTTCAATATTTATTCCTCGTTTTGCAGCTAATTCAATCATTTCTGAACAAGAGTCAATAGCAGTTACTTCGTACCCTTTTTGTAAAAGATACTCTGGAACTAAACCTGCTCCACCACCTACGATTAAAATAGGAGAAACAATACTTTCATATATCTCATCAATTCTATTTGGTGAAAGACCCATATCTTCAAAACAATTCCAAACATCAGTCATATCACTCCAATTTATCGGTTTTTTTTCTGTCATTTTCTCATTACATATTTAGCACAATTATATTGACCAACGTTCTTTTTGATTTGACCCAATCTTTTTATTCCTTCAGTAATTGCGGAAATTCTACAACCACCTTTACAGCCAACGTAATTATCACAAGGCTCGCAAGGATCAGTAAAATTTTCAATTTTATACCATGGATTATCAATTATAATTTTTCCTCCTTGTACTTGTCCAATTTTTAGTTCATCATAAAAACTCATTCCTGGACAAGGAAATATAGATAAATTATCTGCCCTTATACCTATATGGTTATAGCCTGCATTACAAAATCTATCCTCTAAAGCTGGAGCAAACATACTGCAATTTCTATAATTTGCTTCAGGAATAACTGTCGGGGCTGATAAAATATGATCTGTAGGTCCCCAAGTAGAATCAAGTTGAATTTCAAAAGGTGAATACTCTGAAACTTTTCTAATCTCTATTAAAGCAGTTTTTAAATCTTTTTCAGATAGGAAATGTCTTTGTCCTAATTTTTGAGGAGCTGAACCTGCATATAATATGTTGATAAATTCTAAGAAACTAAATCTCATATCTTTTCCGAGTTGAGCCATCTCTGAAATATTAAAAATATTTTCAGAATGAACCACCATGGCTAGCCCAATAGGTTTATCAGGAAGTAGATTTCTTAATTCATCATATTTCTTTATTATATTTTCATGTCTTCTTAATGAACCTGTTAGTATTGAAATTATTTCAGGAGTAGAACCATGAAGACTTAAACAAAAACCTACAGTCATTTTTTCTAATTGACTTAATTGTTCGTCTGTAGGATTAAAACTTTCTGTTACATTCATCCAGCCGAAACCTTTAGGATTTTCATATTGACCAGTTAATTGAAATAAATCTAAGGATTCGGAAGTAATATCCATATCATATAATTTAACATTTTTCCCCGAATCTTGAAGGAGTAGTATTAAATCTTTAATTTTTTCGAAATCAACGTCAGTAAATTCAGGATAACCACAATGATTACAGCCATAATTACATGATGGATTCACAATAGTTACATTTTCAATTTCTGATTTAGTCATTAATTAATGGTAATGGGTTGTTATTTAAAAATATATCTCTCACTTTTTCGAAAAATTTTCAAAAAAATAATAGAAAAACTTATATTTAATACCATATTTTTTAGTCTTTAATGAAAAGTAAAATGTCAGATGAAGAAGTATTAGATTTATTTGAATTAGAAAACTATTGGGGGTTAGCATGTTCTGTAGATTTAAAAAACTGTAATCCTGAGAAGATAAGAGACTCGGAAGTCATTAAAGAATTTGTTGTTAAATTATGTGATTTAATTGAAATGAAAAGATTTGGTGAACCAACTATAGTTAATTTTGGAGAAGATCCTAGAGTAAGTGGTTATTCTATGACTCAACTTATTGAAACAAGTTTAATATCTGGGCATTTTGCAAATCAAACAAACGCCGTCTATTTAGATATATTTAGTTGCAAAAAATATCCTCCTAAAAAAATGGCTGAATTTTGTAAAGATTTCTTTGAAGCAAAAGATTATACTTTAAATATTATATTTAGAAAATAGATTTTTTTAATAAATTTTCGAGCAACGAAGTTGCGAGTGTAGATGTCCGTTAGGACTAAGGAACTCCCCCCTTAAATTAAAGAACTCCCCTTCTACTAATAAATATCGAACGAAGTGAGCCAATATGTGCGTAGCACTGGAACTCCCCAACTTTACCGTCTAAGAAATGGAAATTTTATTGTATTTCGTATCCCTTTTCAACACACTTTTATTGGTTTATGAATATTAAGTTATAA
>CAZWYI010000045.1:0-10987 GCA_964638155.1 uncultured Thermoplasmatales archaeon | reverse complement strand
TTGCCGAGGAAGCGAAGGCGGAATGGGGTTATAGGGGCACAGCCCCTATTTCATTATATTGGGCATTGGTGCTGTAATCTCAGGTATACTTGTTTTACAGAGTATTACAAATGTTGACTATGCAAACATGTTTTTTAGTTTTTTTAAATTCGGAAATGTACCTTCATATCCTGGATGGGTTGATGAAGTTCAAGGTTTTACAAAAACACCTATCCCTATGCTTATGCTAGGTTACTTGGGGACCCTTACAATTTCAATTATTCCCCTAGTCGGATATCTAGGTTGGATTAAGGTTAAAGGCTGGGGTGTTTTTAGAAATAAAAAAGATCCTGATGAATTTGAAGAGAAATCAATTTCAAGATTTATAGAAGACAAAGGAAAAATTACGTATCTACCAGATTCAGATAGTGAAGTAAAAAAATCAAGAAAACTTATGATTCCTCTTAAAGTAGATCTAGCAATTGCTTTTATTGTAGTATCTATTATTTCTGCAGCATATGTAATATGTGGAGCGTTCTTACTTGGAACAAAAGATACTTTACCAACGGATATATATATTATTGAAAAGCAAGCTATGATTTTTACTTCTATTTCGCCGTTTTTAAAGCCATTGTTCCAGGTAAGTGTATTCTTTGCTTTCTTTGGAACAATTTATGCCGGGTTTGAAGCAGCCGCAAGAATGATTTATCAGACCTCTAAAAATATTATTCCAAAACTTAAAAAAATAGCATATAAGAGATACTTGCTTTATCTGATTTTATATGTGCTATGTACAGGTATTCCTTTGTCAATCCTGATTTATAAGGGTCTATCCTTTTTCTTGTTACTAAGTCTAACACTTTTATTCATTGGAGTTGTTGGTGTATTATTCTATGGAATAGCGGTAATCTATATGTCTCAAAAGTTACTACCAAAGAAATACAGGTTAAGTTCTTTAGGGTTACTACTTGGAATTATAGCAGTTATTCTTATGATAATCCCCTTCTTAGCTTTTATATATACATAAATTTCAATGGTTATAGGAAATTATAAATAATAACAAATAATTATATATAAATTAAAGTATGAATGTTAAAAAATATATTGCGGCAATATTAATTCTTATCTTTGTTCTAAGTTCTATTGCCAGCTCTATTAATGCAGATGAAATTAAACAATTAGATATTTCAAATTATAAATTTTCTCAAGAAATTTTTATTCCTTTCGATACAAGTTCAGAACAGTCAAAATATAAGCCAATTGATACAGAAATTATTTTTGAAAACACGTGTTATGCAAAAGATGAAAAAGATAATTCAGTAAGAATTGGCTGTGATATAGGATCAGAATTACTCGAACTCGAATCACAAATTTATAACCTAAAAAAAACAGATGATACACATATCTCTTCTTGCAGCGTTGTTTTTTTAATTCCCAAAGAAGCAGATGGAAACGAAAAATACTATGTTTATTATGATTCAGAAAAAAAAGATACGGTAGATTATGAAAAACACCTAGAAATAACTGATTCTCATTATTTTTATGAACCAATATCTGGCCAAAAAATAGATATTGATTACTATGGTATAAAAGAAAATGATAATTTTGTTTATTCAGTTGTTCAAAAAGGAGAACTATTAGGTAATCCCATTGCCCTAAGTGTTTTAAAGTTTAAACCTGAAACAAAAATTGTTGAAACATATAACATAGATCAATTAGCTGTTTTTGATATGAGATATGGAATAAATACCCAACCGGGTTATATAGGTACTTCATGGGCTGAAAATGTTAAAAAAACAGTTCTTGTAGAAGGTAATTTAATGGTGAGAGTGAGGCTTGAATGTAAGTCGCCTAAGGGAAATATCCTTTCTGACAATATCTACACCTATTATTACAGCCCGTCTGAAAACAAAAAAATTGTTGTTGACTGTTATCATGAAATTTTAGAAGATATAAATGTTGAAGAGCCAAGTATGGTCGATGGGACATATGGTGGTATTGTATCAATAAAATCAAGAAGCTCAACTATTGAAAAAATGAATGTTGGATCAATTCTTCCTGAACTATATGTTTTTAATGAAGATGAAACAATAAATGATTTTAGTGTTCCACAAAACCCTAGTACAGTTGAAAGAGAGCCAATTGTATCAACTGAGGATGATATAGATCTAGGAAGTGCTGCATGGGTATGTTCAAACGATCCAGAAAAAGGCCTAACCCATGGTTTAATACTTGATTCAAATAAAGGTTTTACAGATGATGATTATGATGGAGTTCAAGTTAAAGCATGGGTTAAAGAAAATATCAAGCTACCTGGTCTTGAAGCCGATACTGGAAACCTTTATGCAGCAAGAAACTCCTATGAAAATAAAGAACATACTCCTAACCTTAAAAAAGGATTTACGGTAAACTATAAAATAGTGTTTTTTACACTAGTAAATGAAGAAATTGAAACAATAAATGAATATTCAGATATTTTTCAAAAAACTGCACCTATCATACCAAGCCTTAGAGAAAACATAACAATAAAAGATGAAGAAGAAAAAATAGAGCGATTTACTCTTACAACCTTTGTTCATATGGCACCTTCTTTTCCATTAGGATCTTTATTATCTGCTGCTGTTGGAAAAAAACTACCTTATATTTATGCAGAGCTCTATAAAGAAAATGAATTTAAATCATCAGGATCGGTATCCCGGCTTGCCCTGGGCTCTGTTGACCTTGACCTTGAAGGAAAAAGTCTTATTGAAACAATTAAAACAGTTTTAGGGATTTTTGATTTCAAAAACAGTAGTATCTTTAAAAAAATTGTTTTTCCTGATATTGAAAAAGGAACCTATGTAGTAAAAATTTTTAGAGAAAACACTATTTTTTCTGAAGAAAGAAAATACATTGGTTATGGAATTTTAGAGGTAAACAAAAATTCTACTCTAAGAATTCGTTGTACAGCTGAATCAAAAGCTAGTTTTAATATAGAAGATCAAGAAGAAAATGGTGTTGAAAATGTAGGGTTCTATCTTTTAAAAGAAGGAAATATAATTTCAGATGGTAAAACTGATGTAAACGGATCAATTAATTTAAAGGCACCTGCGAATTTAAGAAATAAATATATTTTAAGAGTTTTATATAAAGGGTTTTTAGTTTCTGAAGAAAAAATAAAACTAGGATATTTTAACCATTTTAGACCATTTTCAAAAGATTTTAAAATTAATTTATATGATCTAAAAATAATACTTAAAGATAAATGGGGTTTTATTCCAGAAGTGGATGTTAATCTATTTCTAACTAGCGATGAAATGTTTGAAAAAATTACTATCAATTCAGAAAAAATAGATCGTGAAAACTATATTTTTAGAAATTTACCAGAAGCAGATTATAGTTTAACTTTAAAATACAAATCATTTGAAGTAGAAGATAAAATTACCATTGATTCTGATAAAACAGTTGAAATGGTTTTTCCAGCTGAATACAAAACAGATCTAAATATTTTAAATCTAATTGGACAGAGTGTAACTACTGGAAGAATTATAATTTCTAGGAACAATAAAGAAATAGAAGCAGAAATAGATGAAAAAGGTAAATCTTTTCTTACTGTTCCACCTGGAGCATACTATTCAGAAGTGTTTATCGATGGTGAAAAGGTAGCCTATCAAAATATAGATATAAAAAGCTCAAAAACTCTTGATATAGTTACAGATACAGGTTCATTATTACACATGGCTTTAACTATTATTGCTATAATTGGTCTTATAATTTCTGCAGTTTATTTGTTTTATAAAAAGAAATATTCTTTTGCAATTAAGGCTGTAATAATTTTTCTTTTAATTATTGCAATTTTTCAACCATGGTGGGTTTTAAATGGAGAAACAGGTAATATCAAAACTAACACTTCTACAATGTTATACCCGCCAAAAATGGTTTCTTTCACTGAAAGCCCTGATGGTATGGGTGGAAGTATAAGCATGCTTCCAGCTGAATTAGTAACTCTTTTGAGTCTATTATCAGTATTATTAATTGTTTCTACAGTACTAATTTTATTATCAGTTTTATCTAAAAATAGATTCAAAAAAACTAGTTTGGCATTAATGATTCTAAGTATTATTTTAATAGTTTTAATCCTAGGATTATTTTACTATGCCTTGTCTTTAGTTACTGAACTTGGTGTCGGTAGTTTTATGGGGAAAGGAGAAGTTATGACCACAGTTCCTGGTATGCAGGAAACTATCCCAGTTGAATCTAGCTGGGGGCCAGGTATTGGTTTTTATATCACAGTTTTTGCTTTAATTTTAGTTTTTGCAAATTTTATTTACAAAAAAATAAAACCAAGATTTAAATAAAACTGTAAGATTCATTTTTTTTATTATGAGTAAGTCTGATAACATTGGAAAATATCAAACATTTCCTTATTCTAAATATAGAAAGGATATAGAGATTGTAACAAAAGAAGGATGGCGTAAAAAAAGTGTTCATGCGATTCTTGAAATTGATGTAACTGTAGCTCGCAAAAAAATAAAAAATATTAAAGAAAAAACTGGTAAAAAAATTTCTTTCACAGGCTTTGTTATTAAATGTATCTCTGAATCTATGAAGAAACATAAATCTTTAAATTCATATAAACAGGGTAGAAATAAAATTGTCCAGTTTGAAGATGTTGATGTTGCAGTACCTGTAGAACGAGAATCAAAAACTGAAGTTAGACCAAGGGTCTATATTATTAGAAAAGCAAATGAAAAAACTGTTTATGATATAACCCGTGAAATAAGGAATGCTCAAAAAGAAGGTATTGAACTTAAAACTCAAGTTCTTGGAAAAAAACTAACTAAATTTGAAAGTTTTGTTCTTAAATCACCTACCTTTCTAAAAAAATTGTTTGTATGTTTTGTTAGACGAAAAGGTATTTTTAAAAAGAAACATATGGGTACAACTGCAGTTACTGCTATTGGCATGAAAGGTAAGTTCAATGGATGGATTGTTCCACTTGGTGGAACTGCTTCTACTATTTTTGTTGTAGGTGGCATTATAAAAAAACCTAAGGTAATTGATGATAAAATAAAACCCAGAGAGGTTCTTCATTTGACTATGACTGTTGACCATGATTTAATAGACGGTGGTCCTCTTGCTCGTTTTGTAGATAATCTTACAGAGCTTATGGAAAAAGGATTTGGGCTTGGATAATAAAACGATATAGAAAAAATGCTCCCGACGGGATTCGAACCCGTGTAGCTGGCTCGAAAGGCCAGAATGATTGGCCGGACTACACCACGGGAGCAGGTTTACTAAATTATATCTTTCCGGAATGCAAACCTATTATTAAAAATTACGCCTTTTAGAATTTTACCTAGAGAACAAATTTAAACGAATCAACTTTAATTATTTTCAGTACTTCCGAATGCAAAAAAACGCCAAAGAATCACTTTTCTCCTGAAAATTATTGAATTTTTCTTCTTTACTCAATTTTGTATCAAAAACTTTAGTTATCTGTTTTAACTCTTGATAACTCATAACTTTTTTATTTGAAGCTTCAAGAAATGCATTTGCAGCTATCTTGGATTTATCATCTAAATAATAAATCATCTTTCCATGGATCTTTGCTCTTCTAATATTTGGGAAATATTTCTTTAATTTAACGTAATGAGTTGTTTTATACTTTTTCGATGAAAAAGCATAACCATTTTTCATTAGTTCTTTTAGAAGATCCAACGACTTTCCATAAATACCTAAATTATCTGTATCCTTTTTTCTTGATTTAAGTCTAATATCTTTTGTATAATATAGTAAGGTATCATAAGAAAGACCAAGTTTGTTTGCAGCATCTATTTTAGAATTATATTTTATAACATAATATCTTATTTTTTTAATAAGATCAACTGGTAAATTTTGTTGTGACATTATCTACTATGTAACAAACTTATATAAAAAGATAATTTAGAATAAGTTCTTTGGCATATTATTTTTAAAAAAATTTATGAATTACTTAAATCATCTATTTTTGTGTTTGAAATTAAGACAACTATTTGGTTAGAATTAGATTCAAAGTGTGTTATTGGAAAAAAAAGAGCAGAATTACTTAAAAAAATTAAGAGTGATATATTTGGATAATTGGCGACTGCTTGATACTAATTACAAAACAGCTGCTCAGAATATGGCTCTTGATGAAACATTTCTAAAAGTAAAAAACAAGGATAATACACCAAATACAATTCATTTTTTACAATTTAAACCCAATTGTGTGCTTGTAGGATATCATCAAAATATTGATCAGGAGTTAAGATTAGATTTCTGCAGATCAGAAGGGATAGATATAAATCGGCGTGTGACTGGTGGAGGAACAATATATTTTGACAAAACACAAATTGGCTGGGAAATAATCTGTGACAAGGATTTTTTTGATGTTGGAATAGCAGATTCATCTTTTTTTAATATACTAAGCAAGCCTTTGATAAATTGTTTAAAAAAATTAGGTTTAAATGCAGAATTCAGACCAAGAAATGATATAGAAATAAATGGTAAAAAAATATCTGGAACTGGCGGTACTGAAGAGGGCAATGTCTTTTTATTTCAAGGAACTTTACTTGTTGATTTTGATATCAGATCTATGATTAAAGCATTAAGGATACCTATTGAAAAACTAAAAGATAAAGAAATTGATGAGGCAAAAGAAAGAGTCACGTGTCTTAGATGGGAGCTTGATAAATTACCTAAGATTTCATATTTAAAACAGATTTTAAAACAAAGTTTTGAAGAAGAATTTGAAATAAATCTTAAACCTGGGAATCTAACAAAAAGTGAACAAACATATTTTGAAAAAATACTTCCAAAATATGAATCCGAAGAATGGATAAACAAGGTTAGATATCCAAAGGATGAACAAAATCTAATTAAATCCATTTACAAAGCAAAAGGCGGTCTTATTAGAATCTCTTTGATGTATAATCTGAGAAATAAAAGAATTCAAAGTGCATTTATAACAGGTGATTTTTTCACTTATCCAAATAGGATAATTGTTGATTTAGAATCAAAACTAAAAGATGTTAAAGCAGATTTTAAGATTGTAAGTAAAATAATAAAAAATTTCTTTAAAGAAAAAAAACCAAAAATACCTGGTGTAAATTCTAATGATTTCATTAAAGCAGTTAAGAAAACCTTTGAAAAAATAAAGATGCTTGAGTATGACATCCCATTGAATTTAGTTAATAGTATTCATACAGTTAATGGTTCTTTTAGTGAAATAATAAAAACAAATCCAAACCATTTGTTACTTCCTTACTGTGCAAAATCACTTGATTGTAAATATCGGTATAAACGAGAATGCGTTGAATGTGGAAAATGCAGTATCTCAGATGCGTTCTCAATTGGAAATAATGAGAAAATGTGGTTAACAACAATCCTTAGCTTTGAGGATCTAATCAATACTTTAAAAGACTTTAGAAAGGATAATGTAAAATCATATATTGGTTGCTGCTGTGAAGCCTTTTATACAAAACATTTTGAAGATTTTCAAGAATCAAAAATACCTGGAATTCTATTAGATATTGATAATACGACATGTTACGAGCTAGGAAGACAAAATGATGCATATGCTGGGATTTTTGATAGTCAAACCGATCTAAATATATTACTTTTACAGAAGGTTATCGATGCAAGGAAAATATGATATCTTAATTGTTGGCGCGGGTCCTGCTGGTTCATGTGCTGCAATTAAAGCAGCTGAAAAAAATTCAAACATTTTGTTAATTGATAAAAAAAAAGAAATTGGAAAACCAGTTCAATGTGCTGAATACATTCCAAAATTATTACTTAATAAGATAGATATCGATGATTCATGTATTAGTCAAAAAATCAATTCAATGAAAACATTTGATATGAATGGATTCTGCTATCAAACAAAATCACCGGGTTATATTTTAAATAGAGAAATATTTGATAAAAAATTAGCTGATTTATCTGTTAAAAAAGGTGTAGATCTATATGTAAATACTAGTTTTATCAAAAAAGAAAAAGATAATTTTTTAATAAAACAAAATAAATCACTAAAAAAAATAAAAGCAAAAATAGTCATAGGTGCTGATGGTCCTAAATCTACAGTTGGGGATATAATTAGTGAAAAAAACTCTGAATTTTTAATTTCTGCACAGTACAAAGTCAAATTAAAAAAATCTTTAAATCATACGCAGGTATATTTTAGAAATGATATATTTGGTGGTTACGGATGGGTTTTTCCAAAACATGATTATGCTAATATAGGAGTTGGAATAAAACAAAAAAAGGATTTTATAAATTTAAATAAAATACTTGAAAATTTCATATCTTTTTTAGAAGAAAAAGGAACTATTGAAAATGAAATTATCTCAAAAACCGGAGGTCTTATTCCAGTTGGGGGTCCTTTACAAACAGTAAAAGACAATATAATCCTAGTTGGTGATGCAGCAGGACATACTCATTCAATTACAGGTGGCGGTATTACTCAAGCTGTCATATGTGGCAGTCTTGCTGGAAAATATGCATCTGATTCTGTTGAAAATAATAACAAATTAATTTTGAAAAAATATGAAAAAAGTTGGAAAAATATTTTCCAAGAAGAATTAAACAGAGCAAAAAATAAAAGAATTTTACTTGAAAAAAATTGGAGTGATTTTGAAAAAGTCTTTAAAAAATGTTGGACTGTTTTTCGTGATTATTATGAATGATGAGATAAATGAAATATTTGATAAATCAAAAAAAATTTCATATAAAAATTTTGGAAGAAACATTTCATTTTATCATCCAGGTATGTTTAGATACAATGGATCATGGGGTAAATACCCAGCAATATCTATAACTGGTTCAAATTGTGATCTGCAGTGTGATCACTGCAAGGGAAAAATACTTGAGACTATGATTCCTGCAAAAAACTCAGATGATTTGTATCAAATATGTTTGGATTTAGAAAAAAAAGGAAACCATGGTTGTCTTATTAGTGGCGGTAGTTTTAAGGATGGTTCTTTACCATGGGATGATTATATCTCTGGGATTAAAAAAATAAAAGAAGATACAAATCTATTTGTATCAGTCCATTGTGGAATTCTTGATAAGGGTACTGCAAAAAAATTAAAAGATGCAAACATCGACCAAGCTTTAATTGATGTGATTGGTGATGATGAAACGCTTAAAAAAGTATATCACTGCGATTTTGGAATTGAAAAAATAAAACAAACAATTGATTCATTAGATAGAGAAGGTATACCTTTTGTTCCTCACATCGTTGTCGGATTAAATTATGGAAATGTTATTGGTGAATACAAAGCAATTGATATTATAAAAAATTATAGTCCTTTGCTTGTTACAATAGTTTCATTGATGAGTTTGAAGGGAACGCCCATGGAAGATATCGTTAGTCCTGATCCACTGGATATTGCTAAAATTATTGCAAAAGTAAAAATAACTATGCCAGATGTTCCTGTTTCTTTGGGATGTGCAAGAGATAGATCCAATATTGATATCGAACTATATGCTCTTGATGCTGGTGTTAATAGACTTGCGCTTCCATCTGATGAGGCAATAAAAAAGGCAAAAGATTTAAAATTAAATATATCTTGGCAAAAATCATGTTGCTCAATTGATATAAAATGATAATTATGGATTTGAAAATATGAATAAAGAAAGCCCAGAATATTTACGAACAAGTCTTGCAGCTGCAATGACACTCGGTTATAAAAATGGACGATTTTATAGAGATGCAAAACTACCTTGTATTAATTTACTACTAACTTATTCATCAGGATGTGCTGGAAACTGTGGTTATTGTGGACTATCAATGAAAAGACCTGGTGTTTATGTTGATAAAAGTTTCATCAGAGTCGAATGGCCTATTTACTCAATTGATAAAATTGTCAAAGGAATAAATGATAAACCTGAAATTGTAAAGAGAGTTTGCATCTCAATGGTTACAAACACTAGAGCAGTTAAAGATACAGTTTTTGTTACAAAAGAACTAAAAAAACGATTGGATGTACCTATTTCATTATTGATTTCACCGACTGTTCTAAATAAAGAAAATCTTATAGAATTCAAAGAAAGCGGAGCTGATATGATTGGTATAGCAATAGATTGTGCTACACCTGAACTTTTTGAAAAGATCCGCGGTAAAAATGTTAATGGTCCTCATAAATGGGATGAGTATTGGAATAGTTATAAAGATTCAATAGATATTTTTGGAAAAAGAAAGGTTGGTATTCATCTTATTGTCGGACTTGGTGAAACCGAAAAAGAAATGATCGATACTATACAAAGATCATATGATATGGGTGGAAGCACTCATCTTTTTTCATTTTTCCCTGAAAAAGATTCTGAACTTGCAGATCATCCACAACCACCAATTGGTCAATATCGAAGGATTCAACTTGCCAGATATCTTATTGACGAGGGAATAAGTTCTATCAATGAATTTTGTTTTAATTCCTCTGAAAGATTAAGTGATTTTGGGCTGACAGATAAAAAATTATTAGAAATTATTTCTAGAGGTACACCTTTTATGACAAGTGGATGCCCAGATGATAAGGGAAATGTGGCTTGTAATCGCCCATATGCAAATTCTCCACCCGGGATAGAACTAAGAAATTATCCATTTAAACCTAACAGGGGAGATATAAAACTGATTCAAGAACAGCTATGGAGTTAAGTATCATAAAGATGCGGTAACTTTTATAATAAAAAGATAAATGATATTTTTTATTTGATTTTCCAAAATATTCTGAATCTACCGATCTTTTTCATTTTTACTTTGTCATTAGAATTTGCTAAGTCCAATAAAATTGTTTGTACGGTTTTTTGATTTAATTTAGCTTGAATTGCAATTTCATTTGGCGTCTGTGGTTCACATGTTTTTAATAGACTAAAAACTAGATCAATATTTTTTTGTGCCATATGTTGAACAAATCGATTTACTGTTTATTAATGCTTTCTATTAGTCCTTATAGATACTGTCAAAATAAGATTTAAGTATCCCATCCTATCTTATTTTTTGTTGATT
>CAZWYI010000044.1:0-12700 GCA_964638155.1 uncultured Thermoplasmatales archaeon | reverse complement strand
TGGAGTTGAAAATATGAAAGAGATAAATAAGCGAAATAATATTCGTACTCCACAGGAATAGCATTTACCGAAAAATAATATAAACTACGTGACATAAAATCCTTAGAAAGTGAATAAATAAAATCATTTCCAAAAATAGTAGTTATCAACCTTGAAAGAAATAGGGTCATTGACATAAAGAAAGAAGCAAATATAACATATGCCATTTTTTTCTTTTTTAAAAACAAAAGTTTATCTTTGAAATCACGAGGTTTTGACAGATACCAAAAAATAAGAAAAACAAAAAAGAAAACTATAAATTTAACAAAAATAAAAAAATAGTATGCATAATCATATGTTATTTGATATTCATCTAGAAATGAAAAATCACTGAGTGTTGATAATTTTTCAAATGATATAGGTGGATAGAGATAATAAAAAATATTCCAATATATTTTATCTAAAAATAGTAAGAAAAAAACTGCTATATATGGATAGATTTTTCTAAGAATTGATCTATCAGTTATAATCCAAGCAACTATCACCCATGAGAAACTATAAGATATCCCAACAATCAAGGATGTATAAAATGAATCATAATAATGTGATAAGTTATAGTAAGCAAAAGTTGACAATGTAATTAATAATGATGAGATAATTAAAAATATTATTTTTCTATCCTTTATTATCATATGAAATATATCTTTAATGTTTTTTTGGAAAGCCATTAAACTATAAAATAATTCTATCCTTTATATAAATTACCATCTAAAATAAAATTAATTCCTTTAGAAAAGATCTTGCCTCTCCAACAGTAAACAATGATCCACATATACAAATCATATCATTAATCCCAGCTTCACCTTTGGTAAATAAAACTGCTTTATCAATTGTTTCAAAAGGAACTACAGATTTTTTATAATCAATATATTCTACTTCTTTTTTCAATGTATATGGGCTGCATGCTCTTTTATTAGATGATTTAGTAGTAACTACTATATCGCATATTGAAACAATATTTTCAAGCATTTCAATATAGTTTTTATCCTCTAATATTCCAATTACTAAAATTAATCTGTTAAATTTGAAATCATGTTCTAGAGAATTCTTAAGTTTTTTTATACCTTCAACATTATGTGCGCCATCAAGGAGAATAAGTGGTCTAGAGCTTACTATTTCTATTCTACCTGGGTTAGTTGTATTAAAAATTCCTTTTTCAATTGATTTTTTATTAATTTTGAAACCTTTTTTTTGTAAAATTATTGTGCTTGCAGTTGCAAGAGCTATGTTTTCACCTTGAAAATATCCAAGAATTTTTGTTTTTAAATCAATATTTTTATCTAAAAAATTAATTGTAAAAATTTGGCTTTTTGAATTGTTATAAGTTCTTTTCCAATTTGAATTATTTATCTCATATAATTTTGAATTTTTTTCTTGTGATATTTTTTTAATAACCTTTAAAGATTTTTTTTTTGCGGAAGTAATAACTGGATTGTTTTCTTTAATTATACCTGCTTTTTCAAAACTAATTTTTTCTATTGTATCGCCGAGTCTATCTTGATGTTCCATTGATACATTACAAATTACTGACAGAATAGGTTTTACAATATTAGTTGCATCAAATCGTCCACCAAGTCCTACTTCAATTACTGCTATATCTACCTTCTTTATTTTAAAATAAAGAAATGCAATTGCTGTAACTATCTCAAAATATGTTGGATAAATATCCTTTTTTTGCATTTCATCTATTATTGGTTTTATTTTTTTAAAAATTTTTACAAGGTCTTTTTCTGAAATTTCCTTGTTATTAATTGTAATTCTTTCTGAGAAGCGTTCTAAATGTGGAGATGTGTAAATGCCTGTTTTATAACCACTTTCTTTTAGAATTGATCCTAGAAACTTACAAACAGATCCTTTTCCGTTTGTTCCGCCTACATGGACAATTTTATAATCATTCTGTGGGTTTTTTAACTCTTTACAAATATGATTTATTCTAGATAGATCTAATTTGACGCCGAACTTGTGAAAATTATCAAGCCAGTTTGTGAAATCTTCGTAGGTCATTATTTTTAATTAAATAGAGATGGTTATTTAAGTTTTTGACATTTAAAATATTAGGATTATTAGTCCACAGATTTGTATTAATCCCTATAGTAAATTTATAGTAACATGATACTAAGTATTATATTACTATAACCCTACCCTTAAAATAGATTATCAAAATTTAATATCCCTCAGAATACAAAACATTAGGAATTGGATTGTATTTATTAAGCCAGCTATCACTATTATTAATTTCAACTTTTCTTCCAACTATTTTAAGTTCTCCTTTAGAAAATAGATCAACAGTACGAGGAAGAATTTGATGTTCAACCTTTAGGATACGTTTAGCAAGGCTATCTCTATTATCATCAGGCATAACTTTTACAGCAGCTTGAATTATTATTGGGCCGTGATCCATTTTTTCATCCATAAAGTGCGTTGTACACCCAGAAATTTTAACACCATATTTGAATGCATCACCCTGACCATCTGCTCCTTTAAAAGAAGGCAAAAGCGCGGGGTGAATATTAATTGATTTACCATACCATTTTTTAACAAATTTAGGAGTAAGTATCCTCATAAAACCAGCACCAACGACAAGGTCCACGTTTTGTTCTTTAAGCACTCTATCAATTTCATTATCAATTTCTTTTTTTGTTTTATCTTTAGTATCAACAAAATATGAAGAAACCTTGTGTTTTTCTGCTCTTTTTAAACAAAAAGCATCGTATTTGTCACATATAACAACTGCTACTTCAGCATTAATCATATCTTTTTCAGATGCATCAATAATACTTTGTAAATCAGTGCCTCCGCCACTAGCAAGAACTCCAACTTTTGTTTTACTCATACAAAAAAGTAATATAAACTACTCTTTAAACATTTTTTCAATTACTTCAATAGAAGCATTTGTTTTAAAACTAGTAGATTCAAAATGAGTGCTACACACTTTATGTCCTTTTTTTTCTAAAAATTTGAACAAATCAGCTTTTTTAGGTGGTGAACATTTAAGAAAAGAAGCAATACTATCAGTTGTAAAATAAAACATTGGCATATCAGCTTCTTCTTCAAGTAAATCAATTAATTTTAGAATATCAACTTTTTTCCCAAGTTTTTTTTCTGAAATAATAGATCTAAAATCTTTAAAAATATTTTTAGACTGTGTCTTACCTGCCCATAAGGGCCCTGTATCCTCTTTTGTTTTTTCAAAAGCTATTTTTTCACCTTTTTTGATTGTTTTTACTTTTAAAATAGTATCATTTGCACTATTTACATTATCATAGATTCTAATATAAGATCTAAAATAGTGGTCAGTCACATAGGAAATTAAAGGAAGAATACCTTTATCATGTCTTGCGCAAGCTCTTGCTAATGCACCAATTAAAATCCTTAAACCAATTTCCTTCATTGAAGTTCCATGAAAGGAAATAGCATCATACCTTCTCTTACATACTTTTTTATATACACCACATAGAGTTGCAGTATCAGTTGCGCTAAAAGAAATCACACCATTATGTTTTATACTTCTAACTGCTGAATCAAAAAAATAAACAGGGCTTCCAAATGGATCAATATCTATGTAATCAAATTTATCACTTGAAAGAATATTATTTAGATTAGTATTAAGTGGATAAGCATTCTTAAGATTGTTTTCTTCAATATTTTTTTTAATTAGGTTAAATGCATTTGTAGACCAATCATTTAAAAAAACCTTGAACTTTCCATTTATTTCATTAGAAATTCGAACACCACGTAATCCAGAAGAAGATAGACCATCTAAAATCTTTAAAGATTGTTTGCTATTATTTACCAACCATTGAACAAAAACAATAGATAGGTCTCTGTTTAATTCCATAGCAGGGTTATAAAAAGGAATACATCCTTTTTTTGCACCTGGTCCCTTTGTTTTTTCTTTATTTTTATAAACAAAAATATCAGTAGAACCTTCAGAAATTTTTTGTAAAAAATTTTGTTTTTTCATGTTTAAAAGAGAGGCGGTAGTTTATCTTCCATAATTTTTTCAATCTTATAAGGTAAAAGATTTCTATTAACAGGTGTCACTTCAAGAATACGAATATCGTCTCTTCTACGTACATCTTGAAGTAGAGGGGTACGTGATTTTTTATGAAGCGTAACAATTATAGGTTTATCTGAATCAAGAGCTTCTATTACTATATCACAGAATTTCTCAGAAAGCATCTCCATTTTACCTATTTCATCTATGATTATTATGTTTACATTTTCATCGGTTATTGCTTTTTCAATTGCTGGAATAGAAATTTTTTCAAGGGCTTCAATGTCAACACCATAATCTCCAACGCTATCTCTATGTTCAAAATCAACATGAGCAAAAACTTCTTTTTCATCTGTTGTCCAGTTTTTTACATAAAAGCCAACCCGTTTTTTCTTTTTTAAAACTGGTTCTGTGATTATTCCTCCAACTACATAACCGTGGTCTTCTAGAGAATTTATGATTTTTCTAAGTGTACTAGTCTTTCCAACACCGGGCATACCGGTGATACCAATTTTTGGAATATCGTCCATAACAGCAACATGTAATGTTTTTTTTGTTTAGAAACCTTTTCGTTGTTATTTTGTTGAAAATTTTTGAAAAATTGGTCCACCAATAGAGTAAATAAAAATGGCTATAAGAAGTAAAATAGGGAAAATATTGTAATAATTGTTTCCAAAAAAGATAGATAACAAGATAAGAACCATTGCTGCACCATTAACATATTTATCTGGTTTTAAAAATTCAAGTGTTGAAGCCATAGCAGCACCAATTATTATAACAGCTGGTAAAATCAATATAAAATCAACTTTTATGTATGCTAAAATTAGTATGATTATAGTACTTGCAGAGGCAGGAAGACCAATAAATAATCTTTTTTCTTTTAATATGTTAAAAGATGCAAGACGTACAAAACCAAAAAATACAAACAAAAACAGGGCAAATAAAAGATAGATATTTCTATAAATAGTTAAAGAAACAAAATTTACATAGCTAAAATATACAAAAACTGAAGGGGCAATCACTAGAGTTGTCATATCCGCCATTGCTTCAAGATACTCTCCAAGACCACTTTTACCTATTTTTCTTGCAACAATTCCATCCAGTCCATCAGCTAAGAGGCCTAATAAGATAAAACTAAAAGATATATGAATTTTTAGATTAATATCATCAATTATTCCAAAAAAAAGTACAAGTATTGAAAAAAACCCAAAGGTAGCGTTAGTTAGTGATATAAAATCTGCAACTGATAGAAGTCTAATCATTGATTTTTGCAATTGTATCCTCTCCAGCTTTTATTTTATCTTTATATTTTACAAATGTTTTTTTAATACTTTTCTTAGGTAAAAAGATATCTACACGTGATCCAAGTCTGATAATGCTTATTCTATTTCCTTTTTTTATTACATCATCCTTTTTAATATATGATACAATTCTTCTTGCAAGAGTACCTGCTATTAAAACTAGTTTGTATCTACCTATTTTTGAATCAAAAAGAATAATTGTTCTTTCGTTTCTTTCAGATTCTTTTTTAAAAGCAGGTATGTGAGAACCTTTTTTATGTGTGATTTTTACTACTTTTCCATCAAAGGGCATACGGTTTACATGAACATTATTTACATTCATAAAAATAGAAATTAAAATTGAGTCTCCTACATCTTTGTCTTTTATTTCAGAAACTTTTCTTATTTTTCCATCTGCGGGTGATACAATGTCTGATCCTATTTTTCTATCTGGGTCTCTAAAAAAAACCAAGAAAAAAATTGTAAGCAAAAATAAAAAGATACTTACAAGAAATAAAACATAGGAAACAGTATATGTCAATAGAATTATTGATAGGATTAATAGAATAACTCCAGATATAGAAGAACTAAGAAGCCATGATTTTGATCCTTCAGCTAGCTTCATATTATTTTTTACCCCATATCTTTTTAAAAAACTTTTCCAAGGGGCCGTTACGTTTGTGCAGATCTGTCAAACAAAAGATTTCATCTAAAACTTCTGGAATAATTTTTACTACAATCAATAGAAGTATTATTAATGCAACTAATGAACCTGTCTTTGCAATATAATTGTGTGCAACGTTGAAATCTGTAATGTTGTTATATGTTAGATAAGCAACTAAAGCATTTCTAAATAAGTTTAAGAGGTATACTGGGATAATTGTAACAGCTAGGGCAATTATCCTTCTTTTGATATCAATTTTTGGAAGCGTACATATCATACCAACAAATATTACAAATGACTGAATTGCAGTACAAGCAAAAATAATTGTTACAACATAAGAATTGTTCTGCAAAAGAGGAGCTCCTTCTATTGTAGCATTTCCAACTGTTATACTTTTTCCAATCATAAGTTCTAAAACAAAAGCACTTTGCTTTGCTACAATTTCAATTAATGATACAGCAACCGGGCTTTTTTCTATACCAAAATAGATAATCCCTGCAATCGCTGATGCACCAGCAATCCAGTTTAGACAACTTATATCTTTATCTCTTTTGAGCGATAACCATTCATGATATGCGATATAAAATAAGACAAAAACTCCGATAGCACATACAACACCATTGAAAATATCGTTATCTCCTTCTATATATAGTGGTAAAACTTGTGTTGACCAGTAAAAAGAAAAAACAATCCAGCCAAGAATTTTAATATAACTAGATAGAGTTTTATCTTTTAATAAAAAACCAAAAATTAATAGAATTAATCCTAAAAAAAGAGGTATTAAAAGAAAATTTTCTATTAGATCTATAAAGGGGTATATAAAATATCCAAAAATTAGCATTACTATAGGAAATAAAATGAATAAAAAAGCAATTTTTTCTTGTTTGTTATCTTTTTTAGCCATAAACCTATTTTTCCCATATAAAGACATGATTTAATAGAGTTATTATAAAGTTAAAAAATAAAGGATTTTTAAGCCTTTATAATTATATTGAATTTATCAAGTTGGAAATGGTTTCTAGGCCAAGCTGTCTATCCCACATAATAAAAATTAGACCTATCAATGCAAGAAGTGTAAACCAAACCCAGTAGGTATAAACGATTTGATCTATTTTTAACCTCGCTATTGCAACTCTTATTAGTGTTACTGAAAATAATATTACGATAAATATTTTCAATAGATAAAATAGTATATTTGCAACTGCTGCAAGCCATGATGGATCTTGTAAAATAGGTAATATTTCAGATAAAGTCCAAGGGAAAAACAATGCAACAATTAACGTTGACATAACAATTGTTTTAACTGCATCTGTCAAATAAAAAATACCTAGGTTTCTACCACTGTACTCAGCAAATAAACCACCAGCAATTTCTGTTTCAGCTTCTGGTGAATCAAAAGGTATTTTTGATAATTCGGCAGGTGTTACTAGAACTAGTACAAATAAGAGTATCATAGAACCAATAAAACCTAAGATTCCTACTGATCCCCATATGACATTTTCAGTAATTGTTGAAATACTAAATACTTCAGAAAGACCAAGTCCTACAACAGGACTACCAAGAAGCCATGCAAATGCTATAATAATTATTGCAAGAGGAAATTCATATGCGATCATAGTTGCCATCTCACGCTGTGCACCAACTGTAGCATAGGGGCTGCCACTAGCAAAGCCACCTATAACCATTGCAAGAGAAGGAATGATAAGTAGATATAAAATAAGAATTAAATCACCGTATCCTTCTGCAATTGGACTAAATCCTCCTACTGGTAAATATAAAAGAATAGTAATTGTTGCAACAAGACCTACTACTGGAGCTAGATTAAACACCCAGGGTATAGCGTTTTCTGGAACGATATTTTCTTTTGAAAAAAGTTTTCTTATATCTCTGAAAGGCTGGACTATAGGTGGGCCTACTCTACCTTGCATATGAGCAGAAATTTTCCTGTCAAGACCTTTATAAAATAGACCAAAGATTATACCAAAAAATGCAAGACCTAGTGTTGCAAAAATAATAGTAATTACTTTAGCTATTATCTCCTGCATTTTTAGATCACCCCAAATATCAAAAATAGTATTCCCATGATTACCACAAACCAAAGAACATAATCACTGACATTTCCGGTATGAAACTTTTTAAGAGCATTATAAAACCATTTAAGTGATTCTGAAAAACCCCAATATAGATTAGCACCTTTTACATGCATTTTTTCTTTATCATACTCAGGGTTTCCTGATAAAAAGACTTGTGTTTGATCTGTACCTTTTTTATATTCTTTTTTACCAAAACCTCTAAGGATATATATTACTAAAAATGCAATAACAATAGCTGTAAGCCATACAAGTGGATTCCAAAAACCACTACCTGTTTCAAATGTACTAATAATTTGATCTAGCATTTTTATGCACCTCCTATAACTGCTGAGATATAATCACCTGAATTCAAAAGAGCATTTTTTGCTGGTTCAACAATATTTGTAATCACAAAATCTGGGAAAAGTCCAAAAAATATTATTAAAAATGCAAGTATTCCCATAGAGATAAGCATGCTTTTTGGGACTTCTTTTACGTTTTTTGTACTTGGAAGTTTTGGACCCATAAAAACTGAATAAAATACTTTTACAAAAACAGCAAGTAACATTATAGAGCAGAGAATAGCTATGATGGCAAGTATTGGATTTACTTGATATGTTGATTGATAAATAATAAGCTTTGATACAAAACCATTCATAGGCGGAAGCCCTGATACAGCAAATAGACCTATTAAAAAGAAAACTGTTGTATATTTCATGTTTCTAGCTAGCCCTCCTAGTTTATTTAATGATGTTTCCTTTGTCGCGTAATATACCGCTCCGGCGATCATAAATAAAAGTGCTACATCTAAAGCATCATTAAATATATGGAAAATTCCACCTGTTAAAGCCATTTTTCCAGCAGCACTCATCTCAGCAGTTACTCCTCCATCGTTGCTAGTAAATGTAGTAATTGCAGAACCAACAGCAAGAATCATATATCCAATTTCAGCAACAGCAGCATAGCCTATCATACGTTTGAAATCATCTGATTTAAGAGCCATAAAAACTCCAATAATTATTGTTAAAATAGCAAGTATAACAATAAATACTCCAATTAATAGGCTTGGAGTGATTGCAAAATCACCAACCTCTCTTAAAACAGTTAAAAAATGTTTTCCATAAACAGTAAAAACAATTCTAAACACACCATAAAGACTTGCTAGAGTTGTACCTACTATTACAACTGTTACACTAGATGGCGCACCACTATATGTATCTGGAAGCCACATATGCATAGGGGCAATAGCTGCTTTCATAGTAAGTGCTGCAAGAAGTACAACTAAAGCTATTTTATCTAAAAATCCAAAGCCTATACTATTTGCAATAACTGCCATATTAAGAGCGTTGTATTGTCCATAGAAAATAGCTATGGCAAATAAAACCATAAGTGCACCAATGCTACTAATAACAATATATTTGAACGCTGCTTGAACAGAGTTTTTCTTGTTTGTCCAAAAAGCAACTAAAGCAGCTGAAGAAATAGATGTAATTTCTAAAAATACAAAGAAGTTAAAAAGGTCACCAGTTAGAACCATGCCAAGCATACCTACGGTCATCAGTAGGATCAATGTATAATACTTGTTTTTACCTGTTTCACCGTTTATAAAAGACCAAGAATAAATTACTGCAGCAAGCGGGAGAATTACAGCAATAAGTGCCATAAAAGCACCCATGCCGTCAACTTCAAATAAAATTCTTATTGCATATGGTGAAGCGGTAGTACCTAAGTTTGCATCTCCTCCGCCAAAGACATATGTTTTAATACCGTTTGTAAAAACATCGTTTGCAAGAAGGCCTGCAAAAATAGATGTTAAAATTGTAACTAATATTACAAAAATATTTCTAATTTTATCATGTATCATACCAACTAGAGGTGTTAAAAACGCACCAAGGAGAGGTGTTGCAACAACCAGTGCAGGAGAATGATCTATTAGAAAAGTTAACATTTCATTCATTCTTCATCACCTCTGATTTTTCTTGCATCAAGCGTTCCATATAGTTTGTAGATATGAATAACAAATGAAATCATAAGAGCAAGAACAGCTACACCAATAACAATACTAGTAAGTGTTAATGCTTGAGGTACAGGAAGACTCATAAGTCCTTTTGGCGCACTAGTATAGATTGGTGCGACACTATTTTCTTTATAACCAAGCGTTATAAGAAATAGGTTTACCCCGCTTTGGATAATTGTAATTCCAATTACAATTTTAATTAAATTGCGTTTGAAAACAACAGCTATGAGACCTACTAATACTAATCCTACTACAGCAATAAAGGGAATATTATAGATCATTTTTTATTTCCTCCCATCTTTGTTGTTGCATATGCCATAACAAGAACTATCGCAAATAGACCAGCTATTACCTTTAGCCCAACTGCAAAATTCATTATTGGGATGGTTCCTGCGGTATTCATATTACCTGGAGAATTAATTCCAAAAATTGGTGATTCACCGAAAATAATTCCTCCATCAAATAAAAAATTGTTAAAAAACACTCCTGCTGCAATAAGGCCAAGAATCGCGGTTCCAATAAAAATAACTGCACCAGTGCTTTCCAAGCTTGATAAATCTTCTTCTTTCACTTTTTTCATAGTCCAAGCTGATCCAAATGCTACAAGAATCATAGCCGCACCAGATGCAACAATTGCGCCACCCTGAAAACCACCGCCAGGTGTCAAATGTCCATGTACTATGACATAAATACCATAGATTGTTACAAAAGGAAACATGATCCCTGCTATTGTTTTAACAATTTTGCTCATGCCACCTTTCATTTATGAAACCTCCTAAAAGCAAGAATCACACCAGCAACAGCAGTAAATAAAACAGTTGCTTCACCTAACGTATCAAAACCTCTGTAGTCAAATACTACAGCTGTAACACCGTTATTTGCACCAGTCTCAGTTTGAGTATTATCTATTATGTGTTGATCCATACTTGTCTCTTCTGGACTACCAAATGGATGCATCATAAGAGCTGTGAAAAATAAAAAAACAGCTACAACTGTAAAAAATACAACAGCCAAAAAGTTTCTCCTATTCATTATTCTGCCTCCATGCGTTTAGTATTTTTTATCCCAAGCACAAGAATAATAGTTGTAAGACATGCTCCAACTCCTGCTTCAGCAATAGCAACATCAGGGGCTTGTAAAATGTAAAACTCTAATGATAGTAAAAGACTCATAGCGGCAACAGCAATTGCTGCAGCGATTAAATCTTTAAGCCAGATAGCAAAAACTGAAGAAATAAGAATTAGTATTGGGACAACTATGTGAACAATAGAAATTAGTGTATCTATCATTTTATTTTTCCTCCTTTTCTTTTTTAATTTTTTTAGTAATTTTCTTCTTCTTGGGTTTTTTATCAAGTTGATCAACAACTGCGCCAGCTGGTTTTATACCACTTTTATGTGCAGCACGTGCTATAGCATGAGCGCCAGTTGGATTAGTAAGAAGAATTGCAACAAGTGCAATACCTGTATGAAAGGCAAGATTTGCACCATCTCCGTTATTAAAAAACCACATTCTAAGACCAAGTAGTATTACTGATCCACATATGAAGATAGAACCAAATGTTGTACATTTTGTTCCAGCATGAAGTCTAGTATATACATCTGGAAAACGAATTAACCCAATGCCTGCAATTATATTAAAGAATACTCCAATTCCAAGGAAGATATAAACTAATATATCAATAATTGAAATCATATCTAAAAGTCACCTCCCTCTAGATATTTAGCAATAAATAGTGTCGAAATGAAAGAAAGAAGAGCATAAACAATTGCTACATCGATATATATTACCGATTTTGAGATAACTCCAAATATTACCATACTGACAATTACAAGAGTATTAATTGTATCAAGACCAACTATTCTATCAGGTGCTGTAGGGCCCTTTATTACTCTAAAAATTGCTAGTACTACAGGGATAAATAAAAACGCTAAAATACCAAGATAAGTAAGAACCATCTGATCTGTTACTTCAATCATTCTGAAACCCTCCTTATCCATTCTGGAAAACTAGCACAAATATATTTACAATCAACAGGTGTCTTTTTTAATGCCTCATCTTTAACATTAATCCAGTGAACATACAAGTTATTATCCTTTTCATCAATATCAACAGTTAATGTACCTGGTGTTAGTGTTATGGAATTAGCAAGCATAGTAACACCTAGATCAGTTTTCAACTTAGGATCAATTTTAACTATACCAGGATTTATTTTACCAGTTATTACTCTATAAGCAACATCAATGTTAGCTTTAGCTAGAGCAATAAAAAACGGTCCAATCAAGTAGCCAAGGAATGTAAACCAACGAACTGGATTGGCCATTCTAAAATCTTTTTTTACAAAGATTTTTCTTCCAATAAGACCTACTATACCAGATAAAATAAGTCCAAAAATAAGTTCAAATGGGCTCCAAAAACCCAAAATTTTTCCACTGCCCAAAGTTAATAATAGATATGTAATAAAACATACAATAGTTGTTACAACAAATGCCAGCATATGCATTTTCCTCCCTAATTCTAATAGTCTTTAGTCCAACTGTAATCCTAATGCTTTTTAATATTTTATGGTTTATTTAGGCATTGGGACAAAATTAATTCCTTCCTACTCTGACCGTGAAAACATTATGCAGA
>CAZWYI010000043.1:0-13032 GCA_964638155.1 uncultured Thermoplasmatales archaeon | reverse complement strand
ACACGTTAAGATGGAAAATTGAATAAAACAGAAGGTTATTCAAAGTCCTCTATATCAATATTCATCTAAGAACACTATACTCCAAAATATTATTTCAAATAATTTTATAGGAATTGATGCATCTTCTTCAGATGATAATTTTATATCTGATAATTATTTTTATAATAATAGCCAGCAAGGAGTCTATTTTTATTCTTCTTCAAATGGAAACATTTTTTCTAAAAATATTTTTATCTTAAATGATCAAGCTTTGAGAATTAAAGGGTCAACTAAAAATCAGATATTTGAAAATTACTTTAATAAAAATTCCTACGGTATTTATTTCTGTTGTGCTGCAAGAAACAACAGAGCCCATAATAATACGTTTATAAACAACTCAGATAGCAATGCTATAGAAAGTACAGGCCTCATAAATCATTGGTATGCAGAGTCTGATCCCTATGGTAATTATTGGGATGATTATACAGGTGTTGATGAAGATAACAATGGAATAGGCGATACCGATTATTCTATAAAAGGCTCTGGTAGGCTTGATTTCTATCCACTGATGGAACCGGTAGATGTAGATTATTATTTTATAGATAGAATCTAAAATTTAATTATTATCTTCTTAATTTTACTATAATTACAAAAATTGCAATTATAGCTATTATAGCGATTGGTATAAAAATTAAGAAGTTTTCAGATTCACTTTTATTATCTTTAATATCTGGTTTATTTGTAATGTTTATATCTGCAGGATTTCTACTACTATAATACATAACCCATTTACCATCTAAATCATCCCACCATGAAACATGAACTCTACCTTTTAAATCAGTAACAATTGAGCCCCAATTCGATTCATATGTACTATTTATAGAAACAATTTCTAGTTCAGACCATACACCTTTTTTAGTTTTATATTTATAAAAAATATCACTATAAGTCCGTTTATAATTTTTTATGATTTTATCCTTCCAAACAATATGAACTGTATCATTCATATCTGTTGTAATCGAAGGCCAGTGTCCATAGTTTTTACTTTCTATGGAAACAACTTCTATTTCACTAAAGTTTCCCTCTAATGTTTTATTTTTATAGAAAATATCGCCATCGCTTCCTGCATTATTTATATTTGTAGCATCCACCCATGCCAAATGCAAGATATCTTCAGAGTCAATTGTTAAAGCTGGAATGGTAGAGCTATGAGTGCTTTCTTTTGAAACTAGTTCTTTTTTAGACCAGGTATTATCTGCTAGTTTGTATTTATAAAAAATATCATAATCGTTTCCAGAGTTTTCATAGTTACTCTTTTCATACCATACAACATGAATGTTATTTTTTGAATCAACATCTATTACTGGTTCAAAAGAGTTTAAACCACTCTCAGTTGAAACTAGTTCTATATATATCCAATTATCATCTGCATTTAATTTTGAATAATAAACATCCCAGTCATTAGTTGATTTTTCTATGTTAATTTGATCTGCCCAGACAACGTGTAAATTTCCTTTATTATCAATTGTTGAACAAGGGCAACCAGAATCAGCAGTACTATTTATTGAAACTAGTTTCATTTTTGACCAATTTTTATTGAATTGTTTATATTTGTAAAAGATATCATAATCAGATCCTGCATCATCGATATCTGTTTTATCCTTCCATACAACATGAACTGTTTTATTTTTATCAACCGACATAAAAAGACAGTTGCTGTCATTTATACTCTCTGTAGTTACCACCTCTGTTTTTGTCCAATCTTTATTTTTTGGTTTGTATTTATAGAAAATATCCCAGTCATCAAAAGCATTTGAATAATTACTATTATCCTTCCAAGCTATGTGTAGATTATCATCAATATCAATATCAAGAACTGCTCTATATGCTGAGTTTTTGCTTTCTGAGGATATAACTATAGGGTCTGACCATTTTGCTTTTAAAATGGTAATATGAGATACTAAGATGATTGTAATTACAAATATATAAACAAACGATTTTTTTGTCATATTTTTAAAAATGAGATATAGCTATTTAAATAAAACGTAAGGTTTTAAACATAAAAAGAAAAAGAGAGATTGGTTTAACAATCTACAAGATGAAGATTGAAAACTCCAACGTATCTGAAGCAACATTACCTGCTAGATCATAAACCAAAACTTTTACCACATGTTGACCTCTAAGCTTTTTATTAACCGTCCATTCAAATGGATCATCCGTAACAAGACCCTCCGGATCATTATCAAGCTCATCAATATAGAACTCAGCTCTAGAAATACCATTAGAATCATCCAGTTCAAGACCCACAGTAACACTACCAATCACAATAGTCCTAGGTAAAAAGCGGAACAACCTGTGATTAAAAAGATACAAACCAGTTGTAGGTCTAACAACTTTTACAGACGGATCAACATTATCACTAGTAATCACACAACTATTAACCTCTGAATCAGCAGTAACCGTAACCACAATCTCACCATTCTTCGGCTGACAAGACACACTAGATAAAGACCACTTAGCTGTAAAACCATCAAAACTATCAGCAGCAACACTAGAACCCAAACCAAAACCAGAAAGATCAGCAGTTATCTCACTAGCAGAAAGACCATTAGAACCAGTAATACCAGCAGTAACCTCAACCTTATCACCATCCTTCACCCAGTCATAACTATCTATAGACTCATCAGTAACACGAACATCAGAAATACACAGACCAGCATTACCATTATCAATAGTGAACACATCACTAGTATCAACAGCTATACCCTGATGCACTGCTTCAACCTTAAGCATATATTCTCCATCAGAAAAACCAGTAGTATCAAGATCATACTCACCGTCATTATAAAGAACACCATCTATCTGCCTCCAAGACATACCACCATCAACACTATAAAACATATAAATCGGTAGATCATTTTCCTCACCAGAGAAATCTTCATCAATAGCATACCACTTAACTGTTTCAACACCAGATAATATCTCACCACCAACAGGATAAATCAAACTTATAACCGGTGGATCACCACCATCCAACCTAGTAGCAGTAGTAGTATCACTATCAGAATAAGTTTTCCCACATTGCGTAGTAATAGTCACCGTAAGTTTAACATTATAAGGAGTACCCCGATTCATATAAGTCTTCGAAGGATTAACACCCGTACCAGAAGTACCATCACCGAAATCCCAATTATAAGAAACAGTACCACAAGCACCAAAATCAGTACCAGAACCATCAAACTGGATAGAGCCATCATCAGCATAAGGACCACCTGCATCAGCATCAACAAAAATATACGGATCGAAATCAACGTTATCACTAACAGCATTACCTATTCCAGTTGGATTAGTAGAATGATATGGTCCACTATGATCACCCCACCAGTTACACTCTGCATCCATTACCATAGGTGTACCAGTAAGATTAATACTGTATGCTCCATAGTTTGTATTATCATATATTTCATTATAATTCACTTTAGGAGAAGTTGCAGTATCACCTTCCCAATCAATTGGAGAACCACCAACAGCGTCAATCCAAAGTTGTATTCCAATCGCATTATCTCTTAAGATGTTACAAGATATAGTGTTCCCACTGCCAGAACCAAACATGTAAATTCCTCGGTTACCATTTTGAGTATCATAAACAAGATTATCATATATTTCACAGTCTTTACCAGCATTGATTTGTATAGCACCACCTTCATCTCCGAATGTATTTGTCCAAGTGTTATAAACAGTATTGCCACGGATGATATGGCCTTCAGTTAAATCATACTCGCTATTATCTGTATCATAGTCCATACAGAAAATACCCATTCTACCAGTATCATAAACTTCATTGTTCTCAATAAGTATATCATCAACAGTTGAAGCACTAGTCCAATCCCAAGCAATAATTCCAATAGCATCCCAGGTATGATCAGCACCATGAACAATGTTATTTGTAATATTTACGTCACTTGCACCATAGGCGTTGATACCTATCTTAGGTGCTAAAGATGCATCTACCTCAAAGCCAGTAAATGTCACTCCATCAGCCACTATATTTACAGCTCCAGGCCAACTGCCTGTTGTGGTAGGTTGTATCACAGGTAAAGAACCTGATTGTACAGTTACATCTTCTTTATCTATAACCACTACTTCATCATATAAACCATCATAGACAGTTACTGTACCACCATCACATACAGCATCAACACCCTCTTGAGTAGTAGCTACATGATTACAGTCATACCAGCCTGGATCAGCATCATCATCTACCCAAACCTCATCATAACAAGGAAGACATGGTTCCGGTTCACTAATTACCTGGACATAATTACCATGAGTAACTGCTATATCCATTACACCATCGCCATTAATATCGCCGATAGCAGGACTTCGTCCTCCATCATCATCTAAGGTACTAATACTCCACAGTTCACTTCCATCTGTACCATCCAGTGCATACATATTCATACTAGAACCAGCAACAACTACATCCAATGAACCATCCTCATCAACATCAGCAATGGATGGTCCACGTTCAGTTGTATGCATATTCATACCAATTATATTGTGTTTCCACAACAAAACTTGATTTTTAACATCTAACAAATAAACATAAGATTCTACACCATCAGCTTTTGTAGCAGTAGTAACCACTTCATCAAAACCATCACTATTAAAATCAGCTGCAGCGGCAGTAAAGCATCGTCCAACCACTGGGTAACTCCACAATAGCGTTCCATCAGCCCCAGAATATACATACAGATTTTTATCCCTGCTTCCAGCTGCCAAATCTGGCTGTCCATCACCATTAATATCATTAATTATTACAACATTTCCTTGAAAATCTTGTCCAGCCGGAGTACTTGTCCATAATGTAGAGCCATCATCATTAAGTGCAACAATCACACTTCCAGAGCAAGGAAATATAATTTCCATAGATCCATCTAAATCAACATCAGCAACTGTTGGATCACTTAAAACTCGATAATTTGCATTCCACAATTCAGTTCCATCACTGGCTTTTAACAAATATGTCTTTGAAGCAGCACCGGCCACAACTTCTAAGCCTGGTGAACTTGATATGTCAGCTACGGTACAAGTACCTCCAGAAAAGGATCCACTTCCTTTAGTTTTAGACCAAAGAACCGTTCCATCATCATCCAACGCAAATATGGTGTCAGCTAGAGCAACAGATATAATTTCTAATTTGCTATCTCCATCAAGATTTACTAAATTAGGTGTGGCATAAGTTCCATATCCCCCTGTTGGATATTTCCACAACTGAGTTCCATCAGAGTCAAGCGCATATACACCAGGATTACCTGAAAAACCAGCTGTTGGAACTATTACTTCAAGATCACTATCATCATCAATATTACCCATCACTGGGCTTCCTGGGCCAATGGAATTATCTGTAGTAAAATTCCATAAATATTCAGGGTTAGTTATGCCATTAAGTGCTGAATCAGCAACCCCGCTATTTTCAACATCATGACCAAACATTGGCCAATCAGCAGCATTTATTAACCCTGCGCTACTAATCAAAAGAATTGCACTCAAAATAAAAATCACTAGCCTTTTAAAAAATAGTTTATGCTTTTCATTTCCTTCTCTCATGAGAAAAATTCCTCCACCATAAATGGTAATGAAAAAGTGGTTTATAAATGTAATTATAATCCAGAAAAAAATAAATATATCTTTAGTTTGTTTTTTAACTTTACAACAAAAATATTTTTTAATTAAGTTAAATACAACAAATTGTAATATATAAGTTTTTCAATATGCTAAAAAATGAAAACTGTTACAGAAAGTTTTTATTTGATTTAATCAATAAATAAATCATTCAGATGGTAATAGATGACTATTAGTATAAATTTATAGGACAGGTAACCCCATACTAAATACTGTTAAATTCATTTATTTAATATTTAGATATTGACTTACATAATCCATATTTTAATTGATTCTTCATCATTATAATCATATAGATTATCTACTTTAATTAGATCAAATATATTTCTTGAAAAAAACTGACGATAAATCATCTTAACTAAAGTAATTGCTTTATCTGAAATTTGTGGTTCAATAATTAACTTTTTATCTATTTCATTTGATAACCATTTGGTATACATAATAGTTAAAAACTTTGCAAATAAAAAAGAGAATTCAGCAGTAGTGGTAATCTTTTCAAGACTTAAATTAAGAAAATAACCAAAAAAACCACTTTTTAATCTTGAGTCCTGAAAGGCAAGACCTTCTTTTGCACATGCCGCAAGAATTACCCTATTTCTATCTTCAAGTTCTTCAATAAACCCGCCGCTGTAGCAACAATCTAAAATTATTACTACTTTTCCTTCCAATTTATCAATTTCTTCAGCAAATTCAACATCAGATAATGAACTACCATATGTTATTAAATATTCATTAGTAGGAGTATTTCCCCCATGTCCGGCATAGTAAAAAATTGATGTATCATTTTCATTTTCTTGTTTGTCAAGCCAATTTATATTTTCTTTTATATTATCAGATGTTGCATCGGCATTAGTTAAAACTTTAATATTTGATTCTTCCCAATTCCTACTTTTAAGTAAAGTATTTTTAAAAGAAGTTATCTCATTTATGCTATACAATAAATCCAACTCTACACCTGGATAATCATTTATTCCTACAAGTAAAGCATAATAATTTTTATTTTTTAAACAGTTTGAGTTCTCTGTTTGATTAGGAATTATTTTATTATCTGATTGTAAACTATTTTTTAAAATTCTTCCTTGAATAGATGTTGAAAAGAAAATAAATATGATTAATATTGATAGTATTTTTTTGTAGTTCAAAACATTATCCCTCATTTTTAAATATATTTAAAGAGTATGATTTAGGTAAATTTCTTTATAAAAAAAATATATTTAGTTAATTTTTTTAACCAAATATATCAAAGTTTAATATAAAGAAATCTCTCATAAGATCTGAACTAGTATGTCCTACATTATCTATTGCAACAACTTCAACGGTAAAGAAACCAAAGGATGCTTCATCCCATAAATATTCATATGGTTCAGTACTGATATTAGCAACTGGTTTATCCTCAATGAAAAACTCAACCTGTCTAATTCCAGATCTATTATCCTCTGCCTCTGCCCGCATTGTTATTTGACCAATTATTAAAGGATACGCAAAGGGTAATAGACGCATGCTGTCCATAATATATATTCCTGGACCTGGTCTAGTTATCTCAATCATAGGTGCAGTGTTATCAGCTATAATACTACCTACATCACCGCTGGTATCACCAGTTGGGTCTTCTGCTTGAATCACAACATTTATCTTTCCATCTGAAGGGGCACAAACTATTGTATCCACAAGCCAAGTAGCAGTATTTCCTAAATAACTAGTAGCTGGAACAGTATCTCCTTTTCCAAATCCTGAAAGATCAGCTGTTATTTCAACTGGGTTTCCCTCAACATTTGCCGTAATTTCTAGATTATCTCCATTTTTTGTATATTCAGAATTACCAATGGTAGTATCAGTAATTACTATATTTGAAACAATAGGTCCGGTGTTATCAATCTGAAATGTATTATCTGAAATATCTGCACCAAGTATATTTATTACATCTTCAGCAATTACTCTAATCCTATAGTTTCCTCCATCTGGAAAAGTGCTTGTATCCCATATATAGCTACCATCATTATTTTCTTGATCAGCAATAGTACTCCATGGTGAAACACCTGTAGGACTGTATTGCAAAGTTATGTCTAGATTTTCATCCCAATAAATTGTTCTAAAAGCAAAATCCCAATCCAGATTTTCTTCTAATGTATCTATTTTTCTGAGCCATGCATTACCATAAAGATAAGGATCAGGGTCAGTAGTTGAATCAAAATAATACCAATTTATGCCTTCATTTCCAATAACATTTTGAGTTACACCAATATAATATGTACTATCTGTATCTAAATCAAGCTCGTTATTTAATGGAAAATCAATCCAAACAGGATTATTTTCGTTTCCAATTAATTGAAGATGCTTTGTTGATTGAGCTATTTGAGTGGGGACTGTTGAGATATTGCTATAAATTCTTACGGTTACTTCAGCATCCTCACCTTCTAATAACAGAAAAATTGAGTTTAATGTTGACTCTGTTGGTTGAAAACTTTGAATGTGACCAGGATACTCTTCAGTTAAAGACCAATAATTATTCCATTCTGTTTGTTCCTGATCTGGTATTCTATCAGCAGCTTCCCATTGGATTTCAGCATTTCCTCTTATAAATTCTCCACCATTTGGATAAATAACTTTAGTGTAAGGTGGCGTGGTATCTACTCTGTGTGTTTCAAAACTATTTACTTTTGTCCCTGCGTTATCTGTAGCATTGTATTCAACTATTTTTTGACCATCCCCTGAAAGTTCAAATGTATTTGTATATTCTTTCCATTCTGACCATCTACTACTAGAACTCCATACTCTATATTCCAATGATAAAAGACCACTTTCGTCATCCTCAGCTAAAATTTCTATGTCTGTATTATCAGATATAACCTCTCCGCCTAGAGCATTAGGTTCCCCAACAATATATTCTACAGTTGGTGGAATGCTGTATCCATCAAATTCTTGCCATGGCCAAAAAGTGACATTATCTGAAACAGGTACACCTAATCCATCTGAATTCTCAAATGGATGATATGGACCTGTAATATCTCCCCACCAATTATTAGTTGCTTGAAAATTTGAAGTGGCAACAGTGTTATTGATTCCATAATCAATATTTGCTGAAACATTGTTAAAATGAATCTCAGGATCAACAGTGAAATCCCCTATTAGTGATAATATTCCCTGAGTGTTGTTATATATTTCATTATTTGTAATTGTTATATTATCAAAACCTTTCCATAAGTTGCTTGGATCTGCCCATTCAGCAACACCCGCAAAGGTGATTCCTCCGCCCGCAGCAGTTAAAACTCCGTCACCTGTTTGTTCTGTATTAATATAGTTTGAATCAATAGTAATGTTAGCTATAGGGCCAACTTGTCCACCAAGATGAATACCAGAACAGAAATAAGCAGGCCAAGTAGGATCTGGTAGATCATCGTGATTTGCACCTATTAGATCTGATATCATGTTTCCAGAAATTGTAACATAGGAAGTTTTATCATTAATTGCTATACCATATTCCTCAACATTATAAATATAATTATCTCTAATTGTAATATTTGTTTGACCTAAACCTGCATCACGACCATATACCATTATACCATAGGTTTCATCTGGCAGTTGATCAACACCACCGCCATCAGTGATATCTTTGATTATATTGTTTTCGATACTTACCTGATCTGTATTTTTATTTATAACAATACCTGCTATGTTATCATTATTAGGTTTATTTGTAACAGTCACTGTAAAACCATCAATTTTTACATCTGTAACACCAATAGCTACCGATACTGCATGAAAATTATTACCATCAATTATTGATTCCTCACCTGTTCTACCAACTACTGGATTTTCTCCTGCTTTAGCACCTTCAAGATTTAAAGATTTATCAACATTAACATTTTCAAAAAAGGTACCTTCAGTAACTTTAACTGTATCATCTATTACTGCTACATCTATTGCATTTTGGATAGATCCATAATAAATATTTTCACCTTGAATAAAAGATGCATGATATATATCATATTCAACAGATGAAAAAGTATTGCCCGTAATTCCTGCGTCACTATTAGATTCAAGTTGAACACCTTTGTTGTAGTTTGTAATCACATTATTTGTAAACGAAGCATCATTTACTGTAGATGCAACAAGTAAGGCTATTTGTCCTAATTCACCAGTAAACACCTTAAAATTGTTTTGATTTATAAGTAGACCATCAGCACCAGCAGATGCTTTTACTGTAGGAAATGGACCTCCAGTCAATGAGCCATTACCAAATATTTCAAATCCTTCAATAGTAACATCTGGAGCTGTAACATCAATACCCACATCATATGAACTAACATAAATTGTAGGTGTTTCTCCGCTAGCAGCACTTATCACTAACCCTCCTACATTAACTGTTAATTGATCACCATATGTTCCATCTTTTACTATGATATAATCCCCAGAGCTTGCAGCATTAATTGCTTGTTGAATTGTAGTGTAAGGAGTAGTTCCGTCATCATCAACAATTAAAGTATCTCCCAAACTCCAAATAGCAGAATCTCCACCCATTTTGTTTAATTTTTCAGTCTTATTTATTGAAATAGCTGTTGCTGGTAAAATAAAGAACATCGACGCAATCAAAGAAACCAAAACTTTATCAAAAATTTTACTAGTCTTATATTTACTTCCTATTTCTCTCATATTGTATACCTCCCTCTAACAATTGATTTTTCCTAAACCAATTGATAAGTATAGATATATACGTTTACTAATATAAAATCTTTCCTGTAATTAAAATAAAAAGAGAGATATAAAAATTTTCAAAAAAATAGATATTGGTTTGTAAAGAATTATCAATAATACTAATACTGTTGTAGCTACTACTTAATTGAAAAGAACCAACATAAAGATAATTTATCAAACTTATAGTAATTATGATAATAGATAACCAATATCCTCACTGGAATTATATAGCACTCACATAATTGAGCTATAATTAAAGTCTTATTTCATAAGACCAATGTTATATATTACGGTAACTAATAAAGAAATTTGTTTCTAAAAATATTAAAAATATCAGTAAATTATTTATATGCAATGCTTATATTGTAAATTTAAGGTTACCCTAGGTAACTGGAAAATGTGTAGGTAAAGAGGAAACTAGTTAGAAGAATTTGAATTAGATTTAATACATTCATTTTTTTACTCTCCAAGAAAATTCCTCCACCCAAGGAACTTGGTCTCTTTATCTACACTAACATCTAATTTTTTAAACTTATAGACACGCTATTAAAAAAGATTTTATATTCAAAAAACCATTAGTTATAATGATTTTTGGTGGAGGAAAAAAATGAAAAAAATATTACCAATAATATTAGTTGGAATTTTAGTTTTTTATGGAGCTGGAGCAATTTCTGTTCAAACCTATGATTCAGAAACTGATAAAGAAGAAAAAAGTATTAAATTCTCAAACCAAATTGAGATAAATAAAAAAGATGAATGTTTACAAGTAAATATGGATGGTGCAAATTCATGGTTATCAGAACCTAATAAACCAATGCTTCCAATTTACGTTGAAACCTTTGAATTTCCACGTAACACAAAAATAGAAAGTGTTGAATGTGATTCTTCTAGCATAAAAGAAAAAAACATAAATGGTAAGATAGAACCCTGCCCTGAAATAATTCCTTATTCAAAAATTAGCAAAGTTAAAAGTGAATATAAAACAAATAAAGAATATGACATTTATGAAAGTAATAAGTTATATCCCAAAAGCTTTTATGAATATGATATTAGATGTGGATTAAATAGTAAAGGCGTACCTACTACTTTTGTAACTGTTGAACTTTATCCTGTTAGATATATTCCTGCAAAAAATTTACTATACTATTTTACTGATGCAAAAATTCAAATAAAATATAAAGACCCAGTTGAAGATTCAACTGACTCTTTTGCCCAATCTTATGATCTGGTAATTATCGCGCCAGAAAAATTTACTCCAGAGTTACAACCTCTGATTAATCATAAAAAGTCTTACAATATTAACACTATTTTAAAAACAACTGAGAAAATCTACAATGAATATGATGGTGTTGATAACCCTGAGCAGATAAAATATTTTATAAAAGATGCAAAGGAAACCTGGAATGTATCCTATGTGCTTTTGGTAGGAGGACTGAAATCACATTTATATGCTAAAGACAGAGATGATACTAATCAAGGTAGTTCAGCCTGGCATATTCCAGTTAGATATGCACATATTCAGCATTCAGATGAAAAAAGCTGTATATCTGATTTGTACTATGGAGATATCTACAGATACAACGAAGATACCCAAGAATGGGAGTTTGAGGATTGGGATTCCAATGGAGATGGCGTATTTGCAAGTTGGAGTATCTTTGTTCAAGATCAAGACACCCTTGACCTTGTACCAGATGTGTATGTTGGTAGATTGGCTTGTAGAAACCGATTGGAAGTAAAAATAATGGTAAATAAGATTATAAAATACGAATCCACTCCTCCTGAAGAAAAACCGTGGTTTAAAAAGATGATCGGTGTAGGAGGGCAAACTTTTAGTTTATATGAAGGGCAACCAGATGGAGAATTTGCATGTGACACTGCAATAGAATACATGGACGATCTTATCGATGAAGAGATAAGAGTCTATGCCTCAAATAAAGATACTGGTGGCCCGACCATCCCAGAAGATGTTATACCATCTATTTCAGAAGGCGCAGGTTATGTTATCTTCCAGGGTCATGGTAATCCTACAGCCTGGAATACCCATCCAGTTAATAATACCGATGAATGGATTGGTGCAACAATGGTATATGATTTCCCTAAATTTTCCAACAAAGATAAACTACCAGTGATTATTGTAGGTGGCTGCCATAATGGTTTATTTACGCTAAGCTTAATTAGATCAATATTCAATAGTGATGAATACTGGAATCCGGCGCCATCCTCTGTTTCTTTTAGTTGGGGGTTATGTGCTATGCCTCAAGGTGGAGCTATTGCTTCTACTGGTTGTACCGGATATGGTTTTTCAAACCCTGGTCCTATAAATCATAGTGGAGCATTAGAAACTGGTTTTTTCCGTGAAATTGGTAAAAATGGTGCAAAAACATTAGGTGCCGCCCACAGCGGTACTATACAGACATATATTTCAAAACAACGTATCGGAGCAGATGAAGCCTTTTGTATAACTGTATGGCAGCTTTTTGGTGATCCAAGTCTTATGCTAGGGGGATATCCTTCTCCTTAATTTTTTTCTTTACATCAAAAACAGCTGAAAAAAGATTAAAAGTATTTAGACATTCTAAAAATATGGTTTTATCATAATTGAAATCTCTATTTCTACTTAAATTGTAGAGTACAAAAATTATTTCGTTTTGAATTACATGCAGGGATGACAAAGCT
>CAZWYI010000042.1:0-13495 GCA_964638155.1 uncultured Thermoplasmatales archaeon | reverse complement strand
CCTGAAAAACTCCAACCTTCTGATGGACTTGCTGTTAATGTGACTTCAGTTCCTTTCTCATATGTTCCACTAGGTGGGTTTAAATCTACTGTTCCTTGTCCATCAATATCATAAGTTAAATCAAAATACTCTGTTGATTCTTCTGTGAATACTGCTGTGATGTCTTTGTCTTTGTTCATTGTTATTGTCTTTGGATTTGTGGATCCTGTTGTATCTCCTTCCCAGTGGTCAAATTTCCAATCTGTGCATGGGTTTGCTGTTAGTGTTACTGTTGTTCCTTCTGTGTATGTTCCTCCTGAGGGTGTTATATCTCCGCATCCTGTTGTGTGTATTGTTAGTGTGTATTCTTCTGGTTCTTCACGTTCGCCATGTAGTTTGAAAGTCAGATCGTAAGTACCGTCATCAAATTCAGGCCAGTTATTGTCGTCGTAAACATAAAGTTCTCCCTTATCGTATCTTTCATTGCATCCTGTCATGAGTTGGATGGTATCTTTTCCTGTTGAATCAAAAAGAGGAATAGAAATGAAGGCTACCATTAGATAAATATCATTATCTGTTGGCTCATAATCAGGAAAGTTAAATATATTCCAACCAGTTGATAGTTCATCCATGTTTCTTAATTGTCTTGCTTCCCATTCTCCCTGATCTGTATTAAGTGTTTCAGATAATCCTACAAGAATTCGGTCAGGTTCAATCTCTGACAGTATAATCCCAAAATTTAATTCTACTTTCGTAAATAAAGTAACTCCTTCTATATCTTTTATCTCTTGTGCAAATATTCTTCCATTTGAATATATATTAATATGATCATCGATATTTTCTTGCGAATATATTACTTGATCTGCAAGTACTGTTGGAAAACTTACAAAAATTGTTGCAATCATTAGCATTGTTATTATATATGTAGAGATTTTTTTTATGTTCATATATATCACACCAAATTTCATATATATTTTTATATTTATATATAATTACTTATATTTAAATTTTATAACACAAAAAGCCAAACCAAAAATTACAAAACTTTTAAACATAATATTTACATTATTAAACCTCAACTAATTTTAACGGTCTTGTAAAAAATGGGCGGGGATAAAGCTAAAGAACTAAAGATGAGCAAAGAAATGCAAAAATATTTTTCAGATTTACAAAAAGAAATAGATAATGCATATAATATAGCAAAAAAAGCAAGGAAAAAAGGACTCGATCCAGAAAAAACTGTAGAAATCCCACAAGCACTAGACTTGGCACAAAGAGTAGAAGAGCTAGTAGGACCAAAGAATATAGCACCAGAAATAAGAAAAACCACAAAAAAAATAAAAAACAGAGAACTAGTAAGCCTAGAAATTGCAAAAAATATTGCAAAAAACAAAGAAAAATATAAATTCAAAACAAATGAAGAAGCTTTAGATCAGGCAATAAGAACAGGTCTTGCAATACTTACAGAAGGAGTGCTAGTAGCACCACTTGAGGGAATAGCAGATGTAAAACTAGGAAAAAACAACGATGGAACAGACTATGTAGACCTATATTTTTCTGGACCAATCAGATCAGCAGGTGGAACAGGACAGGCAATGAGTGTACTAATAGCTGATGTAGTAAGAACACAGATGAAGATTGATAAATACAAACCAACCAAAGGAGAAATAGAACGGTACAAAGAAGAAATCCCTCTATACAAAAGAGCACAACACCTACAATACACGCCAAGTGTTGATGAAATAGAAAAAATAGTATCAAACTGTCCTATTTGTGTAAATGGAGAAGGAACAGAAAAAGAAGAAGTAACAGGATACCGTGATCTACCAAGAATTGAAACAAACAGATTACGTGGAGGAGCATGCCTAGTAATAGCAGAAGGAATGTGCTTGAAAGCACCAAAGATTCTAAAACACGTAAAAAAACTAAAACTCTCAGGGTGGAATTTTCTAGATATCTTCGTAAACAAAGATAAAAAAGAAGAAAAAGACGATAAAAATAATAAAAAAATACCAGAAATAAAACCCTCCAAAAAATATATTGGAGAAGTAATTGCAGGTAGACCAGTATTTAGTCACCCCAGTAGAAAAGGTGGACTAAGACTACGATACGGAAGAGCAAGAACCGCGGGTCTTGCATCAACAGCGATAAACCCCCTAACTATGCATATAGTAGACGAGTTTATAGCAATAGGAACACAATTAAAAACAGAAAGACCAGGAAAAGCAACAATAGGAACGCCTTGTACAACAATTGAAGGACCAACAGTCCTTTTACAAAATGGAGATTTTATAGAAATAAAATCAAAAAAAGAAATAGATAAAACAAAAATAAAAAAAATTATAGATTTAGGTGAAATACTAGTACCATATGGAGAATTTTTAGAAAATAATTCACTTCTTCCAGATGCAAGCTATACATATGAATGGTGGATACAAGAACTACAAGAAAAACTAAAACTTTTACCAGAAAAAAACACACTTGAAAATATTAAAAAAGTAGATAAAAAAACAAATGAAAAAATAAAAAAGGATTTAGAAAAAGAAATAACTCTTGAAAATCCAACCTGGGAAAATGCAATAGAAATATCAAAAAAATATAAAATACCCCTGCATCCAAAATATAATCTCTTCTGGCATGATATAACAATAGATGATATAAAAAAATTAAGAGAATATATATTCAATTCTTCAGAAATAAAAAACAAAAAACTATATTTAGAAAATAATGAAGAGATAAAAAATATTTTAATAGAATTAGGAGCAATACATAAAGAAAAAGAACAAAAATTAATTTTTAAAAGATACAAAGATTCACTTATATATACATTAGGTCTTGGAATAAAAAATGGAAAAATTGTTGAAAAAACAAAATTAGATATAAATGAAAATAATCCAATAAAGATAGTTACAAAACTATTAGGAATAGAGATTAGACCAAAAGCACCTTTTAGGATCGGCACACGTATGGGGCGGCCAGAAAAAGCAGCAGAGCGAAAAATGCGACCTCCACCACACGTGTTATTTCCAGTTGGAAACTATGGGTCCAATCAAAGACTCTTAGGAAAAGCAGCAAAAAAACCACAAATAGAAGTAGAAGCAGGAACAAGGATTTGTCCAAAATGTAAAAAAAAGACATATAAACTAACCTGCGAATGTGGAACACACACTGAAATAGAAAATGATAAAATAGAGATACATGACATAAACCTATCAGAAGATCTAAAACTAGCAAAAAAGAAAATAAAAGAAAGAACACTCCCAGAAACAATAAAAGGTGTAATGGGAACAATATCAAAAAATAAAACACCAGAGCCACTTGAAAAAGGAATACTTAGAGCAAAACATGGTGTATATGTCTTTAAAGATGGAACAGTAAGATTTGATATGACAGATGCACCAATCACCCATTTCAAGCCAGAAGAGATTGGAGTTTCAGTTGAAAGATTAAAAGAATTAGGATATGCAAAAGATTATTTAGGAAATAAACTGGAAAAATCTGATCAAATCTGTGAACTAAAGGTTCAGGATGTAATAATATCAAAATCATGTGCAGAATACTTTTTAAAAATAGCTAAATTTGTTGATGATCTGCTTGTAAAATTTTATGATTTAGAACGCTTCTATAATATTAGAAAACTTGAGAATTTAACAGGACACTTGACAATAGGTCTTGCACCACACACCTCAGGTGGATCACTATCAAGGATTATTGGGTTTACAGATGCCCAGGTTTGTTATGCTCATCCTTTCTTTCATGCAGCGAAAAGAAGAAATTCCGACGGAGATGAAGATGGTTTAATGCTTTTAATGGATGCTCTTCTTAATTTTTCTCATGCATATATTCCTGATAAACGTGGTGGTCAGATGGATTTACCTTTAATTCTTACAACTCGTCTTGATCCATCTGAAGTAGATAAAGAAGCACACAACGTTGATACTCTTGCCCGTTATCCACTTGATTTTTATAAATCAACACTGAAGCATGCTCATTCCAAAGATTTAGAATCAATCATGGATACTGTTTCTTCTCGTCTTGGTTCAAAGTTTCAGTATGAAAATTTTTATTTTACTCATGACACAGTTGATATTTCAGCTGGTCCAAAGATGTCTAACTATAAAACTTTGAAGACTATGATGGATAAGATGAACTCTCAGCTTAATCTTGCAGCTAAACTTCGTGCGGTTGATGCTGCTGATGTTGCCTATAAAGTAATTGAAAGACATTTTTTACCTGATATCCTTGGTAATCTCCGTGCTTTTAGCAAGCAGTCTGTCCGCTGTCCAACTTGTAACATAAACTATCGCCGTCCACCTCTTAAAGGAGTTTGTACTAAATGCGGCGGTAAACTTACTCTCACAGTTCATGAAAAATCTGTTAAAAAATATCTGGAAATCTCTAAAGAAATTGCACAACGTTATAATATTCCAACTTATGCCCGTCAAAGAATTACTCTTGTTGAAAAATCTATTGATTCACTTTTTATGAGTGATAAGATACGTAGTACTAAGCTTGATGAGTTTTTTTAAAGGCAAATTTCTTATATCTATTATTTTATATTACATTTGATTTGTATTAGAGGGATGTTGATATAATGGTTGAGGATTTTATTAGAAAAACTGGAAAAAAAACTTGGTATAAATGGTCTATTTATATCAATTTAGTGTTATTCTTTATTATAGGCTTGTTTTTTTATTTATTGATAAAGGATTCTATGGCTGTTGGTGCTGACCCTGATTCTGATATTTGGCTTTATGTTGCTCGTGATGTTGCTTTTCTATCGGTTTCTCTTGCTTTAATATTTGTTCAGTTAATTAGAAATATATCTACTATTATTCGTAGGTCCCTTTAAGGTATATTTGTTTGGCGATAGGTATAGAATAGACCGGGGAGATAGACGTTCCCTATAATCTGAAATCGTCTTCATGCAGAGGTCGAAACTGAGAGGCGGTGTTTCATCCGTCTATTGATCCATCTGCTGACGATGATACCCTGTCCTTTGGGATCGGAGGTGACGAATTTATGCAGCTGGAGGGCTGTGTTGTCGTCTTCGCTGTGGAAATCGGGTTAGGCACGGAAGTGAGCAGCCTTACCATAGACTGCCGATGCTCGAAGGGTTAACGGGGTTGATGGAGGCAGATGGGCAGTCAATAGATGAGATGTGCACTCACTCGAGGATTTTCTATACCCGCTAAAAAACTTTCAATAAAAAGAAAAATACTTATTTCTGATTTTTGATTTAAATATAGTGGGAATTAATATAAAAAATAAAAAATTACACAAATTGCTTATTATTCTAATTGTTTTATTGGTTGTAATCAGTCTTGTTTTTATTTTTTATCCTTATCCTTTTTTTGGGCCCTTTACATCTCCTCCTTCTAATCAAATGCCAAATTGTAGTAGAGAATATCGATTTAATTATGATACTAAAATAGATAACAAATATGATTTTATCTCATTTCTAAAAGAACATCAATTTAATGGTTCATTATACTCTAATAATTGGCCGACCAGGTTGAATCTGGTTCCAAACAGCTTTCCAATAGATCATATAAATAATAATGGATCTGTAAATAACCATATTGATATCGACAAATTAGAGGAATACATTAATGTTGAAAATTCTAATGCGATTTTTTCCAACGAAAAAATATATTCTCTTGGTATTCAAAATTCATATTTTAATGATACTTGTCCACTGATGATTTCCATAAAAATGAGTGAAACAGGATATGTTTCAATTCTTTATTGTGCAGGGGTATAAATAATTTTGAACGATATTTTTTAATATTTTTATAAACTTTCAACGATCTCCTAAAAATATTTATAAGTAGAATCTTGTTATCATTTTTTTACCATTAGTTTATTTGGGGGAATTATAACGGTCAAACTACTTAAAGATCAGAACTTAGTTGCAAAGTGGCAGAAATTCTTTGAGGAGAGTTGTAAGTCAGATATTGAAACGGTTGCTCTCGAGTATCCTGATAAACGTAGTTTATTTGTTGATTATTGGGCTGTTGATAAGTTTGCACCAGATCTTGCTGAGGGTCTATTGAGTCAGCCGTATAAATTTCTTTTTAACGCTGAAGAAGCACTAAAAAATATTGATGTTGCTTCTGAAAATAAACTTAAACTTAATTTTAGATTGTTTAATCTTCCCGATACTAATAAGCTTATTATTCGTCATATCCGTGCTAATCATCTTGGTAGGTTGATGAGTATCGAGGGTCTTGTTAAAAAAAGAACTGAGGTTCGACCTAAGCTTCAGATTGCTGCGTTTCAATGCCAGAAATGCGGTGCTATTATCCGAATTGAGCAGGAAGAAGATATTTTAAAGGAGCCGTCTGAGTGTTTCGAAGATCAGGGCGGCTGTGGTAGAGTTTCTTCTTTTAAACTTGTCTCTAATCTTTCAAAGTTTATTGATTCTCAGAAAATTGAGATTCAAGAGAATCCTGAGGGTCTTCGTGGTGGTGCTCAACCTGAGCGTATTAGTGTTTATCTTGAAGATGATCTAGTTGGTGAGATTGCTCCGGGTGATAGAGTTATTGCTAATGGTATTCTTCATTCTATGCAGCGAAGGCGCGGTACTTATAGACTTACTGCTTTTGCTAAGGCTATGGATGCAATTAGTGTTGAAACCCAGGAGTATGCTTTTGAAGAAGTTGAGATTTCAACTGAGGATGAAGAAGAGATTTTAAAGATTAGTAAAGACCCTAAGATTTATGAAAAAATGCGTGCTAGTATTGCTCCTACTATTTATGGTATGGATATTGAAAAAGATGCATTGATTTTGCAGCTTTTTGGGGGTGTTCCAAAAGAAATGCCTGATGGAACACGTATCCGTGGTGATATTCATGCTCTTTTTGTGGGAGATCCCGGTACTGCAAAATCTCAATTGTTAACGTATATGTCTAAACTTTCTCCGCGTAGTGTTTATGCTTCTGGAAAAGCGTCTTCTGCTGCTGGTCTTACTGCTGCAGCAGTCCGTGATGAGTTTGGTGAAGGACAGTGGACTCTTGAAGCTGGAGCTTTGGTTCTTGCTGATATGGGTATAGCTTGTGTTGATGAAATAGATAAAATGGCTGATCAGGATCGTAGTAGTCTTCATCAGGCTATGGAGCAGCAGGAGATATCTGTTGCAAAAGCTGGTATTAATGCAACCTTAAAAGCAAGATGTGCAATTCTTGCTGCTGCAAATCCAAAGTTAGGTCGGTTTGATGAATTTATTCCTATGCATGAACAAATTAATATGCCTCCTGCTCTTATTTCTCGTTTTGATCTAATATTTTCTATTCTTGATAGGCCTGATAGAACAAGGGATACTGATTTAGCATCACATATTTTAAACACTCATCATGCAGGGCAAGTAACTGAAAATATTAAAAGATCAAAAAAATCAAAGTATTCTAAAAAACAAAGAGATGAACTGACAAAGATTATTCAACCTATTTTTGATCCAGAGTTTTTACGTAAATATGTAGCATACGCAAAAAGATATATTTTTCCTGTGATGACTGATGAGGCACGTGATTTGATTAAAAACTATTATGTTGATTACAGAAATTCTTCTGAGGATTCTATAACGTTTACTCCTAGACAACTTGAGGCTTTTGTACGTCTTGCGGAGGCTAGTGCTAAGATAAGATTAAGTGATTCAGTTGCAGTTGAGGATGCTAAACGTTCTATCTATATAATTGAGCGTTATCTCCGTCGTGTTGGTATGGATAAAGAAACCGGTAAAATTGATATCGATATTATTGCAACTGGAATAAGCCATTCTCAGCATGATAGAATGCGTAATGTTATTGATATTGTTCAACGCTTGAGTTCTGAATCAAAAGATGGTAATGCGGCTCGTGGTGACATTATTCGTGAAGGTGAAATAAATGGTCTTGAGTCAGGTAAAATAGAAGAAGCTCTTGATAGACTTAAGCGTAATGGCCAAATCTATGAGCCAGTACATAATAAATATAAGATTACTGAATACTAGGAATTATAGCTTTGGTGAATTAAGTTTTCCCACTGCTTTTTTAATATTTCCTTCTGATTTTTTTCCTAGTTCATCAATAATATAATTTGAAAACTTTGTTTTTATATCATTCCAGTTTAGTGTTGTTATCCCAAATTTATGTCTTTTTTTACCTGTATTTGCTTTATAAATTCCGGGCATCATCTGTCTTGGATCAGCGTTATCCATGTGCATTACATAGTTTTTTTTGAGTGTCTTTTTTTCTAAAACAAAGATTTCAAATTTTCTGTTGAAATATTTAAAATTACTATCTCTGTCGTAGTATCTATATTCTAGAAGATAGTTTTTATTTATCGGAATTGTTCCTCTATCCATTGTGCATCCTCAGTATTTGTAATATCTATCATTGATATAATATTTTTTAATTTTTGAAGAATAATAAAAAAATTTTAGGACTAATTTTTTAGTCCATATAATAACTTGCTGGGTTTGGCTCTGGTTTTAAACCCTTTCTTTCTCTGATTTGAGTTACAACATCTTTTTGAAGGTGTTTTGGCATTGGTTCAAAACCTATATTTTCAGTATTCCAAAGAACCCTTCCACCGGTTGCACTTCTAATTGATGAAGCAAAACCAAACATTTCAGCAACAGGTGCTTTAGCATCAATATTTACCATGTCTTTTTCAGTAGTCATTTCTTTAACAGTTGCTCTTCTCTGGTTTAACTCACGACTTGCATCACCCATTAAATCTTGAGGTGTACTGATAAAGACCTTTTGCATAGGTTCAAGAAGTATTGGATCTGAAATTGTTATAGCACCATATATAGCGTTACGAACAGCTGGTATTACCTGTGCTGGTCCACGATGTATAGCATCCTCGTGAAGCTTTGCATCTACTAATTTTAATAAAATACCTTGACATGGTTCATCAGAGATTGGTCCACTTTTCATTACTTCATCAAATGCTTCTTTAATTAGTTCTCTAGTTTCATGTAGATATTGAATTCCTTTTGTGACATCTGTAATCAAATTTAACCCTTGTTTTCCAAACATGCCTTTTGCTGTAACCTTGTCCACTCCAAGTTCCTGCAGTTTCTTTTCCACATCTTTTTTGTATTTTTTGATGTTATCAGGAATTTCGTTGTCATATATTGCTTTTATAATTTTTTCATCAAGAGGTTCAACTTCTATATAGAATCTATTATGTTTATTTGGTGATTTACCTTCGAATTTTTGTTTACTTTTCTTTCCAACTGATTCACGATAAACAACAATCGGTTCAGATGTAACTATATCAACGCCATATTCTTTTCTAATCCTATATTCAGTAATCTCGAGATGAAGTTCTCCCATACCGCTCATAAGGTTTTCACCAGTTTCCTGGTTTATATCAACTTGAATCGATGGATCTGCTTTTGAAACAATTCTAAGAACTTCAATAAGCTTTGGTAAATCTTTAGTGTTTTTTGCTTCAACAGCAACTGTTACAACTGGTTCACTTACATGAACTATTCTTTCAAATGGATCATCTTCTGAATCATCAGCGACAGTACTACCAGCTATTGCATCTTTTAATCCTGTTAATGCAACGATATTACCTGCACTTACATGATCAACAGGAATTCTATCTGCTCCAACCATAAGGTTGACCTGTTGGATGCGATTTAGCTTAGGTACTCCTACAACATAACAACTCTGACCACGTTTTACCATACCGCTGTACATTCTACCGACAGCAACCTCTCCTGCATGTGGATCCATAACAATTTTAGTAACCATCAAAGCAAGAGGTCCGTTTTCGTTTGTTTCCATCATGCTTTTACCAAGTTTACTTTCTTGGTCTCCTCGCCAGATATGAGGGATACGATATTTTTGGGCAATATCAGGTGAAGGCAAATGATCTACAACCATATCTAAAAGTACCTCATGTATAGGTGTTTTTTTAGCTAGTTCCTTTTGCTGTTCATTATGGCAATAATCATAAATATCTTTGAAAGATAGACCGCTTTTTTCCATGTATGGTGCTGAAATTGCCCAGTTATAATAAGCTGAGCCAAAGGCAACACTTCCATCTTCTACTTTTACATCCCATTTACCTTTGAATTCATCTGGAACTGTTTTATTTAAAAGCTCGTTGAATTTTGTAATGATTGTAACGAAACGCTGCTGCATTTCTTCAGGTGTAACCCTTAATTCATTGATCAGTCGATCAACTTTATTTATAAATAATATAGGTTTTACTTTTTCACGTAGGGCTTGTCTGATAACTGTTTCAGTCTGAGGCATAGCACCTTCTACAGCACAAACTACTACTACACATCCATCAACAGCACGCATAGCACGAGTAACATCACCACCAAAGTCAACGTGCCCAGGTGTATCAAGTAGGTTAATTAAATATTCATTTTCCTCAAAATCATGAACCATAGAAGCACTAGCTGTATCAATAGTAATGCCTCTATCTGCCTCTTGTTCATCAAAATCAAGAGCAAGCTGCTTTCCAGCTAGTTCCTCGCTCATCATACCGCAGCCTGCAAGTAAATTATCTGAAAGAGTAGTGTTGTGAATAATTAATCCGTTTGCTACAAAATTATGATATTTTTCCACAGTAAAATCATAGACAAATTCTTCTTTGCTGCAGGTTTCAATAGATTTAATTTTCATAAAAGAAGAATCATCATATGTAAGATTTCTAAGATTAGTTAAATCTGGGTTTTCAATGTTAAAATTAGAATATCTGTCTAATATATTTTCTAGTGATTTTTTAGATAAACCAACAATGTTTTCTTCATAGTTACGATAATATTTTGATATTTTATTTTGAGATATTTCTAATTTTTCTCTAATCTTTTTAAGTACACTTCCCGATATTGGGACATAATCGATTTTTGAAATAGAACTTTTTCTTAGTAACTCTTCAAATCTATTTTGTTTTTCTGGGAGATTAAAACCAATTTCTTTGAAATTTTCAAGAGAACTTTTTCCAGAAATGTATAGAGTGTTTTTCTTCTTGTTATAAATACTTCCAATATCAAACTTGTAAAATAAAAGCTGTAACTTATCAAGGAATTCTTTGCTAACTGAAGACATTGATACTGCTGATCTGCCTTTTTCTATTGTTCCATCAGCATCAAGATATCCTCTTATAAAAGATGCAATATATTTTTTTGGTGATGTTTCTAAGAATGTTGATATCTTTATTTTGTGTGATTTTTTATTCAACGGATAATCAAATAAAGCCTCTAAAAATCCTTTTAGAGTAAGTCCTCCTATTTCTATTCTAGTTGCCCTATTGTTAAATTTTCTAATTTTGCAGTTTAAATCTAAATTTTTAGCAATTTTTTTAACTTTTTCTTGGATAAAAGAACTATTGTTAGTTATATTTCCATTTAAGTCTCCATCTCCAAGGAAAAGCCCTGCTAGATAATAAAAGGAATCAAAATCTTTAGGTGGTTTTATTTTTAGTGAGGATTTACTTCCTTTTGATTTTATATTTCTATAGTTAATCCATTTAAGATTGTCATAAATTTTTGAAAAATCTAAATTAAGATCCTGGCATATCTGGTTTAAAATGTTAATTCTGTATTCTCCTCTCCAAACCATATGATAAAATGATTTTTCTTGTACACTTGTATCGATATTATTATAAACTTTTTTCACTCCTTTTTGTAATATTTTTTTATGTAATTCTTCTTTTAAATCTTTAGATAAACAAGTGTAAAACTCTTCTTTTTTAGCTAAGTTTTTAATCATTTTTTCTTTTAACTTTTTATTTGAAATATTTTTATGAAAAAGTTTTCTTGCAGATATTATTACATCTTCTTCTTTTATCTTATCTGCTCTTTTCTCTATTATGTTTGCAGTTTCTTTGTCTAAAATTAAAAACTTATGTTCTGGTGTTGTTTTTATACTTCTACCATTTTCTATTTCTATTTTCATCAAAGGATCTGTTTTTTTTAATTTCCAAGTATGTGTTATTTTTCCTTTTGTAATTTTTTTAGTTTCTTTATCAAAACTAGTAACTTTTATATCATCTACTTTTGCAACTGTTTCATTTTTTTCTTTTCTAACAATATTTTCTTTTTTGTTGTATTTTTCAAACAGGTCTTTAGCAGTAATATTTTCTCCATTTGATAAAGATATTAGTGAGTTGCCAGATACACATTTGCCATGATCAATGTGGGCTGCAATCCCTATATTTCTTATTCGTTTTAGTTTATTCATCAAGTTTTTTGCTTTTTTGATGTTATCTTCTTTCTTTCCCATTCTAATCAAACCTCAAATTTTTAAATAATAAATCTCATTTTTATCTAGCTGATTTAGCGACACGTTCTATATCGTTTTTCTTTCCAACAGAGTATGAAGCTACATCGTTTTTGCTTGCTTTTATTATTTCATCTGCAAGGCATTGTTCCATTTTTTTCTTGTTTTTTATTGTTGCATTTACTGCACCTGTTGATATATTTCTTAGTGCTATATCAAGGCGTCTTTGTGGTGCTGCATCTACTGCTTTTGGAACTGAGATTCCACCAAAACGCAGACGTGTTGTTTCTTCTTTTGGTGCAGCATTCTGAATAGCGTTAACAAGTATTTGCATAGGATTACTTTTTGTCTTTTTGTCTATTATCTCAAATGCATCTCTTAGGATCTTGTAGGCCTTTATTTTTTTCCCGTTGTATTTCTGTGTTCTCATGATGTTGTTGATCAAGCGCTCTACTATTGGAATTTTTGATTTGGCAAACATTTTATTTGAAAATTTGCCGCCTAGATAGATATTATCTGTATCTAGGTTCATATATTTTTCAAGGCCTTTGTCTTCTACTTTTAATTCATCCATATTGTATTTTCCAAGTACTGGAAAGAAATTATTAGTTTTTGTATTAGGTTTATTATCTGCCATATTATCTTCTCATCGCCTTTTCTACTTTACCTTTAATCATTTGTTCAAGTGATATATCATTTACTTTTATAACTTTAAATCGGACACCTGGGATATCTCCGTAACTTCTACCCATACGTCCGCCTATTCCTTCGACCATGACTTCGTCATGCTCATCTATAAAGCTGATTGCATTGTTTCCTGGTGCAAACGCTGTGATTTGCCTTCCGTTTTTTATAAGTTGTACTTTCACACATTTTCTAATAGCTGAGTTAGGCTGCTTTGCTTCTATTCCTACTTTTTCTATAACGATTCCTCTAGCTTGTGCTGTACCCTCTAAGGGATCTGCTTTTTCTTTTAAGTGTAGGACACGTTTTTTGTAGTGTCTATCGTTCCATAGCTGTTTTTTTCTTGCTTTTTTTAGCTTTCTTGCTGCATTTATTCCTTTACCCAATTTGTTCACCTGTTGAATAGGATTAAGGCTGTATGTGCTTTTGATATATAAATCTTTTAGATGGTTTTTAGAATTTATTTTAACTTTCAAAGTTTATTAATCAAATGAATAATATTTTACTATAAAAACATCTGTAAGATTATTATATTTTTTTCCTCTTACAGTAGTTCGGAAAGTAGATGAAATTTGAATTTCATCTCTACTTTCTGAAAA
>CAZWYI010000041.1:0-13579 GCA_964638155.1 uncultured Thermoplasmatales archaeon | reverse complement strand
CTTTGTCATCCCTGCATGTAATTCAAAACGAAATAATTTTTGTACTCTACACAAAATAAATCAAAGAAATAAATACTTTAATTAGAATTGTAAGTAAAACATTAAGATTGCAAATTTAGACTTTTAATCAAAATAAGATTTTGATTCTTTGGTATCTACAACATTTCCCTCATAGATAATCCGGGTTTTAAACCAAGTATTAATACCAGTTGGTTTTTGAACACTTAAAATTATTTTTTCTTTTTCACCTGATTTAATTTCATCAATAGTAACTTTTTCTGGCTGAAATTCAAGCCCTGAATCTGTATAAAACACACCTTCTATTTTTACATCTGATGCTATACTATTTCCGAAGTTTTCAACAAAAACAATAGATTTTACAAAACTTCCTATCTCTGTTTTTGAAAAAATTGTTACCACTCCATCTTTCCAATCATGGTACAAAAGAGGTCTTGCATCTATTTTATATACAACTGCTTCATCAGATAAAGATCGGTAATCATTTGGTATAAACCCACAAGGTTTTCCTTTTGTAGTTGTTTCAAGGAAATAATAATTATCGACAAAATATTCATATTCACTGATTTTTTTATCTGATAAGTTAACACCAACCGCCATATGATCAGGAAGTCTTATTAATGAAACATTAAAACCTGCAATTTTTAAAAGGCTAGCAGTAAGAATAGATTTATCCTCGCAATCCCCTCCTCCTTCACCATTAAAAATAGTTTCTATAGGATACCTTGGATATTCATAGGAGTCATCAACCTCGCTATCTTTTTTATAATCAAGTGATTGTACAAAATCAGCTATATAGTTTATTTTTTCTTCATCTGTCATTTGATTGTATCTAAATTCACCATATTCAACTGTAGAAATTATTTTTTCTAAAACCATCTCAAGAAAACTATCATCATATTTATCAAATACAAAAAGAATGTAGTCTTCTATTGTTTTTCTTTCTAGCCCAATATAATAGTTATATAAGAAATCCGGAAAAGGAATAATTAAGCTATTATCTAAATCATTTTCTTTAAATATTGTTGTGGAAACTGTGTTTATCTCTTTAAAAGAAAAAGTATCTGAACAAAAACTCATTTTATTTTCATCTTCAATATTAACTATAAATGAATCTTCTTCAAATTGTCCTTCATGATACACATATGAATATATTTCAGTAACTGTACCGGGTAAAACAACTGTAGGTAAAATTAATGAAGAAACTTCTTTAGAATCTGTTACAATACTAATAGTGTATGGATAAACAGGTAAATCGCCGCTGTTTTTAACCTTTAATTCAAGGCCTATTAAACTATATCCTGCACTATTTCCCCACCATCGTTGTTCACATGATAATATAGATAAATCTGAATTTGAAAAAGAGAAATCTTTGCTAAATATTTCTTTATCGTTTTTATCATATGCTTTTAAATAATATTTCCCCGAGTCTATATTTTCCCTGTAATTTCCCAAGTTTAAAGATGTATTTCCATCGCTATAAAAAAAATCATTATCAACTTTTTCTTGATTTGGATCAAGCATCTCTAGATTTACTCTACCTTTGCATTTAAAGTATATATTTATACATGGGAAACCATCATAGTCATCTACAGACCAAGAGTTAACTGAAAAAGTTGCAGCTCCAAATATTTCTTCTAGAATACACCCGGAGAAAAAACTAGTTGAAATAATTAATAAAATAAATGTTGAAATAATCTTTTTATTTAGAGGCATACTCTTTTAGACAACAGTTTCTTGTTTTTCAAGTTTTTTCTTTATAACATTAGCTAGTCTCTTCATACCAATATCAATTTGCTCATCAGTTGAATAAGAAAAATTTAGTCTCATACTGCGTTCTCCCCCGCCATCTACATGAAACGCTTTTCCATGTACATATGCTACTTTTTCTTTTATTGCATCAAGAAACATGCTTTCAGTATCTATTCCCTCTGGTAATGTAACCCATGCAAACATACCTCCTTTTGGTTTATAGGATTTATAGCCTTCAGGGAAGTATTCTTTCATCGCTTTAATCATAATATCTCTTTTTGGTTTGTACATTTCACATATCTTCATAATATGTAAATCAAGTGAGCCTCTTCTCATAAATTCATTTGCTATATACTGAGTGAAAGTATTTGTACATAGATCAAGAGCCTGTTTACATATAATCATTTTACGAGTAAGATCTGAATCTGCTACAGTCCAAGCTAGTCTAAACCCTGGTGAAAGAATCTTTGAAAAAGTTGACATATATATGACTCTTCCCTCATCATCAAATGCTTTTATTGGTTTAACTGGAGATGTATCATACCTTAGCTTTCCATATGGGTCATCTTCTATGATTACCAGATCATATTCATTAGCAATGTCTATTAACTGTTTTCTTCTCTTTTCAGACATTACAACTCCAGCCGGGTTTTGAAAAGTAGGAACCGCATAGATGAATTTCGGCTGAATTTCATCTTTTAAAAGATTCTTTATCTTTTCTTCAAGAATATCCATGCGCATACCTTCTCCATCCAATGGTATGCCCTCAAGGTTTGATTCGTAGCTTCTAAAAGCATTTATCCCGCCGAGATAAGTGGGAAGACCAACAAGCGCGGTATCCCCCGGATTTAAAAATATTTTTCCAATTGTATCCAGAGCCTGCTGCGAACCATTTGTTATAATTAGTTCTTCTTCAGTTACATCCACACCGTCTTTTTTCATTCTTTCAGCTAAGGCTTCTCTTAAGTGGATATAGCCCTGCGTGGTTCCATATTGAAGTGCTTCTTTTCCTTTATGGTTTAAAACATAGTCTACTACACCTTCTAAATCCTCTATAGGAAAAGATCTAGGATTAGGAAGCCCACCGGCAAAAGAGATGATTTCAGGGTCCTGGGTAACTTTAAGTAGTTCTCTTATTACTGATTTTCTCATTTTTCCGGCTCTATCTGAGTATAGCCTCTCAATATTTGAAATAAAAATCACCATCCACGGGAATCATATATTATTTTATAATTATTTCGTAAAAAGTTTATTATATCCTTAAGTATATAGTGAATTAGTATTTTTCTTTTTCTTTGGAAAATAATGGTTTTATGTGCTCATCAAATGCAGGCATTGTTTCTATTGTATCTCTACATATATTGAATCTATGCATTATATGTAATGCTAATTGTTCATCTGAGGTGAAATCTTCTGTACCTTCAAACATTTTTGTAATGTTTTGCTTTTTATCAAGTGTTTTTGCTCCCATATATAATCAAAATACAATAGATTGTTTGGTATTTATAAATCTTTCTATAATTAATTATGTTTTAGTTAAAATAAAAATACAATTTTGTATAATATTATTTATTTTATATAGCACCTGTTACCTGTATTACTAGCATAAGTATTATAACTACTGTAATAAAACAAACGCTTATTATATCCTCTTTTTTGTTTCTACTTATCTCCATCCCGTCCCTAAATTACAGTATGAAAAAGATTGCTTATGTACCTTTTTTGTAGGTGTATATGTAAATTCTTTTGTAGGTGTATATTCACGTACCTATGCATGCTAATTTAGTATAAAATTCAAGTTTTTTCTCGAAAAATTTATAAGACTTATTTAGTGTCCCTAATCCAGATTAACCTAAAACGGTGAGAAAATATATGGAAGCAATAATTTTAGCAGGCGGATTTGGAACTAGGCTTAGACCTTTAACATATACAAGGGCAAAATCGTTATTACCAATTTTGAATAAGCCGATGATATCACATATAATAGAGATACTTCCAAAAGAAGTAGACAAGCTGATACTTGCAGTTAACTATAGAAAAAAACAAATTGAAGAATATTTAGAAAAAAAAGACTATGATTTAGAAATAATAGTAAACGACGAACCAAAGCCATTAGGTACAGGCGGTGCTACAAAATTTGCTGAAAAACACCTAACTGGGCGTTTTCTAATCCTTAATAGCGATATAATTTGTTCACTAAATTTATCAGATATGATAAAATTTCATGAAAAGAAAAATGCAGTTTCAACAATATCTTTGTATCCTGTTGAAAATGTGTCAGAATTTGGTGTAGCAGATGTTGAATCTGATGGGAAAATAGTAGGTTTTGTAGAAAAACCAAAACCCAAAGATGCGCCTTCCAATTTTATTAATGCAGGAGCATATTGCCTTGAACCAATGGTTCTTGATTACATTGAAAAAGGAAAACTAGTTTCTATGGAAAAAGAAATATTTCCTCAGATAATAAAAGATACAGATAGATTTTATGGTTTTAGATTTAAAGGATACTGGATGGACATAGGCAGAATCAAGAGTTATCTTGATGTTCACAAGTTTTTACTTGATAAAAAAAATATGGATAATTTTATTGGTGAAAATACTGAAATAAAAGGAGATCTAAAAAAATCTACTATTGGCAATAATGTAGCTATTGGAAAAAACTGTAAACTTGAGAAAACGATTGTTCTTGATAATGCAAAAATCGAAGAAAACTCAAAATTTTATAACTGTGTGATTGGTGAAAAAGCACTGGTTAAAGGTTTTTGTAACATGAAAAATTCAGTTGTAGGGGACAACGAAAAAATAGATGAAAATACCACTTTGGACAATGAAATCATATGGACTCAACAAAAACCAAAAGGTTATCCAGATAAACAAATAGGAAATGTAATAGAAAAATAATATCAAAATAAAATATTGCAAAAAACCTATTTATGTATCTTTTATTACCCTAAAAAGTAATTTGGAGATTTAATATGACAAAACTATTTGGAACAAACGGTATAAGAGGTGTTGTAAACAAAGATATGAACACCGATCTAGCACTAAATATTGGAAAAGCCTGGGGGACATATCTAAAAAAAACAATAAAGAAACCTAGAGTTGCAATTGGAACAGATGCACGTCTTTCTAATCATATGTTAAAAAACGCAATAACTGCAGGTCTTACCTCTACAGGCTGTAATGTTGTTGATGTAGGTCTTGTGCCAACACCAGCACTACAATATACTGTAAAAGAAAAAGATTTTGACTCTGGTGTAATCATTACTGCTTCACATAATCCACCTAATTTCAATGGAATAAAGGGTGTTGCAAATGACGGGACAGAGTTTTCAAAAGATATAGAAGAAGAAATTGAAAAGATATATTTTGAAAAAAGTTTTAATTTAGTAGAGTGGCAACTAGTAGGAAACGTAAGCTTCTGGGATAAAGCTATAGATCTATATATTTCAGGGATTCTAAAAAATGTAAAAACAAATAAAATAAAAGAAAAAAACTACCACGTTGTTTTAGACTGTGGAAACGGAGCAGGTAGTCTTGTAACATCTACTCTTTTAGAAAAACTAAATTGTAAAATAACTAAACTTTACTGCATTCCAGATGGAACATTTCCAGGTCATAACTCTGAACCTTTACCTGAGAATTTAACAGATTTAATAGCTAAAGTTCCTGAAAAAAAAGCTGATATCGGTGCAGCACAGGATGGAGATGCAGATAGAGCTATTTTTATTGATGAAAAGGGAAACTATATCTGGGGTGATAAAACCTTAGCACTTGGTGCCAAATATGCAACAGAAAAAAAAGGAGGAATAGCTGTAACACCTGTTACCACTTCAAGTTGTTTTGATGATGTGGTAAAAGAAAACAACGGTAAAGTAATCCACACAGCAGTTGGTTCTCCTATTGTTGCAAGAGTAATGATTAACAAAAACGCAGTTTTTGGTGGAGAAGAAAACGGCGGCCTTATTTTCCCAGAAATGCAGTACTGTAGAGATTCGGCTATGTCTATAGCAAAGATTCTTGAGATCATGGCTGTAAAAGATAAATCGTTATCTGAATTGATAGATGAGATACCTAAATATGAAGTATTTAAGACAAAAATGCCTTGCCCAAATGATAAAAAAGAAATAGTTATGAAAAAACTTGCATCTGAAACAAAAAAAGATGATGAGGTAATAGAAGTAGATGAAACAGATGGAGTGAAACTTTATTTTAAAAATGGCTGGGTTTTAATGAGGCCATCTGGAACTGAACCTATTTTTAGAGTTTATTCTGAATCAAAAGATAAAAAAACAGCAGAGAACCTTGCTAATAAATATAAAAAACTAGCAGAAGAAATAATAAAAAACTCTTAAAATCATAGATTTGACTTTAGCATAGGTGTAAGTTCTATACCTTTTTCTTTTGACATATTTAATACATATTTTGTTCTAGAGTGATTTGTCCCACGCATTTTAACAATTTGAAAGGTTCTAATAAGATCACCTTTTCTATCTAGATCACCTAAAAAAAGAATTCCATCTGAGATAAATTCTTCTATTTCATATTGTGAATACTGCAAAACCTTAGGTGGTACTTCTGAAGTAAGTAAGGTGGTGCAAAGTAATGAGGAAAGAGAAGCACCTAGCCTGAAAATAAAATCTCTTATCATCTCCTTTGACTGAAGGCGATAACAAAGACTAGTTATCGAATCAATAACAAGTCTTTTAGCTCTTATTTCTTTGACTATGTCTCTTATTACTTCAAATAAAATATTAGCATCTTCAAAACTATATCTCTCAGGTGAAAGGCCTAGTTCGTCACTAATATCCCATAGATCTAGAATATTTAGCTGCCCTGCTTTTATATATTTTTCGTCAAAATGATCATACACACCTTGGTATTTTTTTATTTTATCTACTGTCTCAGTAGCAGTAAAAAAAACAGTTTTTTCATCTAGTTTAATCCCATTTATTAAAAATTGCATAGAAAGAGTAGTTTTTCCAACACCGCTACCTCCGGATACAAGAACTATATTTCCCTCAGGAATACCTCCATTAAGTTCTGAGTCTAATGAAGAAATACCAGTAGGACATCTACGTTTAACCATTACTCCTCTCCTTCACAACCTAAGTTTTGAAATAGTATATGTGTTTATAACAATTTTTCTTTAAAAAAATATAGCAAATATAAGGAATAAATTAATAATAGTAGGTATGTTATTCGGGATGAGAAAAAAGAATTCAATATGGATGTTATAAAAATGGCACAGGATGAAGAATTATCAAGAATGATGGTATTAGTAGAGCAATACAAAGAGCAGTTAAATCAAATTGATATGCAAATATCATATCTACAATCAGCTAAAAATGAATATAATAAATCAAAAGTAACAATACAAAATATGGGAGAAAAAGAAAAAGATTCAGAGATACTTATACCAATTGGTGGTGGATCATACATTGATGCAAAAACAAAAGATCCTTCAAAAATACTATTTGATATTGGAGCAGGATATATAGTTGAAAAAGAAGCAAAAGATGCCTTACAAAAAATTGATGAAAGGATAAAACAAATTGATAATAACCTTGGAAAAGTAGAAGATTTTAGAAAAAAAACTCAAGATGAAGCAACTGAGGTTTATCAAAAAGCACAAGAATTATACCAAGAACAAAACCAATAATGGAATAGATTAAAATATGTTTAAGTTTCTTAAAAAAAGGTTAAAAAAATTCGAAGATAAACTAGAAGAAGAAATCGACCAAGAACTAAAAAAAGAAGAAAAAAAGACTCAGTTAGAAGAAAAACCAAAAGAAATAAGAGAGATATCAAAAAAAGAACCAATAAAAAAACAAGAAGTAAAACCAAAAGAACCAAGAGAAAAAAAGCCTATAGAGAAAAAAGAAACAGAAACTATAGAAAAACCAAAAGAAAAAATTGAAAAAACAGAGAGAAAAAGAAAAAAAATTAGCCCTGAGAAAAAAAGACGTGAAGAAGAACTAGACAAACAAATAGAAAAAAGCATAGAAACAGAACTTGAACATACCCTTAAGACAAGAAAAAGCATTGGTGAGGTTGTAAAAACAGGTAAAACACCTGGTAAGAAATTTTTAAGTGATGAAAAACTTGATGATCTATTATGGGATTTAGAAATAGGTCTGCTAGAATCTGACGTTGCATATTCTGTGATAGAATCTATAAAGCAAGATATTAAAGAAGAAATAAAAAATATTTCCTTTGAAAGGAAAAAAGTTAGTGAAATAATTGAAAATGTTTTAAAAAATGCTATTAGCCATGTTTTAAAATCAAGCGAACTTGATTTTATTGATTTTATCAAGAAAAAAGAAAAACCAGTTGTAATAATGTTTATTGGTGTAAACGGCAGTGGAAAAACCTTATCCATAGGGAAGATTGCTACAATGCTTAAGAAAAAAAATATTTCGTCAGTTATGGCTGCTGGTGACACATTCAGAGCTGGTGCTATAGAACAATTAAGCATACATGCAGAGAATGTAGGTTGTAAAATAGTAAAACACGGCCCTGGCGCAGATCCTGCAGCTGTTGCCTATGATGCTATAGAACATGCTAAATCAAAACATAAAGACGTAGTTCTCCTTGATACCGCAGGCAGAGTTCAAACTAATATCAACCTAATGGATGAAATGGCAAAAATCAAGCGTGTTGCTAAACCTGATTTAATTATTTTTGTAGGAGATGCTCTCGCGGGTAACGATGCAGTAGAGCAAGCAAAAAGATTTAATGAAATCGTTGGAATCGATGGAGTAATCCTTACAAAGGTTGATACAGATGCAAAGGGAGGTAGTGCTCTAAGTGTAGCATATACCATCGGCAAACCATTACTTTTTATAGGAGTAGGACAAGGTTATGAGGATCAAATCCATTTTGATCCTGAGTGGATGATAGATAATATCTTTGGTAACGAAGAATAAAATTAAAAAAAAATCTTAAATTTACCTCTTTTTATTTTTATGGATAGAACTGTAAAGATAGCTGGTAATATTTGTACAACAATCCCTTTTAAACAGTTTCAACAAAGTTATTTTTGAGGAGATAAAATATGATGATTGTAGGACAAGTATCATCCAAACAAGAAGCAAAAGAAATGGAATTTGTAGCAAAATGTTTAGTCGTTGGAAACAGAGCAAGAGTTTTAGCTGGAAAAGCTAAATAAAATATTTAGTTGGTATTAAAATGTCAAGTAAAAAGAAAGATAAAAAGAAAAAAAATGTTCCCAAGGAAATACCAATTATTTGGGTTAACATTTAAAAATTCTTTTAATCTTCCCATTCTGGTTTAATCCAACTATTCATAAATCTTTTAGATAAATCAGGTCTTGCCTTTGATATATCTGTAATAGTTATTATCCCAGCAATCTCGTTTTTTACAATAACTGGTAGTTTTTTAATACTATTTTTTTTCATAATTTCAAGTGCTTTATCAATTGTCTCAAGAGAATGAACTGTTTTTAATTCTTCTGTCATAATTTCTGATACCTTTGTTTCTGTTGGATCTTTTTTTTCACATATGGTTCGTTCAATGATATCTCTTTCTGTAATAATCCCAACACATCTATCATTTTTTATAACAATCAGTGAACCAACTTTCAAATCTTTATAAAGAATTGATGCTTGAAAAACAGATTTATTATGATCAATTGTTACAACTGTTTTTGACATTACTTCTTTAACGAGCATAGTCTCACATTAAATACCAAATAATTATTTATTTTTTCATATTTGTAAAACCCTAATATACTTATATAACATATGATAATATCAATAAAGCAAGATTTGTGATACAAGTGAAAATCAAAAAAAGACAGAATATTTTAAACGATATTATAAGAGATGGAAAAAAACATCCTAAAGGATGGAATGCAGTAATGGGAAAGGATAATAACAGACTATCTAGAGACTATTATCTATTTCATCCAAAGATTGGCATATATCTACTTAAAGAATATAATAAAAGTCCTTTCCAAACAAAAGGTGTGGGCGGAAAAATTGCAAGAAAAGTAGATCAAGATATTGATAATCAAATCCATAAAAACAATGGTGATTTTGGAATTGTTCAAGGTAATTTCCAAAAAATAATGAAAAATCTTGAAAAAGGAATAAAACCAGAAAAAATCTTGGAATCAGCTAAGCAAGGGAAAAAAGATATGGGACTTAAGATGCCTGTAAGAGGAAAGGCAATCTCATCTAAAAAAATATTTGATGAGATAAACCAAGATAAATCAAATAATAAGAAAAAAATTAATTCAAAGTTTGAAAAAATCGCATATGATGATGGATTATACACGGGATATGACTAAAAAATTATTCTAGATATTCATCAATTTTTTCAAAAGCTTGTTTTCTTTTTTCTTGTATTTTTTTTAACATTTTTTCAATAAGCTCTGCTGCATGTTTTTTACACATACCACATAACTGTTTACCTTTTTTACAGGAGTTGTAGATATTTTGCAGCTCTTTATCATCCTCTATTAAATGATACAAGAATAACTCATAGATAACACATTCATCTGGTTTTCCACCATGTTTTTTGTGTTCTTCAAGAGTTTGCGCACCACCTGTTTTCGAGCTCATTATTTTTTTCTTTGCAACATCAACTGAATCAGTTAAAAAAATAGCACTTTCTGGCTTTGATGAACTCATCTTCTCTCCAGTTAACCCTGTCATAAACCTATGAAATGTAGCAGATGGCTGATAAAACCCATATCCGCCAAGTTTTGGTTCAATACCAGCTAATTCTATATTGATTTTTTCTATATCTTCTTCTTCTGCATCGTTAATGTAGATTGCTTTGTAATCAATTATCTTTTTAAGTTTTTTAAAACCCAAATCTATAAGTTTTTTTTCAGCGTGATTTAAGAGTTTTTCAACATTTTCATCAATTTTTACAAAAACACCAATTTTTTCATCTTTAGTTTTTGTAACATTATATAGCCTATATGATTGTGCTACACCTCTGCTGAGTCTTATATGTGGATCTTGATCTACACCGACTGGCACTAGTGTAGGTTTATTTCCACCATATTTCTCTAGCTGTACATGTAATATATCACCTGTTTGAACTAGTGGTGAAAAAACATGTGTCATATTACTTGATCCTGTAAAACCATATGTAGCTTGCATCTGGGACCAGTTTATTTTTTTCCCAAGTATATATGCTAAGTCTTTTACATCCTCATTTTTTGATTGAAAATATATTCTACATTTTTCTGGTTTTAAACCTAGAGCTATATAATTTGGAATATACTCATTTAATGCATATTTTTTGGTTTCTTCAAGACTAAGGCCTCTAGTACCATATGCTTCTATATCAGCTACTGCTATAGTAATCTCCGCTCCTATACTTTGATAATATACAAGTTGATCTATTACCATCTTATGTCCCAAGTGCATTTTACCTGAAGGCATTAACCCTGTTAGTATTGCCCAAGGTTTTTTGTTTTTAATAGCATTTATTATAAGGTTGTATCCTCTATGACCAAATATTACACCTCTTCTCAATAGTTTATGAGGATTAGGCAGTTCCTCTAATATTTTTTCTGAACATTCTTCTATTCCAAATTCATCTCTTAATCTTTTATAATCTTGATATGTAGTAGAGCTCCATGGATCTATTTTCATCTTATATCAAAATAGATTAAACAAATATTATTTCAAAAAATTTGTCTTTTAAAAAAATTAAGCGCTGAGGAGGAGATTTGAACTCCTGATCCCCCGAAGGAGAACCGGCTCTCAAGGCCGGCGCGGTAGGCCGGGCTTTGCTACCTCAGCATAAAATAGAACTAATTTTTCGTAATAAAAGAATAATAAAAAAAGTTTTGTAAAAAATTATGATCTTAAAACTATTTCAATATTTACGCCATCGGGAACTTGGATACGCATTAACTGTCTTAGTGCTCTGTCACTAGCATCTAAATCAATTAGACGTTTGTGAATTCTCATCTCCCATCGATCCCAAGTTTCAGTTCCCTCTCCATCTGGGCTTTTCCTACATGGAACCTTCAAATGTTTTGTTGGAAGTGGAATTGGACCACTAAAATCTACACCAGTTCTTTCTGCTATCATCTTAATCTGATTGCATACCTCATCGAGTTTTTTTGCATCAGTGCTTACAAGTGATATCCTTGCTTTTTGTGCCATTCTATGTTACTCCAAAAAAATTCCTATTTATTTACCATAATAAAAAATGGGAGAAGCTATTATTTAGCTTCCTCTACATCAAGACATACACCTGCGGCAACAGTTTGTCCCATATCTCTAATTGCAAATCTTCCAAGATGTGGAATCTTTTTAGATGGTTCAATTACCATTGGACGAGTTGGAATAATTTTTACTATTGCAGCATCTCCAGTTTTTATGAAATCTGGGTTTTCTTCTTTTACTTGCCCTGTCTTTGGATCAAGTTTTTTCTGAATTTCTTCGAATCTACAGGCAACTTGAGCGGTGTAACAATGAAATACTGGCGTATATCCTTTCGTTATAACACTTGGATGGTTTAAAACCATAATCTGTGCTGTGAATGATTTAGCAACTGTTGGAGGGTCATTTGCTGGACCTGCAACATCTCCACGTCTTATCTCGTTTTTAGCAACACCCCTTATATTAACACCAACATTGTCACCAGGTTGAGCTTGATTTATTTGTTCGTGATGCATCTCTATTGTTTTTACTTCACCAGTTGCTCCGCCAGGTTTCATACTTGGTTTAAATATTACTTTGTCTCCTGTTTTCATAACACCCGTTTCGATTTTACCGACAGGAACAGTTCCAACACCTTTAATTGTATAAACATCCTGAATTGGCCATCTAAGTGGTAGATTAGTTGGTTTATCCTCAACACTGAAATTATCGATTCCTTGAAGAATTGTATTTCCATCCCACCAATCAAGTTTTCCTTTGTCTTTTGCAGAGTTATCACCTGCAAATGCTGAAACAGGGATATATTGTACTTGATCATCTTTATAACCAACACTTTTTGCAAGTTTTCGTACATCTGATTTTACTGTTTCAAATCTTGCTTTGTCATAATCAGGTTTTGTTGCATCCATCTTGTTTATTGCAACAATCATTTGTTTTACACCAAGAGTACGGGCTAAAAACATATGTTCTTTTGTTTGAGCCATAACTCCTTCAGGTGCTGCAACAACAAGTACGGCTGCATCTGCCTGTGATGTACCAGTGATCATGTTTTTAACAAAATCTCTGTGGCCTGGAGCATCAATAATTGTCACATAATACTTATCAGTATCAAATCTTTTGTGAGCAACATCAATTGTAACTCCTCTTTCTCTCTCTTCTTTTAGATTATCAAAAATCCAAGCAAATGCAAAACTTTCTTTTCCCTTTGCCTTTGCCTCTTCTTTGTATTTTTCAAGCATATGTTTTGGAAATTGACCTGTCTCAAGTAGGATTCTACCTACTAATGTTGATTTTCCATGGTCGACATGACCAATAATTACCAGGTTCAAATGTGGTTTATCTGCCATAATATATTTTCCTCCTTTTAAACAAATTCAATTTTATCATATATTTTTTTCTATTAATAGTTTCGTAGGTTTTGATAGCCGTATAAACTTCCTATTTATAAGTTTTATTCTTAAAAAATGATGGTTTTAAAGTGGGCTCGGCCGGATTTGAACCGGCGACCTCCGCCATGTCAAGGCGACGTCATAACCGCTAGACTACGAGCCCAAGGTTTTTGAATTCTGAATTAATAAGTCTTTCTTAAATGTTTCACTAATGTAGAGTACAAAAATTATTTCGTTTTGAATTACATGCAGGGATGACAAAGCTTA
>CAZWYI010000040.1:0-14487 GCA_964638155.1 uncultured Thermoplasmatales archaeon | reverse complement strand
TCTGCATAATGTTTTCACGGTCAGAGTAGGAAGGAATTAATTTTGTCCCAATGCCCTAAAAACAAAAAAAAAGATAAATAGATTTATTTTACAACAACTAAATCTTTTTTTTCTTATATGCTACTGCTAGTACTACTCCAATTGTTCCTACAACAACAATTGCTATTGGTAGGGAAAAACTGGATTTCTCAATATTGTCTGAATTTGTATCTGTAGCATCGTTTTTATCTGTATTTTCTTCGTTGTTTTCGACTCCAAGTATGTGAGGTGAATCTTGATTGCAGTCTTCACCTACAAGGTTATCATATTCTCTTTCTTCCTTAGAGGTATCATGTTCTATTGTTTCATCTGAACGTGGGGGTAGTACCTCTGGTTCTTGATCTGTTGTTTCTTCTGCTGCGGCTGAAAACGAAAGCGCTAGTACACATGCTCCTACAAATATTAGTGCAATATATTTTTTATACCTCTTTTTTATCACCATGTGTCCCCGAATAACAATTTTTGTTTATATGTCGTTGGAAAACGTTTGGGAAAATCCGAACAAGATTATTCTAAAAAGCTAAATTTTGTAATTATTATAGAAAAGTATAAGTATCAAAAGTTATATTTATTTAACATAATGTTATAAATAAACAACAAAAGGTGATATGTTGTGAAAGCTTTCGGTTGGAATTGGACAAAATCGGAATATCCTATGATTGTCATGTGGATTATTTTAGTTTTATTTATTTTTTTAAATCAACTTTTTAGAAACCAACTTAGTGAATATTTGGAAACTTGGAACAATTATTCAATAATTGTTTTATTTTTACTTATGATAACTTCTGCAATACTAGTTGTTTACTTCTCACAAACAAGCGATAAAATAGTAGATGAGAGAACAAAAAAAATAAACTATAAAGCTAAGAATTACTCTTGGTCTGCTACCTATGTTATAGTTTTATTAGTTTCATTTATTGGACAAATAATCAATATAACTTACATCCAAGTAGCGATCTTGATTATTTTGTCAATGATTATAACACAATTTATTTTTGTTATCTATTTTAACAGAAAAGGTGATTTCGATTAAATGAGGACTAGAATAAAGGAACTTAGAGCCAGGTACGATTTAACTCAGCAAGATTTAGCAGAAAAAATAGGTGTAAGACGTGAAACAATAGTTTTTTTGGAGAAAGGAAAATACAATCCCTCACTAAAACTTGCATATGATGTAGCAAAAGCGCTTAATTCAACTATTGAAGAGCTATTTATATTTGAAGAATAAAAGATTTTTTGAATACTTTCAACTCCCTCTACTAACTTTTTTTAAAGGAAAAAAACCATAGCAAAGATTCCATCCAAAAATCTTTTTAGGGAGGTAAAAAAACTATGAAACTTGACCTTTGCACACAAAAAAAGCATTTGATATTAAAACCAGATATTATACTAAAATCAGGTATAAACAAGATAGATCAAATAGTAAAGGGCTTTAAAGCAGGAGAAATAACAGTTATAGAAGGAGATAACAATAGTATCAATAACATTTCAACAAATCTATGTGTAAACACCTTTAAAACCTTTAAAACTAGCACCATCTATCTCGATGGTGGCACATGTATCGATCCATACAAGATTGCAAAATATGCAAGAAAAATAGAGATGGATCAAAAAAATGTATTAAAAAATCTCCATATAAGCAGAGCTTTTACAATCTATCAGATGACAACATTAATACAAGAAAAGCTTGAACAAGTAATAAAAAGATACAATCCTCGTACACTAATAATTTCTAAAATACCAGTTTTATATCACGATGAAGATGTAAAAACAAAAGAAGCACAAGTTCTTTTAAAAGAAAACATTAAAAAAATTAGGTATCTTACCAAAAAATATGATCTTATAACTATTTTTACCTGCCCTGATTTTAAAAGATTTGGAAAAAAAAGTAGTATTAAAAAAATAATCAACAAAAACGCAAGTGAAATAGTAAAAATAAAACAGAAATCAAAAGAGATAAAGATAAATCTTATTAAAAAAGGTATAGAAAATACATTTCTTACAGTTTCTATTTTTCAAAAAAGGCTACAGGATTTTGGGATGGTGATAGATTAGTGGGGCGAACAGTTCCAACTTTTAGAAATGTAGTTGAATCCTTTGGCTGGGAATGGAATGATTTCAAAAGAGCACTTAGAAATATTGACAAAGAAGCATTTGACGAACTTATAAATCATGCTAGAAAACATGCTGCAGCTGGGAGCAATATGACAAGTCCTAATCCTTTTGAACCAGTTGTAATGAGTATTCTTGTTGAGCATGAAAAAACCATTAGAAAACTAAGAGAAGATGCAAGAAGGAAACATTCTTGATTGCTACCCTGATTATCAAAAAAATAGGGTTATAACCTGGATTACAAATAATGGTAAAGCAAAAAAAATAAAGGATTTTTTTAAACCAAGTTTCTATGTTTATTCTTCAAGATCTGATCTATATGATCTTTCAGCAATGTTTTATGACACTGAAGAAGTAGAACAGTTAAATTTTACATATAAAAAAATAAAACTTGGTTCAGAAACTAAAAAACTAGTACTTGAAATAAAACCTAAAAAAATAAAGGATCTAACAAACCTTGCAGAGAAAATAAATTATTTAGGAAAATATCATAGATACAAACTTTTCAATGTAGACATAAGACTTCCTACCCGTTACTTGGAAAATAAAAATATTTTTTGCAATGCATATACATTATATGATAACAAAATTTTTTTTACAGATGAAAAAAAATGGGATATCGATTACAAAAAACCGCGATACAGATCAATATTTTTAGATGTAAAAAGAAAAAACAACAAAATAAAATCATTTAATGATCCTATTTCAGTTGTTCTTCTTGATAACTATATAGTAGCTGAGGAAAATGAGATAGATACACTTATTTCAGCTGTAAAAGCAATAGATAAAATAGACCCTGATATAATATATACAAAAGATGGAGACAGCTTTCTTTTACCATACATATATTATAGAGCAAAAAAACTGGGAATAGAGCATTTAATAAATCTAAATAGAGACAAAAAAATAAATAAAAAATCTTCTAAAAAAGCTAAATCATATTTTAGCTATGGAAGAATACTCTACAGACCTGCTTTTAATATACTACATGGGCGTATACATATAGATACAGATAATTCTTTTTTATATAATGAAAGTAGCCTTTTTGGATTAATAGATATCTCAAGATGCTCAAACATACCACTTCAGATCTTGTCACGACTAGGGCCTGGTACTGCTATAAGCCAGATACAGGTAAATAAGGTACTTGAAAAAAACTATTTAGTTCCATGGAAAAAAAACATACCTGAAACATGGAAAAACGCTATAGATTTACTAGTTTCTGATAGAGGTGGACTAATTTTAGAGCCAAAGATAGGCTTACATGAAGATATTATAGAAATTGATTTCGCTTCACTTTACCCAAATATAATGCTAAAATATAATGTAAGTCCTGAAACAATGCTTTGCAACTGTTGCAAAAATTCAGCAAATATCGTACCACAAATAGGTTATAATATTTGTACAAAAAAACCTGGTCTTATACCATTAGTACTTGAGCCAATAATAAAAAGAAGATTTTGTTTTAAAGCTAGATCTAAAAACAAAAACTATGATGCAGAAATATACAAAGAAATGCAGATGGCATGGAAGTGGATACTCCTAGTATGTTTTGGATATACTGGTTATAAAAATGCTAGATATGGAAGAATAGAGTGCCATGAAAGTATTACAGCCTATAGTAGGGATATACTACTTGATGCAATAGATATAGCAGAGAAATCAGGTTACAGGGTTTTACATGGAATAATAGACTCACTGTGGTTAAAACCACAGAAAAACTGCGTTAAAACAATCAATCTTTTAAGAAATATAGGTGAGAAAACAGGTATAAAAATGGATTTTGAAGGAAGATATAAATGGATTGTTTTCCTTCCTTGTAAGGATATAAAAATTGGTGCTTTAAATAGGTACTATGGCCTTTTTGAAAATGGAAAAATAAAGGTTCGCGGTATAGAATTAAGACAGAGAAATACCCCTATTTTTCTTAAAAAACTACAAAAAGAAATACTCTTTATTTTTTCAAAAGCAAAAGATAAAAAAGAATTTTTAGAAGAAATACCTAATATAATAGATTTAATAAAAAAATATGGTAAAAAACTAGTAAATCATGGTTTTAAAAAAGAAGACCTTATTTTTAAATCAAGGGTTTCAAGAAATATTTCAGATTATAAAGTAAATAATTTTGTAAAATCAGCTCTTATACAGCTTGAAAAAATGGGTATTAGTATAGAACCCGGTCAAAATGTTAGATATATAGTATTAGATGAAAAAGAAAAAGATCCATTAAAGAGAGTATGTGTTTTAGAAAGAATTGATGAATGTAATTTTTATGATATAGATTTTTATTTAAGACAGATTGCAAAATGCTCTGAAAGTATCTTAATTCCTTTTAACTATAGACTTGAAAAAATATATTCTATGCTTCAAAAAATAAAGAAAAGGGAGGTAAATAATGTATCCATTTTATCTTGAAATAGAGCTAATAAAACCAGTTATAGATTATTTTACAGAAAGAAAATACCAGATTTTTCGTGAGGTAAAAATAGGTTTCTGCAGAGCAGATATTGTTGCAATAAAAAAAGATGAAACAGTTGCAATTGAACTAAAACTAAAAAACTGGAAAAAAGCACTTGTTCAGGCTAGAAACTACAAGTTTGGTTCTGATTATGTATACATCGCTTTTCCTCTTATGAAATCTTATAATGTTTTAAAAAAAGCAGAAAATGTTCTTAGAAAAGAAGGAATTGGGTTCTTAACTATAAATGAAGAAACACAAAATATAAAAGAAATAGTTAAACCAAAAAAATCAAATCAAAAATTCGGAAGTGTTACAATTGAAGAAATAATGAAAAATAGACATAGAAGGAAAAATAGGATATAAAATAGTAAAAAACAGAAAAAATGCAAAAGAAATAAAAGAAAATTTATGATATAAAATTCTACTAGCCATGAAATTTGTTGATAAAAAAACAATAGAAATCGATCGTGAAATATCTGACTTAGATAAATTTGCAATTGATTTTATAAATATTCTAAAAAAACATACTAAATATGTTATTATAAGTGGATATGTAGCAATTTTACTTGGTAGGGCGCGTGCAAGTGAAGATATTGATATTATTATTCCAAAAATTAGTTTTTCAGATTTTAAAAAATTATATGATGATATTAAAAAACATAATTTCTATTGCTTAAATGCCGAAGAAGATAAAACTATTTTTTCCTATTTACAAGATAATCTCGCGATTAGATTTGCAAAAATTGATACAATTATTCCAAATATTGAAATGAAATGGGTAAAAAAAGAATTTGATAAAATCGCTCTTGATAAAACTATTAATGTTAAAATTAAAAATCAGAAAATTGTCATATCTCATCTTGAACTTCAGATTGCTTTCAAAGAAGTTATTCTTAAATCACCAAAAGATTTAGAGGATGCACAGCATATAAGAGATGTAGCAAAAGAATATTTAGATAATGAATTGATACAGAAATATAAGGAGATGTTACATGGGTTTTATTGAAGAAAACAAAAAAGAGCGTGAAAATTTTGTTCATAGATGGGCTGAATATGTCCGTACTCATCGTGATAAAGAATGGTCTAAACAACAAAATGCAATCATTAATTCTGCTTTAAAATCTGCAAATATGACACGTGAACAATTTTTTAAGATGAAAGGAGAAAATAACTATATAAAAGAATAACTTTTTTTAACTAATATTTGTATCCTTTAGCTTCTTCTTTTGAAAACTCAACACCAAGACCAATTGCAATACGATTTACAAAGTTAAAGTAACTAGTAATAAGGTTAATATCTAAAATATCCTTATCCTTAAAACCAGAATCTCTAAGTTTTTCAATATCATTTTTATTAGTTTTATAAGGCTCTTTTGTAAGTTTAATTACATATTCTAGGATTGCTTCTTCTCTTTTATTGAGATCAGCTTTTTTATAATCTGTTAAAAGTCTTTTTATCCTATCTTTATCTTTCCAATAATGATTCAAAGCTTCAGCATGATGATTTACACAATAATTGCATTTATTTATTGATGATACTACAACACCAATCAACTCTCTTTCTTTTCTTTTAAGATTTGATTTATTGAACATGATAGACAAATAAAGATCCATATGTTTTTCCATAGCTTTAGGATTCAAACTATGAACGCGCATAATATTTGATAGTTTACCTCGTTTTTTTGATATATCTTGATAGATTTTTTTAAGATCACCCTCTGCGTCATTTTCATCAATTATTTTTATCCAAGCCATATTTTAGTTAAAACAATGTATCTTTAAAAAAATTTACAAATAATCTAAATAAAAAATATTCATAAGCTTTAAACCAAGTTTTGTTTTATCCTTTCTAATTGAACCTTATGATAACAGTTAAAAACCTTACAAAAAAATATGGAAAAATTACTGCTCTTGATAATGTAAATTTTAATTTTGACGACTCAAAAGTTTTTGCAATAATGGGTGAAAATGGAGCTGGAAAAACAACGCTTCTAAAGATATGTACTGGTATTTTAACGTTTAACACGGGTTCTGTAAAAATAGATGGATATTCTATAATTAAAAATTCTATAAAAGCAAGAGAAAATATAGGCTATTTACCTGAGATGCCTGAAATGTATGATAGACTTACAGGCAGAGAATTTTTGTTTTATATAGCGTCACTTAGAAAATTTAAAAATGCAAAAAAAATTATTAATGAGATAACAAAAAATATAGGTATATATGATTCACTTGATTATGAAATAGGAAGTTACTCAAAAGGTATGAAACAAAAAATCTCAATAACAAGTGCTATAATGCATAATCCTCCAAATCTCTTGCTCGATGAACCAGTATATGGATTAGATCCACTAACTTCTAAAAAAATTCAGGATTTTATAAGAAATCAAAATGGTACAACTATAATTGCTACACATTCAACAAAACTAGTAGAATCTGTGGCTGACATGGTATATATCTTAGAAAAAGGAAAAGTAACGCTATTTGACAAAGTTGAAAATATCATGAAAAAATATGGAAGTATGGAAGAAGCATATTTTCACACTAGGGGAAACAATGTTTGAAACAACTAGAGCAATACTTCTAAACAATAAAAGAGAACTTTTTAAAAAAATTAAAGATTCACCGGTTCTTTATTTCTTTTTTACAATTATTATGTTTTTTTCAATTCTAATGTTTGCTTTTTTAGGTTTTTATTTACAAGTTATAGATACACCTCTTGAAATAGAGATGAATAATGTTTTTTTTATGGTTTTTTTTATGTTTATGGTAAAGTCGTCTGTTGATATGTATAATTATTTTGTAAAACCAGAGGAGCTTACTTATCCTCTATCAACCCAAATAAAACAAAAAAAGACTATTTTTGAAGTTTTTACAGCAGTATTTCTAACTAATCTTTTTATATGGTTCACTCTCTCTACTCTTTTTATATTTTTTATGTCAATTTTTCCAGTAAATGTTTATTACCCTATAGAATATCTTATTTTTAATATAGGTGTTTTAACAGCTATATTTATTGGATCAACAATTACAATTTCTTTTTTTTCAGAAAAAAGAATAAGAATTATTCCAACAGCAGTTTTACTAGGCTTTATCTTTCTTTCACAAGAGCCTTTATTTGTAGTTTTTATTATACCTGTCTCTTTAGTCCATTTGCAATGGAATATAAACTTTTCAATTTCTTCTTATCAAAATATTAGAAGAAAAACTAGGGAAAATGAAAAATCTCAGATAAAAATTAGAAATAAAATAAAGGCAATGTTTTACAAAGAAGCAACAATCATATGGAGAGATAAACTTTTTTTCAGTTTTATCTTTACTTCTGCATTAACCGGTTTTGGCACAGGTTATATGTATCTTTATGGTAGTGATTTGTTAATTCCTGAGGCTCTTAAAGATATATATTCAGAGTTTTTACCTTCTCTTTTTATTTTTATGGGTGTTTTAGTTGTTGTTGTTTATACCTCTGTTTTTCCTTCTTTAAATCTTTTTTTAAATGAAGATAAAACAATGTGGATAATTAGACATATGCCAATTAGTAGTAAAACACTTATTTTAGGTAAATCATCTATTCTTTTCTTATGTTTTGTTACGGCAATTCCTTTTATTTTTTATATTAGTATTTTCCTAGGATGGGATAATCTTATTTTTGTTACTTGGTTTTTGGTTCAATCTTATATTGTTAGCGCATCTATTTCAATACCCTTGGGTGTAAAATATGTTGGTAAAAAATCAGATGTATTACTTTTGTATAGTGTTACTATGGTTCTTTTTGTAGTATTAGGTCCTCTTGCTGTCTTTGGAGGATTTGTTTATAATACTTTAGATTATCCATTTATTATTATGTCTTTAATGCTTATTTGTTCAATTGTGATTTTATATTTTTTACTGATTGTTTCAGAAAAAATACTTAACTTAAAATATCCAAAAACTAAAGGGTAATTATTTTTAATTTTTTCATCTTATCTAGAGCTTCTGAATTTTTTTCAAAATACTTGTAGACTGGTTCTAAAATTTTGTTCACATATTTTGTAGTGGCATTTTTTAGATCAAGGGGGTGAAGGTCTTTTACAAATGCTTTTTCAAGTTCTTTGTAGTTCTTAAATTCTAGTTTTCCACCAAATTTTTCAGGTCTATCTATTACAAATTTCCCTTCTTTTAACTCTGGAAAAATAATAAATTTACATATTTCTAAAATAGGGTTTCCCTCTGTTATTTTTTCCGGGCAATATGCTTTTTTAATTTTTCTTTTAACTTCTTCTGGTTTATCATGTATGCTAATCATTGAATCTGGTTTACTTTTACTCATTTTTACCTCTGTAGGGTTCATACGGCTTCCTGCCTGAAGACCTGTTAATAGTGGTGTATGAATTGCTACAGGTGGTTTTTTGTTTAGTTTTTTTGATACATCACGAGCTAGCATATGTGCATGGCGTTGATCCATGCCACCATATGCTACATCTAGATTTAGATAGAAAATATCAGATACTTGCATCGCTGGATAAAATAGTTTTGATAGATCTTTTTCTGCTTCATCTTCACTTCTCCCCATTATATCCATAGCGCGTTTAACACGTTTTACACTGGTTGCTTTAGATGTCCTTAAAACTTGTTCCCAGTAATTTGAATCACCTACATATTCACTTGCATATATAACTGATAATGCATCTACATCTACACCTAATGCAGCAAAACAGTCTTCCATGTATTTTCCACAGAGTTTTATTTTCTCAATATCTCCACCTAGTTTATCGTTAATATATGCATGCCAGTCAGCAAGGAGTACTGTAAAATCAAAACCACATTCTAAAAAATCCTTTATTTTGTTTGTACAGATCTTCCATCCAAGGTGTACTGTACCACTTGGTTCAAAACCAATATATGCCCGTTTTTTTTCTTTTTTCAGTACTTCTTTTAGTTCTTCTATTTTTACTATTTCCTCGGTGTTATCTGTTATTTTTTCTAAAGAATCCATTTTTTTCACATCTTTAGTTTATTTATTACTCTATCAATTATCTTGTATGTTTCTCCAAGATAATTTTCAGGATTTAATGAGTCATCTATTTCTTTATCTGATAAAAGTTTAAGTTTTTCATTTTCTTTTATAAAAACTTCTTTTAATGTTTTCCCTTCTTTTGAAGCCTTCAAGGCTGTTTTTCTCATTATTTCATGTGCATCTCCTCTGCCTATTCCCTTTGAAATTAATGTTGTCATAAGTGATTCAGCCATAGGTAGTCCCTTTGATTTTTCTAAATTCTTTTTCATATTTTCAGGAAAAACTTTCAAATTTTTGAACACATCATTTGTTTTATAGATTATCCAGTCAGTTAATATTATGGTGTGTGGAATTATAAACCGTTCACTAGATGAATTACACAAATCTCTTTCATGCCATTGTATCGCGTTTTCATAGGTTGGAATTAAGAATCCTCTTATCACTCTAGCTAGTCCACATATTTGTTCACAAGTTATAGGATTTTTCTTATGTGGCATAGTAGAACTTCCTACTTGTTTTTTTGATTCAAATGCTTCAGCTGCTTCTTTTATTTCATCGCGTTGTAGGTTTCTTATTTCTGTTGCAAATTTTTCAAGGCTTGTTGCTATGTTTGACAATAATGCAATTAACTCATTGTATCTATCTCTACAAACGATTTGCGTGGATACATCTTCTATTCCTAATCTTAATTCTTTTAGCATTTCTTCTTGTATCTTTAATGCCTTAGAGCCAAGTGCTGCACCTGTTCCAACGGCACCAGATAGTTTTCCTACAAGAAGCCTACTTTTACATTGATGCATACGTTCTAAGTGTCTGTCTATTTCCATTGCGTATCCTGCCATTTTTAGGCCAAATGTTATGGGTATTGTATGTTGCCCATGTGTTCTGCCTGTCATTACTGTTTTTTTATGTTTTTTAGCTAAGTTTACAAATGTTTTTCTAAGTTCTTTTAATCCTTTTTGAATGTAATCTGTTGAGTCATTAAATTGTAAAGCATTTGCGGTATCTACTATATCATAGCTTGTTGCACCAAGATGAATATATTTTCCAGATTCTCCTTTGCATTGTTCTGCAAGAGCTTTTGTTACTGACATTATGTCGTGTTTTGTCTCTTTTTCAATTTCTTTTACACGTTCAACTTTTACATATTTTGTATTTGCTTTTTTTGTGATTTCCTCAGCATCTTTTTTATCTATGTTTCCTACTTTTGCATGTGCTCTTGCTAGCGCTACTTCGACATCTAGTAAGTATTGAAGTTTATTTTTTTCGCTAAATATTTCTTTTAGTTCTTTTCTTCCATATCGGTAATCTAGTGGGCATACTGGATCGTTCATTTTTTTCACAAATCTTGAATTAAATTATAGTTAATGTTATTTTCCACTATTTTTAGACGATATTAACCGAAAACTTTTTATAGAAGAACTTATACATAATTATGATAGATAAAAAGGTGAAAAGGAGGTAAAAAAATATGGCATTTAGAAAAGATAAGAAAAATAAGCTAAGTGTAAGAGACAAAGATGAAGGAAAAAGAGATTTAGCAATAAGAAAACCATATGATCTATGGACAGAGATGGACAGACTGTTTGATCAGTTTAGGACAAACTTCGATGATATCTTCTGGAAACCAACAACTATGATGAAAGAAAGAACTCCATTAATGGATGTAGAAGATCTTGGAGATAAATACAAAATGAATGTAGAAATGCCAGGTATTCCAAAGGAAGATATAAACATAGAAGTCACACCAAACACAATAGAGATCTCAGCAGAGCATGAGGAAGCAGGAAAAGATAAAGGAAAAAACTTCCTTAGACGTGAGAGAAGTACAACTTCCTTTTATAGAAGCCTTGAACTCCCAGAGGAACTAAAAACTGACAACGTTGATGCAGAGATAGAAGACGGTGTATTAAGAATTTCACTTCCAAAACTAGAGCCAAAACCAAAAAAAGAATCAAAAAAAGTGAAAATAAAATAAAAAAATAGAATTTCTTTAAACTCTATTTTTATCTATTTTTTATTGTTGAATAAGTTCAGTAATATTCATACTTCTTATTTTTAAACCTAGGCCAATACCAAATGTTAAAGCAGAATAACCTGAATGTATATGCAGTAAAAACGGTATTTTTATACCGGTTCCAACAAAACCAACATGTGTGTTAAATCCAAGTAATGAAAGCATTATGCTATTAGATATAATTCCTTTTGAATTTAAAATGTTTATCAAACCAGTTTGAGTAATTAAAATATCTGCTCTAGGCAAATCCAACTTAGTAATTCTACCTATTAATTTTATTAACGGAGTGATACCTATACGTTTTGAACCACCTATAATAGATATAGAATCAACTTTAGTTAATGCTCTTAACATTATAGGTAGTTTAATTTTAGTTTTAGTTAAAAAATTCTTATCTTTAATACCAAGTTTATCTGCTTTTTCAAGCATCCCATTATACCAATCTTTAATGTTTGTATCTTTTGAGACTAGATTATATTCTTTATAAACTTCAAGTCTTTCAGATAAACTTTCGGCTGATAAAATATCTTCTTTTAGATTTTTAATAGTAGATTTTTCTAGTAAAACTATTCTAGTATCAGTTGTACCATCTGCATTATAATCAGTTACTTCAACTTCTACTAGATTAAGTGCTTTTTTATTTTCAACAGCATTAGTTGCTGGTGTAAAACTTAGAAACATAAATAAGGTTACTGCAGCAACAGCTAAAATTTTTGAAATATTTTTTTTCATGGAATATTTCCCCTAAATCATTTATATTTATAATTTACTAACTATATAAATATTTCCTTTAAAATGTTATTATTTGTTAATTTTAACACAATCTAATAAATCTAATGCTAATCTGGTTTCTTTTACGTCATGTACTCTTAAAATATTTGCTCCATTCATTGCTGAAATTATCGCAGAAGCAATACTTCCTTGGAGTCTTTCACTTGGTTTTAATTTATTTTTGCCTGAAATATTACCGATAAACGTTTTTCTAGAGGCCCCAATTAGTACTGGAAAACCTAGTTTTTTAAATTCACTTATATTTGCAAGGATTTTACAGTTGTCTTCAATACCATTACCTGTTCTTTTACCAAAACCTAGACCTGGATCAATTATTATTTTGTTTTTTGAAATACCTTTTTTTATTGCATATTTAGATCTTTTATTTAAAAAATCCTTGATTTCTTTAATAACATCAGAATAAGTTGGGTTTTTTTGCATATTTTTTGGCGTACCTTTCATATGCATGAGACATATGGGAACTTTGTATTCTTTTACTACATCTGCTAATCTGTTATCTCCTTTCAGGGCTGTTATATCATTTATCATAGAAGCACCAGAATTTAGACACTCTCTTGCAACTTTTGATTTATAGGTATCAACTGAAATAGGAATTTTTATTTCTCTTGATAGTTTTTTTACAACTGGTAGAATTCTTTTTAATTCTTCTTCTGAACTTATTTTTTTTGCACCAGGCCTAGTTGATTCACCGCCAATATCTATGATATCTGATCCATCTTTTACCATATTTTTTGCATGTTTAATTGCAGAATCTATGGAGTTATATTCTCCACCGTCAGAAAAAGAGTCTGGTGTGACATTTAAAATACCCATTATGAGGGTTTTTTTGTTTAAATCATAGTTTAAAAGCTTCATTCTAATTCCTTTAAAATTAGATCAAGTTCTGTAGCTATCTTTTTAATTCTAGGGTAATGTCTTTTTAGTTTTTCTACAAGAGTGTTATGTTGGGTTAAGTTTCCAATAACAAGAATATCTGCTTTTTCTTCTTTTAATTCAAAAGTATTTCTAGGAACTGCTACTTCTCCACCAATTGATAGCATGTCCTGCTTTATAATAATTGCATCCTGTAGGGTTACATTTTTTAGTTTTATAACTTTTGTAATTGCTTTAGGTGCCATTATGTCAATACTATATTTGTCGCTGCCGATTTTTTTTATTTCTTTTTTAGCGTCATTTAAAGTATTTATTTTTATAAACTCAGGATTGTGATTGCTCATTAAAAGTTGTTATAACTAAAGTTATATTTGAAAATATTTGTTTAAAAAATTATTATTTTTTCTCTTCTTTTTCCCTTGCCTTTTTCACTTTAAGAGGCAAATATAAAATATAAAAAAAGCAAAAGAATATCACATTTGCTATAATTATTACAAGTATAGGATTATTTCTAATTGATGACAAAGGTGACAAATTAAAAGCAGTAAAACCAAGAGCAACTAGTATTGCAATAACTGCATATATAACTATTAATTGTTTTTCACTTTTATTTTCAAACATTTATATCACTTATTTTTTTCTATATTTAAGTTTAATATTTATGGAATGAAATAACAAAAGTGCTATAAATAATGCTACAAAAGACAAAACAAAATGAATCAAAACTGATTTTGTTATAAAAAACAGATACACCTGAATGGATGCAACAATAAGAAGAATTAAACCAAGGGTTAAAAATATTTTTTTTATACTCCAACTTTGAAACATATCTATTTTAACCTATCAAGGTTTCTTTATTAACACTTTTGGAAAAAACTTATTGCTCGATATATCTTGTTTTTGAAAGAAGAAGAAAACTTAAAAATATTACAAAATAAGATATTCCATGTATAACAAAATAAACTAAAATAAGTAACATATCTTTTGAATAAGTCCATAAACCGAAATTATAAAGTGGAATTAGATAAATAAGAGAAAACACAATAATTAAACCATATAAAACATATTTTTCTATGTTTCTAATATTTGTAATGATTACTGAAAAAATTAAAAGACCAATTACAAAAGGAATAGCATTTACCTGTAGAGTACAAAAATTATTTCGTTTTGAATTACATGCAGGGATGACAAAGCTTA
>CAZWYI010000039.1:0-16178 GCA_964638155.1 uncultured Thermoplasmatales archaeon | reverse complement strand
ATAAATTCAGAAGACATTGCCTTTCTAAACAGCAACTTAATCCAGAATCAACTATTCCAGAGACAATACGAAAATTACAATATCTCGAAAAACAAGAAATTAAGCTAAATAACTACACAGAAGAACAACTATACGATCATTTTGCCGAACGATTAGAAAATGGGGCAACATACAGTGCCCTCAACCATTATATCAAAGCTCTTAACAGATGGAATAAATTCATACAAAAAGACCTACAACTGAATTTGTATAAAGAAAATTCAAAACCTATGAAAGTTCCTACTACCCGAGAAATTAACCAAATGTTAAAACAATGTAAAGGCAAAAATCGTTTTAAAAAACGTGACAAAACCATAATACTCCTTTTAGCAAAAACAGGAATGAGAAACAAAGAGCTATGTAATCTGAAACTCTCAGATATAGACTGGCAAAGACATGAAATAACAATTCAAAACAGTAAACACAACAAAACACGTATAATCCCAATAGATCAAAAAATGCTAACAGGTAGAACGTATCCTTCTTTAAAGAATTACATCAAACATTGGCGAATTAACAGTTGTAAGCACTATGTTTTTACCACTAAAAAAGGAAGGATGACTTCTAACTATTTACGCCGAATTATTAAAAAAACTGGTGAACAGGCGGGAATAAGTTGGATTCATCCTCATTCTTTTAGACATTATGCAGCAACTAACATGCTAAGAGCTGGAGTCAACATAAGAATTGTTCAAGAAATTTTGGGACATAGTTCTATCGAAACAACTGGAAGATATTTACATACAATTGAACGTGATCTAAAACAAGCAGTTCAAAACCCAGGTCTAGAGGATCCTGTAAATCTAAGGTCATTGAAATAACAAAACCCTTGGCAAAATCTCTCCTTAGGGGTGCTGATGGGCCTGCTGAGATTTGAACTCAAGTCTATAGCTCCCGAAGCTACAAGGATACCAAGCTACCCTACAGGCCCAAAAGGTTATATTCTCAATTAGAAAAAACAAAAAGGTTTAAAGATATTTTTGAAAAATAAAGATTAACTATTTTTCAAAAGATAATTTTATTAAAATTTAACAAATCAATTAGAGTTTTAAAAAAAGAATTTTTAACATAATGTTTTTGTTTTGTTACTTCTATCCATAATTCTGACCAGTCAGTTTCGCTAGTATAATATTTTTCATCGTAACTATTCCCTGTTCCACCAGTTTCATTTATCTCCTTTGCTTTTACTCTTAGCCTGTAGTTACCTTTTTCTGTCCAGGTGTGACTAATTTCACAAGTTTCATCAGAATCATATGGTCCGATCCAATCTGTTATTGTTCCATCATCAAAATCCCATTTATAACTTAATTTATCTCCTTGAGGATCTCTCTTAAGAGGCTTACAAGAAAAAGTATAACTTTCATTTGGTTTAATTTCAGTAGGGCCTAATGGTTCTTCAAGTGGGTAAAAATAGGGTTTGCGAACATTAATAATTAATGGTTCAGACCAGTCACTCCAATAGTCATTTCCGTCATATCTAATATAGACATAAGCCTTTAATTGATATCTTCCTATTTTATCCCATGAATAACTAATAGGTATTGGGTTATTTACTTTATATGGTCCACTTGAACTTTCCCTGCCATCTCCAAAATCCCAGTGAATATAAGCTCCATAATCCCAGTCTGTGTCGTTAAACCATGTGGTATAATCATGCCATATAAATGCTCTGGGATGATTTTGTCCTACTGGTTTAGCTGGTGGATTTGGATCATCTAAAATATTAGTATAATCTACTTTATTTTTGACTAATACAGAACTACTGTATCCATTACTAAGTATGATAAGTGCTATAATACTTAATAGCAAAAAGTATAGTTTTTTTCTCAAGTAATTCACCATAATCAAAAATTAAAATATATTATTTAGTTATTTCTATATTCTTTGTATTATCAAAAAATAATTTTCAAAATAAAAAGTTAAAAATAGTATTTTTATTTTAATTTTTTAAGTTCTTTACCAAATTCCTTGTATTTTTCTTCTACCATCTTTGCTGCTTCTAAAATAGCATCTTTTGCTTTTAGTGAACCATCTGTTTCAAATTTAAAAGTAAAATTGTTAGGGTTTCTTTTGATTGTAATAAAATCAATATCTTCTTTATCAATATATGACTCTATTACTGGTAGTTTTGTTTGATCTGTTAATTCAAGATTATCTTTTTTTATTTTAACTAAATCCTTTGGTAATTTTTCTACAAATTCTTTTACATCTTTTTCTTTTTTCGTATCAAACGTGATATCTGCATCCATTCTGTAAGACGGTGCAGTTACTGCCTGCCATTTTGCATGATCTCTACCTCTGCCTAGTACTGCTTCTACTTCTAAAATTAAACGCTGGTCGTTGTAGAGTTCCACTATTGGGATTTTATCTTCTGTTATAGCCCAGCTTTTTTCAGCAGGCTGCAAATCTCCTGAAAATACAGTACCTTCTCCTTCTTTACTAAGTGTATATCTTACGGTACAGCTTGGGCAGCCCTTACCTTTACAGGTACATTCATCTTTAAAATTTAATAGACTTAAATCAGTTGGAATTGGTATTAATCCAAGTCTATGTGATATTATTTCATCAAAAAGAGCGCTAGTGTTATCATATATTATAACATCATTAACTGCTAGCTTTGGTAGATCTGCAATCATTGTTCTTCTTAGAGAATTTACAAAATACGGTTTAGTATCTTCAAATCTTATAACAGCTTTTTTGTCTTTCAGCTCTTTTATACTAATTTTCATGATTTAAATTCACCTTTAAATTCTTCTACCTCTTCTTCCGCCTTTCTTCCTGCATCCATCATGTGGTACAGGTGTTACATCCTCGATTTTGTTTATTTTAAGTCCAGCTCTAACAAGTGCTCTAATTGCTGCTTGTGCACCACGGCCAGGGTTTCCACCCTTGTGTCCACCTTTTCCTCTAATTTTTACATTTACTTTATCTATTCCTTTTTCTCGTACAGCGTCTGCTACATTTTGTGCTACTTTCATAGCTGTATATGGTGATCCTTCATCTTTAGCAGATTTTGTAACCATTCCTCCGCTGCATCTGGCAATTGTTTCAGCACCTGTAAGATCAGTTACAGTAATTATTACATTATTAAATGAAGCAAAAATATGAGCAACAGCAAGTCTTCCCATTACTTCTTACCCCCTTCTTTTGGTTTTTCTTCTTTTTCCTTTGTGTCTTTTTGTTCTTCTTTTTTTTCTACTGGTTCTGTTTTTTTCTCATCCTTTTTTGGTTCTTTGTTTTTTTCTTCTTTTATTTCTTTTTTCTCTTCAGGTTTCTTTTTATCTTTTGGTTTTTCTTCCTTTCCTTTTGTATCTTTTTCTTCTTTTTTCTCTTCAGGTTTCTTTTCCTCTTTAGATCCCTTTTTTTCTTTTGGTTTTTCTTCTGTTTTTTTAGGTTTTTGTTCTTTTTTATCTTCTTTCTTTTCATCTTTTTTTGTTTCTACTTCTTTTTTCTTTCTAATAGAATCATAATCTGATTTAGGACGAGCAGGATGCATTGAGTCATTAAGTGGGGAATCATCTGTATAACCAATGTTTCCCTCTTCATTTTTTGTAACAATGTAACCAGGAATAGTTACTCTCTTATCATCTATTGATACATGTCCATGAGTAATTAGTTGTCTTGCTTGATTAGGTGTTGATGCAAATCCTTTAACATAAACAATTGTTTGAAGCCTGCGTGATAAAATATTTTCAGTATCAAGAGCTAATACATCGTCGAGTGTGGAATTAGGAGGTAGTATATTTATTCTACTAAGACTTAAAAGTAGCTGATCACTTTCTTTTTTACTTTGTTTGTCACCAGTAGTAATAGCAGCAAGAAGCTCTCTTGCTTGGCTACGGTAACGTCTAAGCCTTGTTTCAGCTTTCCATATTTCTTTTTTGTTTTTTAAGCCGTATTTTTTGATTAGCTCGTTTTCATCTTTTATTCTTTGTTCCTGCCATGGATGTTTTGGCGTTTCAAATTTTTTCCTGGAAAATTTTGGTTTACCCATAAAAATCACTTAAATTATTTTTTTAACACTCTTTTTTTAGATACACCAAGAGTAAGTCCTTTTCTATTATTTGCTCTTGTGCGTTGTCCTCTAACAGTTAGACCTCGTTCATGTCTAATCCCTTTATAACATCTTATCTTTTTCATGATATTGATTTCGTCTCTAAGTCTCATTTCAATAGTGGCTCCAACAAGATGGATGTCTTCTCCGCTTTCCATATCATTTCTATGATTCAGCATCCATTTTGGAGCAGTATTTTGTACATTATCAATAGTTTCTTGCAAATGCTCAACTTGTTTATCTGTAAGATTACCTATTTTTGTGTCTCTATTTATATCCGTTTTATCTGCTATAAAAGTAGCAAGATGTGAACCTATTCCTTTAATGGATTTAAGACCAAAAACTAATTTTTTTTCACCGTCGACATCAGTATTTGATAGACGAACTATATATTTGAAGTCATCACTTTTTTTCTCTTTTCCTTTTGTTTCTTTTTTAGGTTTTGTTTCTTTTTCTTTTATTTCTTGTTTTACTTCTTTTTTCTGTTCATGTTTTTGTTTATCTTTAGTTTCTTTTTTTTCTGGTTTACTCTCATTGTTTTCTTTGCTATCTTTAGACTTATCGTCTTTATTTTTTGTTTCTTTAGCTACTTTTTCATCTTCTTTTCGTTCATCTGCCAATTTTATAACCCCTTAATTTATACTATATTATATGATTTATATTAATGGAAAGTACTGGCAATAATAATAGAAGCCCTATTTAAGCGTTTAGGAGCATTCTTTTTTAAAATATACGCATTGGTTGTTTATATGATTTTTTACCGTAACTAATTTATTCTAATATTTTATCTGCTTTTCGTTGTGGTAAGATTCATGAGTAAAAAAACTTGGACAAAAATAGATGAAATACTTGAAGGCAAAAAAACAAATGAAGAAATTACTCTCCGTGGATGGATTTATCGTACTAGATGCTCTGGTAATATCGTCTTTGCAGTTATAAGAGATGTAACTGGTACTATTCAAACAACCATTAAAAAAGATAATATATCTGATAAAGAGTTTGATGATGCAGAAAAAGCACTTATCGAGTCATCTGTTGAAATAAAAGGGATTGTAAAAGAAGACAAGCGTGCTCCTGGTGGATATGAAATAAGAGTTACAAGTTTTAATGTGGTAGATTTTGCCGATGTTTTTCCAATAACAGAAGATCAAAGCACAGAGTTTTTACTAGATCAACGTCATCTATGGATACGCTCTCAAAAACTTAAATCAATTTTTAAAATTAGAAGTACAATAGTTGGTGCAATCCATGAATTTTTTAGAAAAAATGGTTTTTATGAATTTGATGCACCAGTTTTGCAGCCTAATCAATGTGAAGGCGGCTCAACATTATTTGAAGTTAAATACTATGATGAAAAAACATATCTTTCCCAATCATGGCAGCTATATGCAGAAGCAGGTATTTTTTCGCTTGAAAAAATATATAATATGGGGCCAACCTTTCGTGCTGAAAAATCAAAAACATCACGACATCTTTCTGAGTTTTGGATGGCAGAAATGGAAGCAGCCTGGATAGGTTTAAAAGATATAACTGAAATTTCTAAAAAAGAAGTAAAATATATTTTAAAAGAAGTTTTAAAACACAATAAAAAAGATTTAGAATTATTAGGCCAAGATATTGAAAAACTAGAAAAAATTTCAGATATGGAATTTCCAACTATCACTTACACTGAAGCAATTGATATTTTAAAAGAAAAAGAAAATATGGATGTAGAATGGGGAAAAGATCTTAGAACAATTGAGGAAAACAAACTAATGAATCATTTTGAATGTCCCGTTGTTGTAACAAATTATCCTCTTGAAATTATGGCTTTTTATAAACCATCTGATCCAAAAGATCCAAGAACAGCTCTCTGTTTTGATATGCTTGCACCAGAAGAATATGGGGAGATCGTTGGGGGTTCTGAGAGAAGTACAGATATAGATTATATGAAAAAACGGTTAAAGGAAATGGGTGAAAATATTAAAAACTATGACTGGTATTTTGATTTAAGACGATACGGCTCAGTTCCACATTCAGGTTACGGTCTTGGTGTGGAAAGAGTTGTTGCATGGATATGTGGAATTGATAATATAAAAGATGCAATTCCATTTCCAAGAACAGTTACAAGATTTAAGCCTTAGGTGAACTAAATATATGAAAACAAATAAACATGTAATTATATCAGGACGAGTTCAAGGTGTTTTTTTTAGAGCTAATACCAAAGAAAAAGCAAATCAACTTAACGTAAATGGTTGGGTTAGAAATACTTCAGATGGTAGGGTTGAAGCAGTGTTTGAAGGAGATGAAAAACAGGTAAATGAATTAATTGATTGGTGTCATTATGGGTCATCTAGTGCTACTGTTGGAAATGTTGAAGTAGAAGAAAAAGATTCTTTTGAAAATTTTAAGGATTTTAAAATTAAATACTAAACTTTTTTTGTTTGGTTTTTCCCAAACGTTTTCAATTATGTTATATAACACATCTATATATACAGTTTAAATGGTGAGAATAATGAATATTAATATAAAAGCTCTAGCAGCGGTATTTGTAAGTTTGATTTTAGTTGGTTCTGCATTTGTAATATTAACTTCTAATAATTTTGAAGATATTGAAGATGAAACAAAGGAATCAGATAATGAAACTCAAACAGGTTTAGGAAACGAAACTTCTTTTAACGAAGCAGTAAATGATTTCTCTTTTGATTTTTTTAAAAAAATCTATGATGATAAAGAAAACACTGGTAACCTTTTTTATTCGCCATATAGTGTTTTTTCAGCTCTTGCTATGGTATATGAAGGAGCAAAAGGAGATACTGCAATTGAAATGGAAGATGTTTTAAGTATTGAGCAGGATAACGAGTCTTTTCATGAATATATGAAGTCTCTTTATAATAATTTAAACTATAATGATAAATACGATATTTCAACTGCAAATGCTCTATGGCCAGATGTTGGATTTAATCTTATAGATGATTATGTTAGCGTAATTGAATCATATTATGGTGGAAATGCTGAAGAAGTTGAATATGCATATCCTAAAAAAGCTGCAGAAACAATAAATAATTGGGTTGAAAATCAAACCAATAATTTAATAGAAGATTTAGTTCCACCTGATATAATAGACCCTGTTTTAACAAAATTGATTTTGACAAATGCTATTTATTTTAAAGGAATCTGGAAGATCCAGTTTGATGAGGCTAACACAACACTTAAAAATTTTACACTTTTAAATAATGAAAAAATCGAAGTTGATACAATGAAACTAGTTGATACGGAAAACAGGTTTAATTACACAGAAACAGAAGATTTACAAATTTTAGAACTACCTTACAAAGGTGATGAAATATCTATGATTATTATTCTTCCAGGAAAAAATTCAGATGTTTCAGATATTGTAGACTCAATAAATAAAGAAACATATAATAATTGGATTAAATCAATGACAAAAAAAGAATGCGATATCTATCTTCCAAAGTTTGAGTTTAAAACATCTTATTCATTAAAAGATTATCTAAATGATCTAGGTATGGAAAAAGCATTTAGCACTAAAGCTGATTTTTCAGATATATCAAATGAAGGACAATTATTCTTATCACATGTATTACATAAAGCATTTGTAAAGGTAAATGAGGAAGGAACAGAAGCAGCTGCAGCAACAGCAGCGGCAATGAAACTAACTGCATTTCCTGGTGAGGAGGACACAAGAAAAACATTTGATTGCGATCATCCTTTCTTATTTACCATTCATCATAAAAAAACAGACACAGTATTATTTATGGGTGAAGTAAAGAATCCAACAGAATAAAAACATTTAAAACAATTTTTTCTTTTTTCCTTTTTTTTCTTTCTTCTTTTTCTTTTTTTCTGCAACTTCTTCTTGATGTCTTCTTTCTTTTGTATGAAGTCCTTTAAAAACTCTAATTCTAGAGTCATAGGCCTTTATTTTTTCTTCAATTTTTCTTTTTTTAATATTAAATTCTGCTCTAGTAATTTTCCCTTCGTTTAATTTTTGTTTGTGGTCATCTATTTTTTGCTTTTGTTTTTCAATTTGTTTTTCTTTTTTTTCGATTTTTTTTTCTAATCTATCAAGGAAGCTCATTTTTATTTACCCCATAGTTTTTTTCTATGTGCCTCGAGGGTATTGTTTTCTTTACCTAAATACTCTGCGAAAGTTTTTACTTTTTTATTATTTTTATATGCCGCTGGGAACCTTTCCTTGTATTTTAAATCTCTTAAAAGATGATGATCAAGTATTATTTCACAGTTTAATTCATTCATAATTTCTTTGAAATTTTTGTTTGCTTTCTCCAGATCGTTTTTACTTAGCCTCCAGCCTAAAAAATTTGTAGGTGGTCCATCCATTATTAAAAGATCTGGTTTTTGTTTTATAATATATTCTTTAGCATCTTCTGTTATTGGTCCCTGCACATCTGATGCATGAATTATTGTTTTATCTTTATCCTTTACTGTTATCATTATAACATATCCAAGTCTAACGTTTTTAGGACCATGAAAAAATGGTTTTGAAAAAATAAGTTCTGTATTTCCTATCTTATGTTTAGTGTTATCTGAAAAGGTTAATTCACAAATACCCTCAACTTCTTTTTTAAAATCATCCCCTCTTTTTTTCTGTGATTTGTTAATATTTTCTTTTATATCTTTTGCAAAAACTTTTTTATTTTTATAAAAAACTTCGTTTGGATCAAAATGATCATAGTGATAATGTGATATTGTAAGTATATCACAGTTTTTTGCTATTTCTGATATTTTTTCTTTTGCTTTAAAAAGAGCTTCTTGTTCTTTTTTATGTGGTGGTAATCCATATCTTTTTGGCCCAAGAGCTGCTGATGGATCTATTAATATTTTACAATCTTTTGTCTCAACATATGTTGCCATTGATCTAACGCCAAGTGAATCAGATGCAATAGGGATTATTTTCATAATTTTTATCTCTCTTTTTTTCTTTTAAATATTGTTTTGTTCTTATGTTTAATTTTAAAGATTCTATGAAAAGGTATCATAGCTTTTTCTGTTTCAATAAATGATCTTCCTATATTTTTGATATCTTTTCCAGTAATTATCTTTGTATCATCTGGTGCTCCCCGATGCAGATACCATATTTCTGCTTTTTTAAATTCTAAATCTTCTTTCCATTTTATTTTATTTAAAATAGTTCTAGGATTTTTCATACTATTCAAATGCAACTAATATTTTGTAAGCTTTTTTGTATATGTTTATTTGCATCATTTTCAACTATTCTTTCATGACCTGGATAAAGATTTTCTATATCTATTTTTGATATTTTTTCTATGGATTTTTTTAAGTCTATTAGATTTCCACCTGGAAAATCATATCTACCAAATGATCCAAAAGAAAAAATTGTATCACCAGAAATTAAAGATTTACTATCTTTTTCATATAAACAGATACTTCCAGGTGTATGCCCGGGGGTATATATAACAAGCCATTCTTTGTTCCCAATTTTTGTTTTATCTTTATCATCTAACTTTATATCAACTTGTGTTTTTTCCATTTTTGAACCAAGCATTCTTGCAAAATCGCTTTCTCCTTTCTCAATTTTTTCAGAAGCAATCCTGTGGGAAATAACTTTTGTATTTTCCCTAAGTTCTTCTTTTATTTTTTTTGCACCGCCGGTATGATCAAAATGTTCATGAGTGAGAATAATTTGACTGATTCTTTCTAACTCTATAAAATCTTTGATTTCATCTATTACTCTATTATGATGCATGCCTGTTCCACAATCAATTATTGTTGGTTTTTCTCCATCTATTACATAAATATTTGAATCATAGTTTATACCATAAATTGTTTTTATGTTCATATTTTTCCAAAATAAAAAATGTTTTAGATAAAACTTGTTATTATCTGATAAATCTGTTGAATACATAAAATGTCATTTCACCGGTACTGCTTGTGTTCCCTTTGTTATCATATACTTTTGCTTCAATAGTTGGTTTCATAATGCCTTTTTCATCAAAATTCCAGATGTATGGCGGCTCGTTAATTGTATTTCTTAATTGTCCGTTTACATAAAACTCTGCTTTTTGTATGTTTTTTTCATCTATGTTTAATCTTAATGGTCCAAATACCAATGGTTTGAAAAAAGGTATTATTTTTTTATCCTTTATATAAATAAAGCTTTCAAATGCTATGTTTTTAAAGCGCATTAATAGATATAAAGCGACAGCTGCACCTGCAATTATTCCAATAAAGGGTAAGAATGTAAATATATTAAATTTTGATTCTTGTTCTTCAGTAGAAGGTAATACATAATTGTATAAAGACCAGTTTTTCCATACAGTTCCTTTACTATCCTCTGCATGAATTAATATATCGTATTGACCTTTACTGATATCTTGAGGGGTATAGGTATATACCTTGTTATCATTTGTTTCTAAATCATTTATTATATCTTTTGTAGTTTCAGTACTGTAATCATAAAACTCTGCCTTTGTAATTGTAACGGGTACATTGTATGTGATTTCTATAGTTGGATTGCTGATACTTATGTTACTTTCATGTGGTGGATTAAAACTAATCCATTGTAAAGATCCTGAAACATCTTTTTTATCATAAACAAACGAGTAATTAATAGGTGGATCGTCTAAAACATATATTTTATTATTTTCCCGCCAAAATCTATCCGAAGGAATAATTGAATTCTCTGAATATACATCTATAGCTGAATTAGGATATTTATCCTCAGTTTCAAAATATATCCAGCCCTCTTCTTTTTCTATAGTTAAATTTACATAGACTTTATTTTCTGTATTTTGTTCAAATGTGTTAGTTATTGTAATATCTGTATTTACAGTAATAATGCTGTCCTCATCTACATTCCATAAAAACATATTGTTGGTTGATTTTGGTTTCAAAATAAAACAAGTAGCATTATCAATATCTATTGAATTACTATGAACTGTTTCAAGAACACCATTAGGATCATAAAAATTATCTTCTTTATCATCCCCATCAATATCATAACAATAAAAATATTCTGTAAATTCAACACCATATTCTTCTTCAATATTATTTAACAACGTGCTACTTGGTTTTGTCTTATCTGCTTTTACTATTGTTGAAGTTGTAGTATCTACCTCTTTTAAATCTTCATTGTCAGTTACAGTTAAAGTTACATCATATTCTCCATTTGTATAATAGGTATGCTCAGTAATTTTACCAGAACCAGTTGAGCCATCTCCAAAATCCCAGTTATAACTAACAATTTCTCCATCTAAATCAAAGCTATTTGATGCATTAAATGTCACAGGGTTAGAAATAACTCCAGTGTAACTTCCTCCACTGTATGCATATGGATTTTTGGTATCTACTTCATTTCCTGATGGATCGGTTGCATTAATTATACAAAATACTTTGTCATTTTCTTTTTCTAAATATATCGTTTTTTCATAGTTATTTCCATTTTTATCCATTAAAGCTTTATTATGTGTTCCATTATTTATCCAGTACTCGATATGAGAACTTGAAACTTTAGCGTTATCTGTAATAGTGGTACTAATTTCATAGGTATGAATAAATCCATCAGATTCATATTCATGGCTGTTTATTGTTATAACTGGTTTTGTTTCATCTATTATATCAATACTAGTTGAATCAGTTGTTTTCGTGTTACCCCATGTATCATTTGTTACAAAATAATAAGTAAGCTTGCCAGTAGTATCATCTAAACTTACTCCTACTTGGAAATAATTATTGTTTTTATGGTCTAGTTCTAATGTACCGCTTTTTTCACCATGAGACCATACTACTTCAACATATATATTATCAGCTGAATCTGTATCATCTGTTACAGTTGCGTTAAATAAAAATCCAAATCCTGCTTCACCAGAACTTGGTGAATTATCGGTTACCTGGGGGGCAGTTCCTTCAGTTATTTCAAACGTTTTGGTAACTGATCTTTCCCAGTTAATCGAGTCCTTTGCTAGAATATAAAAACTAAAATTTCCAACCGGTGAAAATGCTTTTTCACAATAATAGATATTACCTGTTTTATTTTGTTTTATTGAGCTGTTTTCTATTGCTCCATTTGGTTTTGTAAGAACAAGATATACTTTGCTTACTTCTATATTATCTGTTATATCTACAGATAACCTTGTATTTGAGCCAATTGTCTGCTCTGATTCTGAAATCGTCGGTGGTCCAAGAACTGGGTTCTCGCCGTCTATTAGTGGCCCATAATCTATATTTGGTCCATTCACAGTATATGAGTCATCTGCAATATCGTCGTTATTGCTATCTGAGATATCTTCACTATAATCACTCCAGAAATTACCACAAATATAGCTTCCACCGGCTATATTTGAACCAGTTCTTTTTGAAGTATTCCATTTATTTTTATTTATACTTTTATCTATCGCGTTTATGTTATTAGAATAAAAAAGATTGTTATATAACAGATTGTTTCTAGAAAAATAATCAATATATGTGCCATATAAATTGTTATTTTTGATTTTGTTTGTATGAATTGTATCGTTTGAAGAGTTTGAAAGATGTATGCCAGCTTTTGTGTTGCTATTTATCATATTTTGTTTAATTGTGTTGTGATCATCAGCAAATAAAAATATTCCATGCTTGTTATTGTTTTTTATTGTGCACAAGTTTACTATGTTTGACGATCCAACTATCATTATTCCATAGTCTGTGTTGCTATTTACATTATTATTTTCCATAGTGTTGCTACTTGAGTTTTCAAGTCTAATTCCGCTTTTTGTATTGCTGTAAATGTCATTATTTTCGATTTCATTACCCTCGCAGTGATCATTTAAAAAAATTCCATTATGTGTATTGGATGATATATTGTTATAGAGAATTTGATTGCTGTTTGATGTCTCATTTAAAAATATTCCATTTATATCATTGTTTTTAATTTGTGAAGTATGTGATATCTCATTATCTGATGAATCATACAAAAATAAGCCGTTATCATTATTTGTTATTTTATTGTATGTTATTTCGTTGCTATCTGAATTTAGAAGATGTATCCCGTCCAAAACATTACTTTCTATTTCGTTATCATATATTATGTTGTTATTACAATTAGCTAAGTATACGCCGTTTCCGCCACTTTTTATTACATTATCTGTTATAATTAGATTACCAGCATTAGAATATATATTCGATTCATCATTACTTGTGCCGCTTTCCTTTATGGTAAAATGACTTATATTTACACCTGATGCAGAAATATTTATTGTATGGCCGCTGTTTAAACCCTCGATGATGGTAATCTCTTTATCTTCACCAAATAAATCAATTTTGTGATCTATTAAAATATTTTCATTGTAACTTCCCTCGTATACAACAATTCTATCACCATAATTAGAGGCATCTATTGCCTCTTGTATTGTACTGAAATGATCAACGTTCCATCCTGGTGTTGAGTCATCGTAGTCGTCATCCACATAAAATTTTGGTAGAATAGATGCTTTGCATTCTTTATTATATCCTACAAAATTAGTATAAGTTAAACAAAGAACTAAGGCCATTAGAATAGCTATTTTTCTGTTAATCATCCCATCCTACCTGCACGTGCAATTACATATATATTTTCGTATTAAAAAAGATTCCTATTAATATTAGCATGCCCGTAAGAATTCAATTTAACAGACTAGTTGCACTAGTAAAATTAAGGTAACAAGGTAATAAGATAACAATTACTACAATAATTCATTTTTTTTCTTTTGAAACTCTTCTTCAGTGATTAATCCTTTTTCTTTGAGTTTGCCCCATTTCTCAATTTGAGTGATTACATCTTCTCCATTTGAAGAGTTCTGAGCTTGAGAAGGTGGGTTAATATTTGATGTATTCTGAGCAGGTCTTTGTTGGAAATTATACATTTGAGGATTTTGATGTGATGTTGGGGGTGGCGGTAATTCTTTTTGAGTATCTTTCATAATAAAACCAACAAGTGTGACGATTAATCCAAAAAATCCAATAATTAAAGAAAATTGGAATGTGCCAATTATTAGGAAAAAAGTGGAAAGGCCAAACCACATCATTAATCCAATTATTACAACTAATTTATTCATTAAATCACCTACTTTATATTATAATAGCTCATTTTTTTTTCTTTGGAATTCTTCTTCAGTGATCAATCCTTTTTCTTTTAATTGCCCCCATCTCTCAATTTGAGCTATGGCGTCTTCTTCTTTATTATTAAAAGGATTCATTGTTGTTTGATTTTGGTTTGTTTGAAAACCAGGGTTGCCTTGATTCATTGGTGTTTGATATCCTCTCGGGGCGGTTGATGGAGGAGGCATACTTCCTGGATTTATAGGGTTGTTAAAGCCAGGACTTGAGTTAAACGCAGGTGGTGGTGGAGCAATATTTTTTTCACCCATTATTAGACCGGCTATGAATATAATAAATCCTGCAAAACCTAATATAAACCCCATTATTGCAAGTTCAATGATCATTAAATTTAATCCAATAATTGTAAAAACTGTGCCTAAAACCAGCCATAAAACTATCCCTAAAATTGTCAGATCTTTTCTCATAATTTTTCACCTCTATCTTATTCTTTGAGCTCCACTGATATGGGATATTGAATCGGGAATATTTTTTACTAGTGAACGGATTTTACCTCTTATTCCCATACCGATAAGACCACCAGGACCAATAATTTCTTTTGCTAGACTTTCGCTATCAATTATTACGTTGAATCTCTCTGGGCTACCACCAATGTATACTTCACAATGACCTTTCCACAATGCTTTTCCCTTAACAACTTTAACAACATGCCAGTTATTTTGGAAAGCATATTCTGTGGAATATCCTTGCTGGGCAACCCAGTTCTGAAAATTAGATACTAATTGTTCGATACTTGCTTGAGAATATTGATATTCAAACTGCTGTCTTGGCATTTTTTCCTCCCCGCAGATTAAAATTACTGAGAAGTTTAATTATATAGTGATATTATAAAGATTTCGGAATTTAATGACTATTTCTTTAAAAAGTCTAAATTACAAAGCTTTTTTAAATAATTTAGAAAATCTTAATTATTTTTTGTAAAATGTGAAAAGATATGTAAAAAACATTATGGTCTTGAGTAGAGATACTAATCTTAATAGTTTGAATAAACTGATACGAGAACAAAATATAAAGAATATGGGCCCGCCCGGAATTGGATATCATACCTGGTATGATACTGTCGACCTTGCCCTTCTTTTTTATTTAGTTGACATTAGAAAGAACGATATAAATAATTCTATTTCTAGAAACATAATTTTATAAATGTTTTTTACATCTATTTATGTGAGGAGAATGGGATGAAGAAAATAATCTCAGTAATATTTTCAATAATGATTATAATTGTAGCTTTTATTTTTATTTTTCAAGGTATTCCACCTGCTCATAATATAAAAAAAGAGGTATTAGAAGCGATTGATAATGTTACATATTACTCATACTCAGCAGATGGAATAGTAAAGGAAATCGTAACAAATATGGAAAATGACACTAAGAAATTTCCATTTCATGACAGCTGGTATTCTAATTATTCAATGCAATATAATGCTTCTTTTAGAGTAGACATGTCAAATAGAGAATTGAAAGGAGAATGGCATAATAGATCAGTTTATCATAGTAATGAAACTCAATACCTTCGTTGGGGTGATTATAATTATTGGTCAGCTCTCTCAGGCGACCATAATTGGTATGGTGTATCTTATTTAGACAAAGTCAGATACATTTTTGAAGAAGGTAAAACTAAATATTTAAATGATGAAACAGTAAATGGTTCTGACTGCTATAAATTAGAAATTACTTCAGTATTTGAAAATAAAAAATTAAATGATACATATATGGATTATCTATTGCCGGATAGACATAAAAACTCTTCTTTTGACAAAAAATTTAACGAAGAATATGACTGTACTATTTTGTATTGGATAGAGAAAAATACATTTTTACCAATAAAAGTATTTATCGAAGTTAGATATTTTGTTAATAAAACATCTTATAATTCTTTTCTTGGAAACTTAACCTGGAATAGAACATCATATTATAAACCTGAGTTTCGCACTTAAATAAAGATTAAGTGCCTTCAGCGGTTGTATTTTTT
>CAZWYI010000038.1:0-16797 GCA_964638155.1 uncultured Thermoplasmatales archaeon | reverse complement strand
CATATGATTAAATATTCATATGTTATTTAAAAATATTTTGGTTCTTTATGTTTTTTTCAAAGCCCTTTATAATTTGTGGATCCTTGAAAATATCTTGATATGGTTATCTCTCTTTGGAGAAGTAAAACAAGACCATCTAATAACCTCGAAATACTTTGGAACTATGTTATACACAATAGATCCTGGAGGGGGATAACATGTATCTTCAAACCAACTCTTTATTCTCTTTTTCTCCTTAATTTATAATAGATCTCTAATCACAATTTTTAGTAAAAAACACCCCCTTTTTTCTCTCAACAGATAAGAAAACCTGTTTTTCTCCATATCAAAACCTATTTATACACAGTTTCTATCCTGAAATTCTCTTATTTTAGAGCACTTTCGGAACTACTGATTTGACCAAAACACTTATATAGAAGAGCTTGTATAGCACTTTTCTACTTAAGTTAAATTATTAGGGAGGAAACGAAAAATATGATGAATGGACAACAACCAATAATAGTTCTAAAAGAAGGAACAAAAAGAGAAAGAGGCAAAGGAGCACAGGAAAACAATATAATGGCTGCCAGAGCAATATCTGATGCAGTTAAATCAACCCTTGGTCCAAAAGGAATGGACAAAATGTTAGTAGACTCAATGGGTGATGTCGTAGTTACAAACGACGGAGCTACAATTTTAAAAGAAATTGATGTCGAACATCCTGCTGCAAAAATGATCGTAGAAGTTGCAAAAAGCCAAGATGAAGAATGTGGCGATGGCACAACAAGTGCTGTAGTTCTTACAGGTGAACTTCTAAAATATGCTGGCGAACTCTTAGAACAAAATATACATCCAACAGTTATATGTGGTGGATATAAACTAGCTGCTGAAAAAGCAAAACAAATTCTAAACAAAAACGCAATAAACTTAAAACCAAACGACAAAAAAACACTAAGAAACATTGCAATAACTTCAATGGCCAGCAAAAGCGCTAGTGCTGAAAAAGATATTCTAGCAGACGTAGTAGTAGATGCAGTAACAAGAGTTGCAGAAACAGATGGTAAAAAAACAACAGTTGATCTAGATAACATTCAAATTCAGAAAAAACAAGGTGGAGGCATTGCAAATACTGAAATCATTGATGGATTGATACTTGATAAAGAAAGAGTACATGAAGGAATGCCAAGAAATGTCAAAAACGCAAAAATAGCGTTATTAAACATTCCACTTGAGGTTAAAAAAACAGAAGTAGATGCAAGAATACAAATAAATGATCCAACCCAACTTCAAGCATTCTTAGATGAAGAAGAAGGTATGCTTAAAAAGATGGTTCAAAGAATCAAAAAGAGCGGTGCAAACGTTGTACTCTGTCAAAAAGGAATAGATGATATAGCACAACATTTCCTATCAAAAGAAGGAATATATGCAGTAAGACGTGCTAAGAAATCAGACATGGAAAAACTAGCTAAAGCAACCAGTGGAAAAATCATTGGAAACCTAGAAGGTCTAACCAAAAGTGACATTGGACATGCAGGAAACGTAGAAGAAAGAAAAATCGGAGACGATAAAATGACCTTTATCAATGGATGTAAAAATCCAAAAGCAGTATCAATACTTATACGTGGTACCACAGAACATGTAATAGATGAGTTGGAGCGTGGATTACATGATGCATTATCTGTTGTAAAAGTTGCACTTGAAGACGGAAAAATAACACCAGGCGGAGGAGCTATGGCAACTGCAGTAGCAATGGGCTTGAGAGACTATGCACCAAGTGTTGGTGGACGTGAACAAATGGCAATTGAAGCCTTTGCAAACGCAGTAGAAATTGTTCCAAAGACACTATCTGAAAACGCAGGACTTGATCCAATCGATATGATGCTAGAAATCAGAAACCTACATAAAAAAGGCAAGAAAAACACAGGAATTAATGTGTATAACGGAAAAGTAGATGACATGATAAAAAACAGTGTCATAGAACCATTAAGAGTCAGCATGCAAGAAATCGAAGCATCAAGCGAAGCTGCAACCATGATCCTAAGAATCGACGATGTCATTGCCTCAAAAGGCGGTGGCGACGGCGGCGGAGCACCAGCAGGAATGCCACCAGGAGCCGGTGGAATGGGTGGAATGCCCCCAGGAATGATGTAATAACATAATTACATCAATTTTTTCTTTTTTTTATAATAAAATTGTTTTGTCCTAGAAGGTGAGGTATGACAGAGAAAAAACAATCAAAAAATAAAAAAGATACAACAAAAAAAGATAATTCAAAAAAGAAAATCCATAATTTAGAAAAGGAAATAGAAAAACTTCAAAAAGAAGTCAAAGAAAAAAATGAAAAACTCTTGCGAACAATTGCAGATCTTAAAAACTATCAAAAAAGAATGGAAAAAGAAATAAAATCACAAAAACAGGATATAAAAAATAAATATTTGTGTGAAATTATAGATTTATATGAACTATTGTTAAAAGCATATGAAGATAAAAAACCAAAAGAAGGTTTAAAACTTTTAATAAATAATCTTGAAAACTTCTTTGAAAAAGAAAATATAAAATGTATCTACTGTAAAGGTAAAAAATTTGATCATAACTATCACGAGGCAATAACAACTATAGAAAAAGATAATTGTGAAAATAATATTATTGTTGAAGAAATTAAAAAAGGATATTTGATTGATGACAAACTCTTGAGACCATCTCAAGTGGTTGTTTCAAAAAATGAAAAAAATAAATAACATATATGAGGTGAAATATATGACAAAAATAATTGGAATTGACTTAGGAACTACAAACTCTGAAGTAGCTGTAATGGAAGCAGGTAAACCAACTATCATTAAAAGTACAGAGGGCCACCCTTATTTTCCTTCGATTGTTGCTTTCACTGAAGATGGTGAAAAACTTGTAGGTGAACCGGCGAAAAGACAAGCGGTTACAAACACAGAAGGAACAATCCACAGAATAAAAAGGAAAATGGGTAAAGGTAAAAAAGTAAAAATCAGAGGAAAAGAGTATTCCCCCGAGCAAATTAGTGCATTTATTTTACAAAAAATCAAAAAAGATGCTGAAGAATTTTTAGGTAAAAAAGTAACAGAAGCAGTTATCACAGTTCCCGCATATTTTAACGATGATCAAAGACAGGCTACTAAAGATGCTGGAGAAATAGCAGGGCTAAAAGTAAAACGTATTATAAATGAGCCAACTGCAGCAAGTCTTGCCTATGGTCTTGATAAAGAAGGAGATCATAAAATAGCAGTATATGATTTCGGCGGAGGTACTTTTGATATTACGTTAATGGAAGTAGGTGAAGGCGTATTTGAAGTACTTAGTACAAACGGTGACACAGAACTAGGCGGATCAGATATGGATCAAGCTTTAGTTGATTATTTAGCTGAAGAATTTAAAAAGAAACATAACGTTGATTTAAGAGATGATCCAAAATCTTTACAAAGATTAATTGAAGCAAGTGAAAAAGCAAAAATTGAGCTTTCTTCAACTAAACAAACTGATATCAATTTACCCTATATCACAGTTGTTGATAACGAGCCAAAACATTTGGAGAAAAAGTTGACTCGTGCTAAATTTGAAGAAATCATAAGCGACATTGTCAATAAAACAGAGAACCCATGTAAACAAGCACTTAAAGATGCTAAACTCAAAGCATCAGATATAGATCACGTGGTTCTTGTCGGCGGTACTACTAGAATTCCATATGTTAAAAAGAAGGTTGAAGAAATATTTGGAAAACCTCCAAAAAGAGATGTTGACCCTATGGAATGTGTTGCAATTGGTGCAGCAATTCAGGCAGGTGTTCTATCTGGCGATGTTGACAAAGATATCGTTCTTTTGGATGTTACTCCTTTAACATTAAGCATTGAAACACTTGGTGGAGTAGCAACTCCTTTGATTGAAAGAAATACTACTGTTCCAACAAAGAAAAGTAAAGTCTTTAGTACTGCAGCTGACAATCAAACTAGTGTTGATATAAATGTACTCCAGGGTGAAAGACCAATGGCGGCAGACAACAAAAGCCTTGGTAGATTCCACTTAGATGGAATTCCACCGGCACCTAGAGGAGTTCCCCAAATTGAGGTTACTTTTGATATCGATGCCGATGGTATTTTAAATGTTACAGCAAAAGACAAGGGTACCGGTAAGGAGCAATCTATTAGAATCACAGGTTCTACAAAATTATCTGATTCAGAAATTGAAAAAATGAAGAAAGAAGCAGATGCACATGCTGAAGAAGACAAGAAACGTAAAGAAAAAATTGAAATTAGAAACAACGGTGATTCACTTGTTCATACCGCACAAAAAACACTAGATGAATTAAAAGATAAATTACCTGATGACGATAAGAAAAATATTGAAGAAGGAATTAAGGAACTTAGAAAAGCACTTTCTAGTGATGACACAGATAAAATAAAAGAAAAAACAGATAAATTATCTGAAATAATTCAGAAAGCATCAACTAAGATATATCAACAAGCAGCACAACAGCAGGCTCAACAGCAAGCAGGACAACAACAAACTGGTTCAAAAGGAAAAGATCAAGAATCATGGTCTGGTCATCCAGATGATGATAAAACAATCAATGCTGATTACAAAGTAAAAAAAGACAAAGACAAAAAAGACAAAAAATAATTTTTTTTCTTTTTTTATTTAACTACAAATACTGAGCAAGGTGCATTTTCTACTACTTTTTTTGATACACTTTTTTCCATTACTTTATCTATTCCTTTGCTTCGATCGTGATGAGCCATTATTATAAGGTCTCCCTCTTTAGCAAAATTTACTATTTCTTCTTCTGGTTTTCCTGCGATTAATTGAGTTTCCGATTTTATTTTAAATTTTTCAGCAATATCTTTAAAACTTTTGAGAAGAGATTCAGTTTCTTTTTTTAGTTTTTCTTCTAAAACAACTGATGAGATAAATTGATGTGTATCATTTACCGTTATAATTTTTACTTCTACATCTAAAACCTTTGCTAAGTGTGCAGCTTTTTCTACTGCTTTTTTTGAGTCTTCAGTATTGTCAACTGGAACTATAATTCTTTTAATATCTTCCATGCCCATATTAAAAACCTGTATATGTTTTAAATAGTTAAGTTTTCTCTTAGGTTTTAAATAAATATAAAAATAGAAAATTTTATATTATATCGTATTTTATAATAAAACAAATAATATTCACTTTTATCACTATTATTTGTTATATTTGTTTCATAAAAATATTTAATAGAAACATTTAAGTTGTGACAATGCATTTACAATAATGGTCTGGGGGGTTAAGTAAGATTACTTTGTAAAGGGCCTTATCGGAACAATTTGTTCCATGATAATAGGGTGACATGGCTGGTATTTCGATACCATCCAGACCTAATTATTTTTTTAATGAATTTTTATACTTGTAAAACGCTACAATTAAAACAGCGAATATAATTATTATGATACCTATAACAGCAGCCCATGCTATATCAGGATGATTATTTATTCTTTTTAGATATATCCCTAAAAAGCCCCATATTATAACAAGGCTATATGCAATATCTTTTCTTTTGTATAACATTAAAATTGTAATAAAAACTATTACAATCAAAATAAGTATAGTCCATGTAACTTCACTAATTCCAAAACCATCCCAGTTTAAATCAACTAAAACAGCGGTTATATTTGCAACAGTTGCAACACTAATCCAACCAAAATATACACTAAAAGGAATATTTACAAATATAGTATCTTTTAAAGAATATTTTTTTGTACCTATTCCAAGCCTTAGATATATTATAAGTAAAGAAAAGAACAATAAAATCATAGCCAATAGAGAAAAAACAACTTGTTCATAATGCCATAAAAAAATCCAGGTTATATTTCCAATGCTTGCAAGCATAAAAAATACGCTTATTTTTTTTATAAAAGGCATTTCAATTTTTTCTTTTTTAAATAGATCTCTTAATTGATATATGCTAAACATAATCAGTAAAACATATATAATTCCCCAAATAGAAAAGGTAATTCCAGAGGGTACAAAGAGATTTGGATAAAGATCTGAAAGTTCACCAGTGTTTCTATTATTTATAGGTAAAATATTTGCTAGAGCGTTAACAATAATTGTTAAAATAACAAATAAAAAATTTCCAATTTGTAAAAAAATTTTGTTTCCATCCATAGGATCACTAGATTAATTATTATTTGTTTATATAATAATTTCTATGTCTTTTGATGATAAGTTATTTTAATTACTTTCCATTTAAGGTAGGGAATATTGTTATATATTTGAGGTAATAGATAATCATGGAACCATATGAATGGCAAAAACGCTTACTCAGAGTATATAATGGTAAAGGCGTGATAAAAGCCTTTGCAGGAACTGGAAAAACTTATGCAACCATATTACTTCTAAAAGAAAAAAATTTCGATAAAATAATTATTGGTGTTCCAACCCGCAAACTTAAAAAACAATGGACCGAAGAATTAAATAAATTTAATGTAAAAAATTGTACAGTTGAAACATTTCATATTCTTTCAAAAGAAAGATCAGAAGGATTAACCTGTGGTATGCTTGTAATCGATGAATGCCATAGAAGTACAAGTCCAGTTTTTTCAAAATTATATGATAATATATCTTATGATAATATCCTAGGTCTTTCTGCAACTCCAAATAAAGAGTCAATTGAATACTGTGGAGATATTATAATTAATGTACCTTTAAAAGATGCAAAAATTAGTGATTTTACAGTATACTTTCACTCAATAGATTTATCATATGATGAACAAATGAAATATGATGAATATTCACATACTATACGACGATTTATAGGAAGAATGCGTGCAGCTAATGGTAATGATGATTTCAATTTAAGAGAGAAACTAGACTCTATGATTTTTAAAAGAAGAAGTCTAGTATACAATGCTGAAAATAGGATACCAAAAGCAGTAAAATTATTAAAAAAACACAAAGATGAACCAACCCTTGTTATATGTAAACGTATTGATCAAGCTAATACTATAGCAAAGATTACTAATTATCCAGTTTATCACAGCGGAAGGCCTGATGAAAAATCTTTAGATGATTTTCAAGAAGATCGAGTTTCTTCTTTGATATCTGTTGGTATGCTTTCTGAAGGATATGACAAGAGAAATATTAAATCTTTAATAATTGTTTCAACAGCAATTACTGAAGCATATCATATACAAAGTATTGGAAGAGCTGTAAGACTTCCTGATAATGCAGATATACATATTATTCTTGCAAGAAATACTACAGATGAAAAACTTTTACAGTTTAGACATATGTACAATCATAAGATTGTAGGAAATTTTTCTCCCTCTGCGTTAAAGCCAAAAAACCCGTGGAAGGATCAGTACTATTTAGGTGAAGAATACAGTATCGATACAGAAGGCCGCATTTATCAAAAAACTGAAGATGGTAAAAAATATTTTAAACAGAACCCGATAAGTTCTACTCTCCAAAGGTTTTTTAATTATAGAGCTGGAAAGTTTAGGGTTACAAATGAAAATTTAGTTATTGCAAAAAGTGGCGGTAAAATAAAATCTTTAGGTATTTTAGTTGAGCCACTTGAAGAAATACCTCAAACAGATATAAAGCGTCTTAAAAAATAAATTTTTTGTTGGGTGTAGGCCGTATGCCCCTTTAGACCAGTGTTTTCTTCTTATTTTTTCATATTTTTGAAGACAGAAGTGCAAACCATTTTTTATGATAATAACTGTAAAGAAAGAGTTAAATAGTATTTTTATCAAATATATCTTATAATTATATTGTCTGAGATGATATTAATGATTAAAAAACTACTGGTAATAGGTATGATTATTCTTTTTCTTTCAACATCTATTACTCAAGCTAAGTTAATTAATAAAGATACATTCGAATTATCCACTAAATCTTGTGATTTTATTCCTGATCAAACAAATGTAAAAGACTGGACTTATATGATATATGATTCAGCAGACTGGGCAAGTACACCATCTATTACGAAATTTGGTTCATTTGGTGTTAGATCAACTAGTAAATTAAATGTTGTTAGCCTACAGGATCAAATCGATAGCCCAGGAAAATTATTGCATATTAACAGATTTGGTAGGAAAAAAATTCTACATGAATATGGCGAAATAAATATGAGTGACTACAGAGTCCTCAAAGATTTTATCTCATATTGTAAAGAAAATTTTCCTGCTAAAAGATATTATCTTGAGGTGCATTCGCACTCATTAGGATGGTATGGAGCATGTCTAGATATGACAAATAATGGCGATAAATTTTTTTTAACAATGAAAGTAGATGATATGCAAAAAGCATTATTTCAATCAGGTGGAGTCGATATAATAAGTTTTATGGGTCCATGTAATATGTGTAACATTGAAACTATTTATGAACTTAGAAACTGTACTGATGTTGTAATTGCAAGAGAACTTGGAGGAGATAGTTTCTCTCCTTTATTAATGTCAAAAATTACTAAACTTTTAGATAAAAATTATTATCTTGATACCTTTGAAATTGCTTATAAGGTTATTGAAACTATAAATGGAAATGATAAAGTATTACCTTATTTTTGTTCGAAAAGAACAGTAAGTGCTATTAGAACAGATAAAATAGTATTTTTAGCAAAAAAAATTGATGAATTGGCAAATTATATCATCGATAATTTAGATTTACTAAAACTTTCACTTTCACCAATATCTATGCAAAATAAAAATCTTTTTACCAACTCAGAAGGTCTTTTTTATTGGAAACTTATAGATATCATTAATTTTACTAATAATCTATTAAAAAACAATAAAGACAATGAGAAACTTTCAAAACTTATATCAAATGTATCGAATGCTGTTGAAAAATGTGTTATTAATCACTGGCATAAAGACGAATATAACTATCTTAATGGAATTGCAATTGCTTACTATGAAGTAATTCCTATTAAAAATAGAGCAAGAAATGGATGGGATCCTTCAATAGATTCCTATAAAAATAGTAATTTAGATTTCGTTAAAGAGTTCAAGTGGGATGAATTGTTTACAAAGATTAATAGCAAATATGTAACTGTAAGAAAAGATGGAAAAGGAAACTATACCTCAATTCAAAATGCAATAGATAACGTATCTAACGGTGATGTGATATATATTTTAAATGGAACTTATTTTGAGAATTTAGAAATCAACAAACCTCTATTATTATTTGGTGAGGATAGAAATACAACAATAATTGATGGAAGGAAAAATAAAAATGTAGTTAATATTAGTTCAGATAAAGTCCAAATTAATGGAATTTCAATAAAAAATTCTGATGAAAAATATTCGGGAGTGAAAATTCAAGGTAATAATATAACGATAACTGAATGTAAAATTATTGAAAATGGTATAGGACTGAATGTTATTAAATCAAATAACAACCTAATAAAAAATAACAAGATTGGAAACAATAGTAAATACGGATTGTTCTTAAATTGTTCAAATGAAAATATTTTAAAATACAATTTTTTCTATGATAACAAAAACCATATCTCATTTTATAACTCTTTTAAAAATATTTACCTGCAAAACATATTTGATTCAAAGGCAATTAAATTTATTTTTGGAAAAATAAAAATTGGAAGAATCAAAATACCTTGGTTATCTGTTAATAGTCCGGGATTAGTTGAAATGATTAAATTTTTCTTATAAGCACTTGATTAATAAGACTTAATTATTTTTCAACTACTGCAAAATAATTGTCAAAATAATTCTTTGAAGGTATTTTTAATGGCTCAAATTTAATTATTTTTAACCCAGCTTCTTTTATTTCTTCTTTAAATTCTAAAAAAGATAAAAATTAATGTTAATCTTATGTAATGTTTAACATTCATAAAATAAATTTTTTATTTTTCTTCAAACTCACCTGTCAATTTGTTTTTAATTACATTGTTATATCTAAAATATTTACCATTCATTACAATATATACACCGTTAGGTAGAGCCTGTGCAAAAGAAAGTGCACTACCTAAATTAAATAATCCATCTGAACTTCCAAAAGCATATGGTACAAGGGCTCCAGTGAGAACAATTGTTTTATTTTTTATGTTTTCTCCTAACTGTTTAGCAGTTTCTGTCATTGTATCTGTACCATGAGTTATCACAATTTTTTCTTCTTTAGAATTTTTACATTTTTCAAGAATTATGTTTCTGTGGTAATCTGTCATATCAAGGCTATCGATCATCATTAATGTTCTAATTTTTACGTCTAATTTACATCTAGCAAGTTTAAGCATTTCATGGACATGTGTATTTTTAAAGATTAATTCTCCTGATAGTTCCATATATTCTTTATCAAAAGTTCCTCCTGTTATTAGTATTTTTATTGTCATTTTTTCACCTTTATTTCTTCTTATTTTCTATAATTACCAAATATAATTATTACAGAAAAGATAATAATCAATGGAATTAAAAATAAACCAAAGATTATTGATTCAATTCCAACTATAAATGATGCTATAATTGCTAGTATAAGTATTACTATAAACCATATTCTAAATATTTTTTGCATATATTCTATTTTCCTGTAAATTACGGTTTTATTAAATTGTTTCTAAAATTTTTAATGTTTAAAGCCTATTAGGCAAAATTTTTCGTCAGATGATGGATTTTCTCTAGAAAGTATAATATACTTCTTGTGAGTATATATCATATTGGGGGTAAGAAGATGAATAAAAAAATAATAATTGCAAGTTTTTTTGTATTTTTGATGCTGTTGGTCCCTTTTACAGCTGTTTCTGAGACAATAAATAAAGATAGAATTAAAAATTTTACAAATTTTTACGAAGAGGCACCTAAGGTTTATATCAATGAAGAAGAAAATGAAGATTTAAATGATTACGTTGATGATACATATTCTGGAGAGGATAAAACTGAGGCGAAAAATATTGTGGATAGCATTATAAGTAATAATCCAGAATTAGAAGATACTTATCTAGTTGATATGGTACAACTTTCTGATATAATTGAATCTTCATATTATTACCGAGCAATCCCTGATAAAGACTTAAATGATGTTACAACTAAAGCTCAATTAAATGATTTAATCGATGAATACTGGAATTTTGATGAATATATCTTTGAGGGTTTAATAGTAAAAATAATAGAACTTATTAAAAACAGACTTGGTTGGATGCATCAATTCTTTAATCAAGGGCATATTTTATTTGTGGATGGTGTAACCCTAGCAAAACAAACAATTAGTAATATACAGGCAATAGATATAGCAGTATTAGTTGCGTCCTTTGTGAATTTGATAATAAAGATACCAGCTTGGTATTTTAGTGAATCAATTAAGAAATTATTTAATCTAGATTTTGAAGGATTTACAGAGACAATATCAAACTTTACCGGAGCGTTTACAAATGAACTAGTTGTGTTTATTAGTGACATTATTAGTATACTTGAATTTTTTGAAGACACATTTAGACCTTTTATAAATTACCTTGAAAGAACACAAGATTTTATAGATTGGCTTGTAAATGATCAACCATGGAAAGACAAAATAACAGTTAGTGGCGTTGCAACCCTAAATGGAAAACCACTTGCAAATGCAAATATTACGTGCAGAGGAGAAAAAACTCAAACAGATTCTGAGGGAAATTTTTACTTAACAGTTTTTCCTTCTAACAATTCAGAAGATTCAGTTCCTTCAAATAGCTGGTATGGCATGCATAACTGCGTTATTACTGTATCAAAAGATGGAGAAGTGTTAAAAGAAACACCAAAAATCCTTTCTTATGTATTTTCAGGTGGAATTATCGAATGGACGTTCTTTGTTATAAAATCAAAGGCAAGATCATTAGATAAACCTAGTATTTTACAGATAATTTCAAAGATATTAGAACGAATTCAGTTAATACATACTAACATACAAAATAAAATAAATTCCTTTTATGCATCCCCAATCTAATTTTTTTTATTTTAATTTCTAAAAACATTAGATACTAAAGATTTTAAAAAAATATAGATTTATATAAAAAAAAGACTTATCCTATTTTTAATCTGAGATATAATTAGAGGTAATAATATTTGAAATTAATATTCTATGGAAACAGCCTTACAAAAGGAAAAGCTGGTGTTTCGTATTTAAAAAAAATATCTTCAAATTTAAATAATCATAAAATAGTTAATTACGGTAAGGATGGAGATACAGTATTTAGCTTATATGAAAGAATCCTTAAAGATAAATTAACAGAGGAAGCTGATATTTGTTTTTTATGGATAGGAACTAATGATGTTTTTGTAAAGGTTTCAAAGTTATATTCTATTTTGAAATTTATTAGTAGACAGAAACCAGCTGAAAACCATGAAGAATTTAGTTATTACTATAAAGAAATTCTTTACATCCTATCTGAAAATTCACATAAAGTAGTATGTATCTCTCCAACATTTGTCGGTGAAAATTTAGATAACAAATGGAATTTAGAATTAAAAGAATTATCAAAGATAATTAATAGTTTAACAAAAAATTTTGAAAATGTAAAATATTTTGATTTGAGAAGTATTTTTTATAAAAAACTTAAATCAGAAAATCCTTCTGATTTTATTATAAAAAGAATTAGACACCTTATATTTGACTATCTGTTCTGTAGATCAACAGAGAAAATAAATCTTAGATCAAAAAAAAGAGATCTTATTTTTACTTTGGATGGAGTACATCTAAATGAAAAAGGCGCAGAAATTGTGGCTGATGCTTTAGTTGATTATATTAAGGAAAATGAAGTTAAGTAATATAAATTATAAATCTAAAAATTTACTTCACTTGGAAATTTTGATAAGATGAAATAAAATATTATTCATATTACAATTAAAGCAATTCCAATTAATAGTATATCATATGGCATATAAGATATCATAAATTCTTATTTTAAATTTGAGATTTAGATAGTAATTATTCCAAGAGAATCGGTACTTCCTTCTTCTTTTTCAAAACGTCTTTGTGTAAGAATTACTTTGTCACCTTTTTTTACCAAATGTTTGTTTTTTATATGATGAAGAATAAGATTATGCCAGCTTCTTTCTTTGTTTTCCATGTTTATTGGATATACCCCAAAAGAAAAACATAAAAGATCACAGGTATCTTTTTTTCTACTAAAAGAAATAATCCAGCAATCAGGTTTAAACCGAGAGATTCTCCTTGCCGTACTACCTGTAGAAGTAGTGCTAAGTATATATTTTGTATCAAGAATTTTTGAAGCTTCAATTACATTTAAAGAAATAACATCAGCAATTGAAAGTTCAGAATCTTTTACTGTTTTTTTTAAATAATTTTTTAGGGTACTTGGTAGATCAGCACTATTACGGCTTTTTTCAGTAGAATATGCAATCTTTGCCATCATATTAACTGTAAGAACTGGGTAATTTCCAACAGCTGTCTCTTCAGATAGCATTATAGCATCTGTCCCATCAATTATAGCGTTTGCTACATCTGTTACTTCAGCTCTAGTAGGCCTATTGATATCAGTCATGGATTTAAGCATCTGGGTTGCAGTGATAACTGGTTTTCCTTCGATATTTGCACTTCGGATAAGCTTTTTTTGGATAGTTGGAACATTTTCTATTGGTATTTCCATACCTAGATCGCCTCTTGCGATCATTATTCCATCAGCAACTTCTAAAATTTCATCAAAGTTTTTAATAGCTTCATCACGCTCGATTTTAGCAATTACAAAAATTTTTTTCCCTTTTTTTTCTGCATATTTTTTTATTTCTAAAATATTATCAGATTTTTCAACAAAAGATACACAAAAAATATTGATATCTTTTTTCAAGCAAAAATCAACAATCTCTAAATCTTTTTTTGTAACAGGATTTATAAAAATTTTCTTCCCGGGAATATTTACTCCTTTATAGGAGTATAATTCACCACCCATCAGTACTTTGCATTTTACATCTTCTTTGTTTACCTCTAAAACCCTTAGTTCTATGTAACCATCATTTAGAAAAATTATACTATCTTTTTTTACACTCCTTGATAGTTTTTTATATTTTACAGGAATTTTTTCTTTTGTTCCTAAAACATTTTTTGTAGTAAGAGTAATATTTTTTCCTTTTTCTAAAAATACTTTTCCCTCTTTTAATTTACCTACTCTAATTTTGGCACCTGGTAGGTCTGCAAGAATTGGAATATTGGTTTTTTTAATGTTATTTGCCTTTCTAATATTTTTTATAAGCGTACTATGGCCCTTAAAATCCCCATGAGAAAAATTTAATCTAGCAATATTCATTCCTTCAGAGATCATTTTTTGTATACTATTACTATTCTTTGATGAAGGTCCAATTGTACATACAATCTTTGTTTTGTTTTTTGGTATTTTAACTTTTGTTTCTTCTTTCATTTTTTATTCCTTTTTATTTTTGATAAATAGCCTTATTTTTGTTGTTATTAAGTTTTTCGAATATAAAAACAATATGTTATTTATTTCATAGTTACAAAAATTATCCTTTCAATAATCTTTCATAATATTTACAAGTTCCAGTGTCAAGTATCTCCCATATTATATTTTCTGTAACCTGTCCTATGCCTTTGATTTTTCTAAGATTAAATTTCATAGAAGATGCTGGTTTATCTAATTTTGAAACAGCATATGATGCATAACCATATGGTGATTTTTCTCTTTTTAGTTTTAATAAATAATCCATTTGATCAAGGATCACACTAATAAGGTCATTTTCTTCTAAATAATCTTTAAAGATTCTTGCAGGAATTCTTTTATTGATGCCATATTTTCTTGATATATAACTAAAAGCATCATTTATAGAGTTATAATATTCTTCTGTAGCATTACCCTCTTTGTCATCTTTGTAAATATTGCTATAGTCAACAATTAAATCAGGATAGTTTTTTTCTAAAACGTTCATAAAATATTTTCTCTGACGGCCTTTTTTTAAGGTCATCCCTCCAAAGATTACAAAATCTAAATCAATATCAGTTGCCTTTTTTATTGATTTATCGATTAAAACTGGTTTATCTGAAATAAATGGAATCACCGGTAAAAGAAACATACCACAAGAAATACCTTCTTTTTTAAATTTTGATAAAACATTTAACCTTTCACTAGGAGTTGGAACCCCTGGTTCAAAAATACTACTTATTTTTTTATCAACTGACGAAAAACTCATACTAATAATAGCTTTTGTTTTTTCATTTATCTGTTTTAAAAGATCTAGATCTCTTTTTATTAGAGTAGATTTAGTAAGAATATGTACTGGAATACCTTTTTCTAAAAAAAGCTCAAGTGCTTTTCGGGTAAGTTTATATTTTTTTTCAGCTGGCTGATAGCTGTCACCTATTCCACCATCGAGCATTATAAATCCTTTTTTAAAACCATTTTTAAAATTTTTATCTTTTTCAATTTCTTTTTTTAAAACTTCAATTGCATTTGTTTTTACTTCTACACCTTCGCCAAAATTACCTTTAACATAGTAACTCTCTGCTCTTCCATCACAATACACGCAATTATGTGTACAGCCCCTGTAAAGATTCATCTCATAGCAGGATATAAAGCATGAGTCAATTCTTTTTTTCTTTTGAAGAATATTTTTCGCTTTAATTTCTTTAATGTTCATCTATCTCAATATCTAAAACAACCGAATCTGTTATCAATGTTTTCTTTATTCCAAGAAAATATGAAAGTATTCTATGGCGCAGCCATTCAAGGTGCAAAAAACAGAAAAGAAAGGGCAGATATTCATAAAACAATTATTGATACAATTAAAAAAAATAAATTTAAAGTGTATACTGAGCATACCACCGGTAAAACCTATGAAGAGGCAATAGAAAAACTAGAGGAATCAATAGGAGTTCTTCCAAAAGAAGAAAAAAAGAGAAGAATATATGTTAGAGATAAAATGATCGAAGGAATTGAAGGTGATATTAAGGGTGCAGTATTTGAAGTATCTAACCCTAGTCTTGGAACAGGTGTAGAAATAGCACATGCCTATCTTAGATCGCGTATGGGTCTACCTAAAATACCAATTCTTTGTTTATATGAAAAAAACTATTGGCCAAATAAGCTTTCAACTATGATACAAGGTATTTCAGAAAATAAAGTTCAAGATTTTTATTTAGAGGAATATACAGATATCAATGATTTAAAAGAAAAAACAGAAAAATTTTTAGAAGAAAAAATTAGATAGATAGTTGGTGGTGATTTAATGATTGATTTTACAACTATACTAATAATTATTGAGCTACTTGTATTGTTTATAGAAATTATTGTAATAGTTTTACTTTTGAAACATCTAAAAAGAATAGATGAACATTCTGATCATTTAGAAACTCATATAGATCAGCTTGAAACACATATTCAAAAAATGAATCATCATATAACAAGACTCGAAGAGCATACCATTACTACTGAAGATAATATTGATAGGATATGTAAAAGAATGGATAAGGATAGAAAAAATAAATGATGTTATTTTATTGAATGAATATTTTGAGAAAAAATATAATTATTTAAGAGGATAGTAAATTACTAAAATAGGAAAAATATACAAACACTCTCATGCGGGTGTGATCTAGGGGTTATGATTAGGGCCTTCCAAGCCCTAAGCACGGGTTCAAATCCCGTCACCCGCACTTTAAAACTCTTGCAGGGGTAGCCAAGCATGGCCAACGGCGCAGGACTTAAGATCTAAAAAAGAGTATAAGGGTTCGAATACTTTGATGAGACATCCTGTCTCGAAGGAGTCCAAGGGTTCAAATCCCTTCCCCTGCATTTTTTTAATAATTTTAATAGGAGAAAATCACATTATTTCTAAAAGTTATTCCCCTGCACGATTTTACGCTAAA
>CAZWYI010000037.1:0-16823 GCA_964638155.1 uncultured Thermoplasmatales archaeon | reverse complement strand
ATAAGGAGAATAAAGAGATTTCTATAATAGGGGTTTTTCAAAGTCCTCTATTAAAAAATATCTTCACAATTTAACATCCCATCCTAAGAAAACATGGGTCTGGAAGAAAAATTATGTTTATAAAACATCATCCTAAAAACACCAATTAACCTGCTTTTTAAAATCCAGACCCATCTTTTACCTCTAACTAATTTAAAAATCATCCAGAGTTTTTGTTTTCTTACTTTTTTCATATCGTTTAATTGTGTTCCAAGAATGTCTAACTTCTGAAGGAAATTTGTTATATTTTCTAAACCATGATCTTAAAAATCTAACAGTTATTGGATCTGCGGGATAACCACTGCCCATTGGAATACCTATTTTTTTTTCGAGTTTAAATGCGATATCTCTAATTTCTGCATCTCTTCTAATTTTTGCCAAAATAGATGCGGCACTAACAACAGGATATATGTCATCGGCTTTATGCCTTGATACTATGTTTGGTTTGAAAGATAAATTATTCAAAATATTATTTTTAAATCGTTCTTCATCAGTATCAGCTGAGTCAACATAACAAGTTTCAGGTCGAATTCTTTTAATAACTTTAGAAAAAGCATAGACTTCAATTTCGTTTAAAGTCATAACCTTTCTCATATCATCTATGTCTTTTGCAGGAATAACTAGTATTTCATAATCAATTGCAAATTTTTTTATTTTTTTTGCAAGGTACTCCCTTCTTCTAGGCGAGAGTCTTTTTGAATCTTTAATTTTATTTTTAACAAGCTTTGAATTATCATCAACTTTTACAGCACAGACAACCAAAGGGCCGATTACAGGACCTCTGGGCAAATAAAAGATACTTTATTTCTCTTTTATTTTCTACCCGCTTCGTCGACCCCTGTCATTAAATCATTCACAATTATATCACTCCAATTATTTTAGTATAATATTTGCTAGGTAAAAAGATGTTACGGAAAAAATAGATAGACAAATCTTTAAAAGACTATAGTATTTCCAAAAAAAGTTAACTATGCCGATGTAGCTTAGCTCGGCTTGAGCGGCTGATTCGTAATCAGCAGGCCGAGGGTTCAAATCCCTCCATCGGCTTTACTCAAACATAAATTTAATCACATGTTTGTTAAATAAAATTTCTAATAATTTATTTACTGCACGAGGTCCAATTTTTTTAAATAAGTTACTAGTTTTTATATAAGTTTTACCAAAAAAATCCCATTTCCCAAATGTTTGATTTATAATTCTTGGATATTTCCAAGTACAATTATTTGATATACAATCTGCTGCAATATTTCCACTTATTATTGCTCTGTAATTCCCTTCTCCCCATAGTGTAAAAGTTCCTACCCCTGCATCGCCAACAAATATTATATTTTTATATTTCAGAGGTCTCTGAAGACCCAATGGAATTAATCCACCTGATCGATAGTTGATATCACCTGTTATGTTATTTTTTTCTTTGAATTTTTCTAGCATTTTTACGAGATTATATTTATCTTTTCCAAATGTACCAAATCCTACATTTACTTCTTTTTTATCTGGATTCCTTGGAAAGATCCAATAATACCCTGTATCCCCCTCGGAAAATAATTTATATACATTTTTATCAAATTCATCATAATTTTCTATGGTTTGTTGATAACCAACGCTTACAAACTTGTTTTTCAAATTAAGGTTTCTTTTTACTAAACTAGGACAGCCAGAGGCATCTATCATGTAATCAGAATCTAATTCGTTTATATTTTTTATTTTGTGATCTGTTAAAATTTTTACTCCTAATTTTTCTGCTTTTCTTTTCATTTGACATATAAACTCTGGTTTGTTTAATGTAAAAAGAGTATTAGGTTTTGAGGGAAAAATACTAGTTTTACCTCCAATGTTTATTTCAACTCTTTTAATTTCACAAAAAATACTTTTCTTTAATGGTTTTTCGCATCCCCATTCTTTTACATATTGGTAACCTTCCCCACATTTTCTTGCATTATGATTATATCCTATTTTTTTGTTTTTTTCATGTAAAATAACATCTATTGAGTTATCTTGTTTTTTTAATGCAATGGAAGCACTAATTCCTGCTATTCCACCACCTATAATATCAACTTTCATATACTACTTATGTTAACTATTCTTAGGATTATAAATTTTTTTGTATAAAATTATTACATAACCCTGATTCAAATATTTTTACAGTTTTTACAGATTCCAAGTTTTACACTCCAAAGATTTTCTCCTTTTTTACCAAATCTTCGTTTACATTTATCGCAAATCGTTGAAATCACCTAAAAATATTTTTCTACTTACAAACTTAAAATAGTTATTGTACAAATATTATCAAAAATATGTTTTTTTTTTAGTTTTTATTTAGTATTTTATCTATTCTATCTTTTAAATCCTTTATATCAAAAGGTTTTACAATATAGTCTTCAGCAGAAAGATTTCCCATGCCAATACTCATGGTATCTCCTTTTGCTGTTAAAAAAATAATAGGTATTTCACACCATTCCTTACATTCTTTTATTTTTGCTGCTACATCCCAACCAGAAACCTCTGGCATCATTATATCAAGCAAAACCAGATCTGGGCTTTTATCTTCTTTTTTTAATTTTTCTATACATTCTTTTCCATTTTGTGCTTTTATTACATTATAACCTTGGGATTCGAGAACCTGACCTACGGTAAAAAGAATATCTGGTTCGTCATCAACAATTAAGATTTTTTTACTCATTCTTCTTCCTTTTCTTCAAGTATTTTATCTACTCTATTTAGAAGAGTATCCTTATCAAAAGGTTTCATTATATAATCAGCAAGTCCTTCATCAAGTAAGACCTGTTTTCTTTTATCAGATATTTCAAGAACACTCATAAAAGCAACTTTTACATCCTTTGATTTTTTATTTATCCTATTAAAAACATCCCAGCCACTCATGCCGGGCATCATAATATCAAGTAATACTAAATCTACATCTTCGTTTTCAAGTAACCGTAAGCATTCTTCACCCGAGTGAGCTGTTACTACGCTATATCCTCCAAGCTCCAAGACGGTTCTAGTTAGATCAACTATGTCGGGTTCGTTATCAACAACCATTATTTTTTTCATATTCTTCATCTCACCACAAACTTAAAGGCACATTACGTAATAATATTTATAGTATTTCAATGATGGGTTTTTTTGTATCGTAATATAACAATATAATTTAAAAATAATGCTAATTTTATTTAGGCTGTTGATTATTTTTGAAATATTCATAACTAATTTTTATATATTAGGCGAAAATTTGAAAATCTAAATTAATTTTTTTTCATACACTCTATAAGTTTTATAATGTTTTCCGCCAATTTTTTCTGCTGCTTTACAAGATGCAATATTATTTTCATCGATCCAACCATATTCTGCAGATTTATAACCGCGTTTTTTCATCTCAACAAGAGTGTGATAATTCAAGCAAGTACCGATACCTCTTCCCTGATATTTTTTCTTGATACCCATAATAATAAATCTACCTCGATTTATTTTATGTCTTGTTAAAAATACCTTGATTAGGGCGATTAAACCTAGTCTACCATCTAATTTTTTAAAAATTTGATTATAATCTGGAAGAGACCATCGGAAACCAATTGGTTTATTATAAATTTCGGCAACCAAGAATAGATTAGAATCTAGAATCCAGGGTAACTGCTTTATTCCAAATCTGTTTTTTACTTCTTCCAAAGAAATATCAGTGTATCCCCAGTGATCAGAGAATTCCTCCATAAACATCTTGAGCCACCAATCCATTTCACTTTTTAATTTAAAGCGATTAAAACTACGAACATTAATACCATTTTTCTGACAACGTTTTGCTGTTTCTTTTACCTTGGATGGAATTGGCTTTGTGAGATCTACTTTATATGAAATCAAATCTTTAGATTTTCTAAATTTATACTTTTCAGCAAAATTAATATAATATGGTTGAGAGTAATGACCTATCAAATAAGGTAAATGTTCAAATCCTTTAATAACAAAGCCAGCTCCAACATCAACTCTACCATTAATAGGGCCTTGCATATCAGTGATGTCTTGTGACCTTAACCATTTTTCAGTTTCGTTAAACAATGCAGATGCAATCTTGTAATTATTAATACACTCAAAAAATCCGAAAAATCCAATTTTTTCATCATCAGTATATGAATAGGCTTTGTCAATAAAAGATGCGATTCTCCCAACTGGTTTATTATTTTTAAATGCTATGAAAAGATTTGCTTTAGCATGTTTCCAAAATAATTCTTTTGTTTTAAAAAAATTTTTAGTTTCTCCCCAAAACTCCGGCACCCAATATTTATTGTTTTTATATACCTCTCTAGAAACTTTATAAAAATCTCTAAAATCAGATATATCTTTTACAGCTGAAATTTTTATATTTTTTGATATTTTAGTTGTTTTTGGTTTTTTGTTATTAAAGATATATTTACATTTTCTGTTCATGGGGTTCTTACACCAATTTTTGTATATGTCATATAAATCGTATCTTATCTAAATATCTATGGTTTTTTCAATTCAGGATTTTAAAATACAACCTAATTGTATAGATGAAAAATATTTAAAACAATTTAAATTTTACATATTTTAGATATTTATCTAAACATAAATATTAATAATGAAAATCCTTTACAATAATAGTAATGAAAAATAACCAAGTCGAATCAAATATAAAAATTATTAAAATTGCAATACTTGCTGAGGAACCTCTTGGATGGGGTTCAGGTAAACACTATTTTCCTGTGATATTAAATAACTTTTCATGGAAGAAAGAACATCAAAAATATAAATTTTTATCAGAATATATTTATGATAAGGATATTATCAAAGGTAAACTAAATATTGATAATTTCAATGTGTTTTTAGTGCCAGGGGGCGGTGTTGGAGATGGTGAAGCAATTGCAAAAGGGTTCAATATTTTTAGAAAAATTAGAAAATGGAAAAAACAAGTTCAAAAATTTGTAGAAGATGGAGGAAGTTATGTAGGAATATGTGGAGGAACTGCCTTATGTACGGGACTTATTACAGGCCCAGGTAAAAAACCTACATCTTTTTATGAACGACAATATAAAAAAAGCTCAATTGGTATCACCTGTGTAAATTCCTATTATAAAGACCTTGCACTTCCACTCTTTAACCTTTTCCAGACTAAAAATCCTGAAAAAATAGGTGCTACTGGTTACGTTTTTTCTTTTGCACCAGGTGAAACAACCGATGGAAATTTTATTCATACGGGAGGAGTCCCAATAGATTTCCAGATAAACAAAGATCATCCGATCTTTTCAGATTTTCCAGATAACAAATTGCGCATCAGATGGTGGGGTGGTCCTGGTTTAATTATACCTGATGATTGTGACAGGGAAGTAAGTATTCTTGCAAGATACCCAAAAAAGGATTTTTCCGAAGCTAAATCCACAAAAATCTTTGCATGGAAGTATAACGGTGGAGTTCTAGGTTTTATTTCCGCTTTTTTCAGGGCATTTAATTTAATCAAAAAAGGAAAAATGAATTTAAAAGATATATTTATGTATACATATTATCTTGCAGGTGATTGGAAAAAAACTAATAAAGAAATACATTTGAATTATTCGAATATCCCTAGTATTACAGCTGAAATTTATCCAAATGCTAATCAGGGTAGAATCATTCTTTGCACATCTCATCCTGAATACATGATATGGCACAAAGGTTTCATCGAGGAGGTTAGTGACTCTTGTTTCAATTGTCTTGGGAAAGGATTTCATCGCTGGAAAAATATCTCTTCGTTGAGTAAAACACTAGTTGAAGATGTAACTTATACATGGTGGCTTATACGCAGATTTGCAGCATGGGCTGCAAAAGTTCCAGATAATCATTTACCCCCAATAAAAAAAGAAGAAATTACAGATGAAGTAAAAAAAATTATTAATGAAAATATTTATTGGGATGGAACGTTGATAGACCAGATGAAAAATATCTAAAAATAGTTGGAGGATAAGTTGTCAAAAAATAAAACATCATCAATCAAAAAACCTTTAGTCTTTTTATCAAAATGGCGTTCGTTACCAGCCTATGAATTGATTAGTTATATTTTTATGTATTCAAGTATACCAATGATGGCTTTTGGAATCAAAACATATGATTTTGAAATAATGAAAATTATACTTTTTACGATTTTGTCTCTTTACTCAGGTTTTTTTGCAGCGTTAATCTGGAATGACATTACGGACGCTGATATTGATTCTGTGGTTCATCCTGACAGGCCACTTCCATCCGGTAGGATATCCTCAAAAAAGTTTTTTTCAATAGCCCTGTTTTTTTCTGCTATGACTTTTATTTTTTCATTTCTCATAAGCTTTTGGTGTTTTGTTTTAGTTTGCCTTGCAGCTTTATTTGTAACATTTCACGATAAGTATCTTAAAAAAACCGTTAGATTCCCCGCTTATTCGGAGATATTTACACCAGTACAATGGTTAGTAGTTGCAATATTTGGTTATCTTGCAATCTGGACAGCATATCCTCAGAATTCAAGCATCATAGTTAATATGCCCTTTTTTGAAAATATCTCAGCAAGTATGCAAGAAATTCAAAATATGTTAATACTTGTACTCTTCATATATTTTTCAGATAATGCTCATGATCTTCCTGAAGGAATTCATGATGCGGAAGGTGATAAAAATTTGGGTGTTAGAACCTATGCAACTTCTTTTGGGAAGAAAAATGCTGCACGTATTTCTTTTACTATGTTTTTTATATCAGGTTTATTGGGGATAATCTTATTTTTTAGAACACCTCTATCACTTATTTTTTTGATTCCGTTTTTAGCAATTTGGATTTATATGGTTTATTATTCTTTTAAACTTTTAAAAACAGATATAAAAAATATGAGTGATTTAGGTGCGATAGTTGGTAGAAAAGGTTTTAATTATTTCTTATTTGCATTTGATCTCATCTTTATTGATTTGTTTGTACAATTGTTAATATTTAATTTCTAACATTTGTAGACCCAAAACTTAAAAAATGAAATTTTGTTTGCTCTAGAATAGCGTATTATGTCTCAAAATCTTACAAAAAAATTTTTTTCACTTGCTCAAAGAATATTTTTTGAAGAACTTGGCGATAAATTTGATACTAAATCTTTAAAGAAAATTATGGATTTTTTATATATTATATCTGAAAAAATATGTATTAAATTTAAAACTATTTCATTATATTATATGAACTTGTATCAAGAATTAATCAATAAAGAAATTAAAATGGCAAGTATTATAAAAACTGATAAAGTTCTTGTGATAGGATGCGGATCACTTCCTATAACACCTATCTTAATTTTTAATAAAACTAAGTCAAATGTTGATGGAATAGATAGTGATTCAATTGCAATAAAAAATTCTATAGAATATCTTAAGTATATAGGGATTGAAAACAATATAAATTTTAAATGTGCAGACGGTTTGATATATCCAATAAAGGATTATGATGTTATTTTTGTATTATATGGAATAGATAAACACAGAGAAATATTACAACTTATTGCAAAAAATATGAAAGAATCTGCAAGGGTTGTTTTCAGAACATCTATTCAAGATGAAGAAGAATTAAAAAATGATACAATACGTCTATCAAAATTGTTTAATGTAAAAAACCATGTTGTATCTAAAACTTTATTTCCCGTTGGAAGCTACTTACTTACAGGACATAAATGATTTTTTATTTTTATTATCTATTGACTTTTGAAATAAGAAGGGTTACATGCCCAGATATTTTATCTTTCTCAATCTCTTTTGATTTTGTAACAATTATTTCAACATCTTCACTAGTTTTTTCTTTGAACATTTTTTTTATTTCATTAATAATTTCTCCATCAGAAGGTTGGTTTTTTTTCTTTTCATCATCTAAAACTAATAAAACTTCTATCTGGTTAATCTTATGTTGAATTATCTGAAATTGTTTAATCTTAAATGAATTCAATTTTTTCATTACAGTTGCAGGTATTGTTGTAATTTCGAAGGGGGCGATTTCTCTACCATCTGGTAAGATTACAAAATCCATTTTTCTTCCTTCAATATGATTCAACATCTTGTTAGATTGTATTCCACAGTTATTTTCTTCCTTAATTGGTTTTACAAAATCGCCTAATCCATTGTATCTAATAATAGGTGTTGCCTTACCAAATAATCTTGTTAAAACAATTCGCCCTGATTTACCATTTTTTACTGGTTTATTGTTTTCATCTAAAAACTCTAAATACACAAAATCTGAATTAATATGGTACTTTCTCTTGTTTTTACATTCAAAAGCTATTACTCCAGCTTCGGTGGCTGCATATACATTAAATAATCTGCACCTAAATGTTTGCTCAACATAATTTCTTGTATATTCATCAAGCATAGATCCACTGCAAAAAATACATTTTGGATTGATATTTTCTCCTAAACCATTGTTTTTAAGATTAGCAACTTTTAAAAACATCGTCGGATCTGAACCAATAAAATCTGGTTTAAATTCATCAAGTTCTTTTACTAATGTTTCAATTTTATTTCCAATATGCATCATTTTGATGTTGTTTAAAGAAAAAATTTTATTTAGGAAAGGTGGGAGACCTGCTGAAAAAGTAGCTTGTTCTATACTACCCGGTTTCATGTCTACTAATAAAGCTATCTTTGAATTACGCCAGTTTCCACCGTAAACTCGTAATGCCCGGACATAACCTCCTAAGAGTTTAATAATGGTTAACCTATCATAAAACATATTTAATGGCCGACCAGTTGATCCTGAGGTTGATAAAATAAAAGCGTTATCCTTATCAAAACCATCTGGAATTATGCCATTTGGATAATATTTTCTAATATCGTTTTTTGTGATTATTGGTAGTTTATGAATATCATCTATAGATTTTATATCACTTGGATAAATTCCTTTTTCCTTATATTTATCACGATATAAAGGCACGGTATATGCATATTTCACTAATTTACATAATGTTTTACTCTGATATTTTTTTAATTTTTTTTGATCAATTTTCCAGATTCTATTTATATCACTTAGATAATTTTTAGCAATTTTTGCTAAAAGTAAAGTATTTTTCAAAGCATGCATTTTTCTCTTTCCTCTTGAGTTCTTTTTCAAAATTTTGACAAATTATTATTTGATTGGTAAATTTTTACTAATTAAAAATTAAAATCTCTTTTATAGTATCTCCTATATACAATGTTACCCCCTGCTGGTAAAAAGCCATTAAATCTTTTTGTAATACCAAATATTCTAGCGGTTCTGCCAATAATGTTTGGTATGCTATAGAACTCCTTTGCAACTTTTTTGGTTCCCTCATATAGTTCTTTTACAGTCATATTTTTTGGTTGGAATACAACATCTACTTGATTGTACCTTGACCAGTCTTTTGTTAGTATTCTTCCCTCACGTTCAAGCCTATCATATAATGGTGTTCCAGGATATGGTGTTAGAATATTAACTTCTACAATATCTAATTCAAATTCATACATTTTTTCAAGTGTTAAATCAAAGATATCTGGCTTATCTTGATCAAATCCAAAGATTATGCCACCTTGTACTGCCATTCCATAATCATGTAGTCTTTTTATTAATTTTTTAAATTTTTTTACTTTATTGTGAGTTTTTTTAGTCCCATTTAGAGCAGCTTGACTAACTGATTCAAATCCAACAAACCATTCTAGACATCCTGCCTTTCTTGCAAGTGATAAAAATTCATCATCAATATTTGTAAGAACATTTGTTGTTCCATTTGCAAGCCATGCCTTATCTATTTTTTCTCGTATCATTTCTTTAAATAGTTTTCTTGCATATCTTGGACTCGAAGTCAAATGAGGATCATGAAAAATAAATAAATTATTTGGCATCTGTTTTAATTCTTCTATAACTTTTTTGATGGGTCTTCTCATTACTCCACGATTACAAAAACTACTTATGGCACAGAATTCACACTGATTTCCACAACCTCTTGACCATTGAATTGCTCCAAGTACTGGATTACGATTTATCAGATCTCTTCTAATAGGTGGAACATCTCCTATATCAAAATTATGATCTCTTTCATAAAATTTTTTTAATTTTCCCTTTTGAAAATCATTTAATAATTTTGGCCAGTTTGCTTCGGCCATCCCCTTTAAAATGCTATCAGCATGTTTTATAGCTTCTTCAGACATAGCTGTAGGATGGTATCCACCTAGCACAACAGTTTTTCCTCTTCTTCTAAACTCATCAGCTATTTCATAAACTCTTGGGGCAGTCATTGTGTAGCAGGTAATTCCAACTAGGTCGCATTCCTCATTAAAATCTAATTTATCATAATTTTCATTAACGATTTTTACGGTATGTTCTGGCGGTGTTATTGCGGCTATATGTGGTAGTGTTATTATTGGATTTCCGAATAATATTGCTGTCCAACTACCCTGGTCTTTTATGGTTGTTTGACCATGTTCAAGCCTTGGAAATACTAATAAAATCTTCATCTTATTACCCATGGTTGATATTTTTTATTTTACATTTAGATATCCAATTTTTCATATTTATAAAAATTTCTTAAAGCTATATTTCCTATAAAAGATTTCAAGCCATCTAATGGATTTGTATTATATTTATTAAAACTTCTCTTAAAAGAGCTTTTTACCGAAAAGAAATCTTTTGCTATATATCTAATTCCTTCAAGTAGCTCCTCTTCAGTCATTTTCATAGGTTTGTAGTTTACTTTTCCTTCTTCATATCTTGACCAATCATAATTTATAATTCTTCCTTCTTTTTCCATTCTTTCAAATAATCTTGTACCCGGGTAAGGAGTTACAATACTAAATGAAGCTGAATCTAATTCCCATTGATACATTGCTTTAAGAGTCCTCTCGAATATTTCAGGTGTATCATGGTCTAAACCAAATATAAAAAAACCCGTTACATTCATATCATGATCTTTTATTTTTTTAATTGCTTTTTCATAGTTTTCTACCTTGTTTGTAGACTTACCTGCTTGGTCTATATTTTCTTGTGATACCGATTCGATTCCTAGGTACCATCTCTCTACTCCAGCATCTTTAGATAGGTTCAAGAATTCTTCATCTCTTGATATTATATTTATATTTCCAAAACAATGGAATTTCTTATTCAACTTAGCCATTTCTTTGAAAAGTTTTTTAGAAAAAGGAGGGCTTATTGTTAATGATGCATCAGCAAAAAAGATGGTTTTAGATTTTATTGATTTCATTTCTTCTATTAAACTATCTATTGGTCGTGCTCTAAAACGAGCGCCCTCTACTTTCTGCATTGCACAAAATTCACATCCCGTAGGACAACCACGGGATGCTTGAATAGCTTCAAATAGAGTATATTTGCCTATGTCGTGTCTTGCTGAGGGAATGTCTTCTGGTTCAACTAATTTGCTACTCTTATATATCTGTTTGAGTTTTCCATTCTTTAAATCTTTTAATAAGTTTGGCCAGTTATATTCTGCTTCTCCAACAACAATAGCATCAGCATGCTCAATAGCTTCATTAGGTAAAAGTGATGCATGATACCCACCAAGAACAACTTTTGTTCCTTTTTTCCTGAACATTTCAGCTATCTCATATCCCCTAATTGAATTATAAGTTAAACAGGAAATTCCTATTAAATCATAATTTTTACTAAAATCAATTTTTTCATATCTTTCATCAACAATTTCAACATCATGTTCTTGAGGTGTGCATGCTGCTACTTGCTGAAGCGTTAAACTTGGATATTGGAATTTATCTAAAAAGCTTCTTCTTGAATGTGGATGTGGTGATACTAGAAGTATTTTCATTTTTTTATTGCCCCCATTTTAACTATAACTAACAATTGTTAACAATTATATAAATATAATTGAAATTTATTATGTGAAGCTATTAAGATGCAAGTCTCTTATATAATATTTTTTATCGTTAAAAGACGTAAATATATATAAAATAAATCAAATAGAGAAAATTATCAAGATTATATATCAATTTTTTTACGTAAATTTTTAATTTTATTAATTTCTCTGTTTGATAGTTTTTTTCGTTTTTTTACTTTACTTTTTTTAACTACGGGTTTTTTTATAAAAGCATCGGTTATCACTTTCCCATTGATATTAGATGGTATAGTGCTATTCATTAATGTGAGCGCTGTTGGTACAATATCTATTACGTTTGCATCTATCTTTTTTTTACTTTTTATCTTATTTCCATACATAAATAGTATACCATTAGGCCTATGATCTCCTATCCAATCATAAAAACCTGGTTTCGAAAATACTTCCAAGCTATTTTTATGACTTTTAAAAATGTTAGATTCCATAGGGGGTTGAAGTAATTCCTGTGCACTATATTTTTCATAAAAATCAAAAATTATATCTAAAGGATCATTTTCAGCGTTTTTACCATAAATTTCTTCAAAAGTATAAATATTCTTTACTATTTTTTCTCCTGTTTCAGGGTCTTTCATATCTTTCAAAACTTTGATTATTTCTTTTCTAATTTTTTCATAATTTTTTTTGTTTACAAATCCATTTTTATATTTGTCTTTCAAGTTTATTCTAATTCCTCTTGAACACACTGAAAAATAAAAAGCAATAGTTTTTGAAAAATCTATATTTCCACTTGATCCTGAGGATAAAATCAGTTTTCTACCAAAAGAAGTTCTAACTATTTTTTGAATGGGAAATAGATGAAAAAGAATTTTACTAAGTTTTTCAAATACAAAGTTAATTAGTGTATTAATATTAACTGAAGGATTAGTTGTAGTTTTAATATATCCTTTATTGTACAAAAAATTGTTTACATATACATATTTTTCTGCAAGTCCAAAACCATGATCTGATACAACAATAAAATTAGTGTCAGAGTTATTTTCTATCATTTTTCCAAGATACTCATCAGCTTTTTTGTAACAAGATAAGATGAGATCTTTTCTATTCCACAAAAGATGTTGAATGTCATCAGTTCCTCTGAAAACTACCATTGTAAAATCCCAATCTAATTTTTTCATCAGATTCATTGTAACTTTTCCATGAGAATTAGTTACTCTATTTATCTGATCTGCAAGTTTTTCAGGAGCATAGCGAGCTGTAAGATTTTTTGGAATATCATCTACAGCTACTTGTTCTAACTCATATTCACCTAGTTTTTCTTTTGTAAGATCTTTTTTGATATCTTTAGGATATGTAAAATTAGATTCAAATGAGGGTGTTAAAAGACCTGTTAACATTACACCTTTTATTTTATCTGGGGGATAAGTTCCAGGAACATTTACTATAATACTTTTTTTACCTTCTTTTGTTAGTATGTTCCATATAGCATCTACTCTCCTCATTTTGGAATTTACTATTTTTTTTTTGAAACTATCTGTTCTAAAAAAATCATAAATCCCATGTTCCCCAGGATTACACCCTGTTGAAATAGAAATCCACGCAGGAGCACTATAATAAGGCGTAGTTGATCTTAATTTCCCATAAATTCCCTTTTTTTTAATCATCGAAAAAGTTGGAAGATGTCCTTTTTTCATCCAGGGTTCCATAAGATTTAAAGTGCCACCGTCAAGACCTATAACTGCGACCTTCCCTTTTTTATTCATATTTAATTCCTTAATTTGCATATAATGATAGGATATTTATATATAATTCCCCTGAGATAATATATACAAACTTTTTTATATACTTTCTATGGTATATAATTAAAATCGATTTCCAATCCTATAAAAAGACAATTAGGTAGTGATAGATATGAAACTTGACAATAAAAAAGTAATTATTTCGGGTGCCACTGGTGGAATGGCAGTAGAAATAGCAAGGATTTTATCAAAAAAAGGATGTAAACTAGCACTTTTTGCAAGAAGAGAAGAAAAACTTAAAAAATTATCTGAAGAACTTGATACAGAATGTATATACAAAAAATGTGATGTTTCAGATAAAAAACAAGTTGAAGAAGCAGTTAAATACACAAAAGAAAGATTTGGAAAAATAGATAGTGCTATCCTTTCTGCAGGGATTCTTGTTCCTAACCCTATACAAACTTTTGATAGTTCTATCATTAAAAAATCTATGGATGTAAATTTCATGGGTATTGTTTATTTCACAGAGCAAATATTACCTATAATGAAAAAACAAAAGTATGGAAATATTACTGCTATTTCGACATTGCCAGATAAAAGAGGAGTTCCAGGTTGGGGGGCATATGGTGCAAGTAAAGCCGCAATTAGTTGGCTAATGGAAAGTCTTAGAGCTGAAGCAAAACAGAGGTATAATATTGAAATAATTACTGTTAAGCCTGGGTCTGTTGAAACGCCTATGATCGAAGGGTATCATCGTCAAGGATCTATTTCCCCTAAAAAAGCTGCAGAATTAATTGTAAATGGAGTTGAAAAAAATAAAAAGGTAATACAATTTCCAATCGGTCAAATTCTTCTAGTTAGGATGATGGACTTATTCCCACCATTTGCCTATGATTTGTTTCCAGTTGAAGGTCAAAAAGGTCCCGGTTATCCAGAGGTTGATGAAAAATACTGAGTTGTGGTAGAAAAGATATGAATCCATTTTTAAATCCAATAAATTCTTTCTATTTTCTTAAAAATTACCTATTTGATCCTAACCGTATTTTTAAATTAGATAAAAATGAATTGAAAAAATATCAAGAAAAACAACTTAGAAAAGTTGTTAAATATGCATATAAAGTACCTTTATATCATAAAAAATACAAGAAAATAGGTATACATCCAAGTGATATCAAAACAATTGAAGACATCAAAAAACTTCCTTTTATATCAAAAGATGATCTAAGAAAAGGATATCCAGATGATCTTTTACCAGTTGGAATAAATAAAAATAAAGAATATATTGTTTGTACCGGTGGAACTACAGGTAAGCCGGTAACCTTGTTTACAGATTTTAAACTAATGAGTAAAAATATTAATATTTATCCTAGAGATCTAAAAATATTTGATTTAAAAAGGAAAAATACAAGAGTTGTTCATCTTGGAAATTTTTCTAAAAATAGATATGATCTTGTCATTCAAAAACATTTTTTGAAACATTTAGAATCTTTTGTTTCTTTAAACAATCTTCTTAATATTGATGTGAATCTTTCGATAATAAAAATTATGGAAAAACTCGATCGGTTTAAGCCTGATATAATTATTTCCTATCCTGCTGTTTATCAACATTTAGCAAATCTAAAAAGAAAAGGATATGGAAAAAATGTAAATCCAAAGATTTTACTTGTTGGAGGAGCTATCTTAGATGAATACACACGTTCATATGTTCAAGATTCATTTAACTGTAAATTACTGAATGTTTATTCATCGGTTGAAGCATCTGGGGAGATAGCAGTTGAATGTAAAAAAAATTGCTGGCATATTCACTCAGATTTTTATCATTTAGAAGCAGTAGATGGAGAAATAGTATCTCCTGGTAAGAGAGGCCATATCATTATTACCCGGTTGTTTACTGGTGGTACACCAATCATTAGATATACTGGTATGGATGATTGGGTTAAACTTTCTTCTTATAAAAAATGTGGTTGCGGTTTATCAAGCCCTGTTATAGAAAAACTGGAAGGAAGAGCAAGGGCTAATATAGTATTACCAAATGGTAAAGTTTTTCCGCCCGGAGCATTTTGTTTTATAAGCCCAGTTTTGCATAAACTAAATACTTTTAAGGTTAAACAATATCAAATTATTCAGAGAAAAATAGATGAAATTGAAATTCTTCTCGTTATAGACCCGGAAATGGAAAATAAACCTCCTTCTTTTGAAAAAATTGCTGATAATATCAAAAAAGTTTATAGAGAAAAAACAGGTCCAGATGTTAAAATAAATGTTAAAAAAGTTGATGAAATAGTAAATAAAAAAAATAAAAGAGAACCTGCACCTATTGTAATTTCTTATGTTAATAATAATTTAAGTTAAGTTGAAAGTATGGACTGAGCGGGATTTGAACCCGCGGCCTCCACCTTGCGAAGGTATTAGGAGAGTATCAAAAAACAGTGTAGAAGAGTTCCTTAATATACGTTCTTTATCAGGTACGGAGTATTATCTATCATTATATTGAGTATGTTGATTTTAAGATAGATAAGAAGAAAAGCCTACAGTATTTTAGTTATCTTAATGATAATTATTCAGTATCCTATTATATAAAACAAGTTTATCAAATACTTAAGTTTCTTAATTATCTAAGTGTAGAATGGACTAATGAAATACAATTACCTGCTGAACCCATGTATTATCCAAAGTATGTATCTAAGGAGGATATTATACGTACTCTAAAACACTTTGAAAACGATGAATATAAACTAAGATTTAATGCAATTATCTATCTTGGTATTGATACAGGTATGAGAGCAGAAGAATTATACCAGCTATCTACAAGTGATATTGATTTATGTAATAGATGTATACATATCAATCATAATCCAGATAATGGACAATCTACAAAGACAAAACAGAGTAGAGTATCTTTTTTTACCAATTATACTAAACAAGTATTAGATGAATATATAACCTATTTTAATGATAAGAATAATCTAACAACCTTATTTCCTAAGAGATGGATGGAAGGTAAATTTAAGAATACTCCAATAAAAGTAAAACACTTACGTAAGTTCTTCAGTCAGGAATGGGATAGACGTGGAGGTCCAACCAGTATTAAAAAGATACTCATGGGGCATAGTATGAAGGGTGATGTTGATTTGATGCACTATACTTATCAGAGTGAAGGTGACTTGAGGAAGATATTTGATAAGATTATGTAATACAGATGTTTTGAACGATAATTATTATAGGGGGTATTGCTATTTAGTTGATCGGTGAGGAGAAATATG
>CAZWYI010000036.1:0-17555 GCA_964638155.1 uncultured Thermoplasmatales archaeon | reverse complement strand
ATTTTAAATTGAATTTCGATCAGATCCAATTGATCTTTTCTTTCTAATTATCTTTAATATTTCAAATATAAATAGATATATTATCGCTGCAGCAAATACAAAACCCCAGTCAGTAATTTTTAATGGGCCGAATACAAAAAAATCACTAATAAAAGGTGCGTATATTGCTATTAGTACTAAAAATATTGAAGCTATTATTGAACCAATAAGTATCTTATTTGAAAATATATTTTTATTGAAAATCGTTGTTTTATTATACCTCCATTGAAGAATATTAATATATTGACAGAAAACAATTGTTGCATAAGCAAGGGCAGCAACCTGTAAATATTCAGGGTGAAGAGTAGTTAATGTGTCTAAGTTTTCTGTAATCCCTCTTGAAAAATTTGTGACACCTTCCCTTTGGATAAAGAGGTAAAAATTTGTAAAAGCAAGACCTGCAATTAATACACCTAAAGAAATAAACTCAATTGAAACTCTTCTATTTATAATATGTTTTTTAGGGTCGCGCGGTGGCTGGGTCATTATCTCTTTTGACGGTGGATCAAAAGTTAAAAAAGTTAGAGGCATGATCTCACCAATTAAATCAACAGCAAGGACCTGAACTGCAAGAATAGGTATAGGATAATTCCATAGGGCAACACCAATTAAACCAAATAAAACTAAAGCTAATTCTGCTATATTAGTAGTTAAAGATGAATAAATTGTCTTTTTTAAGTTTGCAAAAATTGTTCGTCCTTCTTCTATTGCATTTACTAGTGTTGGAAAACTATCATCAAGTAACACAAGTCTTGATGCTTCCTTTGCAACATCTGTTCCTCTCCTGCCCATAGCAACACCAATATGTGCTTTTCTTAGAGCAGGTGCATCGTTTACACCATCGCCTGTTACTGCAACAATTTCACCTTGTTCTTCTAGTGCTTTAACAATCCGGAGTTTATCAGCAGGATCTACCCTTGAAAAAATAATGCTTTGTTTTTTCTTTAATACTTTTTTAAGTTTTTTATCATCCATCTCTTTTAGTTCTTTCCCTGTAAAAACATCGTTTTCCCATTCAACTGATAGGCCAATATCTTTACCTATAGCGCGAGCTGTAATTGCATGGTCTCCAGTAATCATTATAATTCTAATTCCTGCCTTTTTCGCCTCGTCTATAGATTCTTTTACTCCTTCTTTAGCTGGATCAATCATTGCAACTAGACCAAGAAACGTAACGTCCTTTTCCACTTCATCTTGACTGTATTCTTTTTTTGTTGGATCTAAATCTTTTCTAGCAATAGCTAGAACCCTTAGTCCATTTTTGGAATAGTTTTCATTAATCTTTTTTATTTTATCTATATCTTTTTCTTTTAATTCAGTTTTTTTACCATTTTTATAGATATATTTACTAATTGATAATGCTCCATCTGTTGAGCCTTTAACAGTTAGAGCAATATTTTTTCCAAATTTTCTAACCGAACTCATTCTTTTCCTTTTTGAATCAAAAGGAAACTCCTGAAGTTCTGGGTTTTCTTCGTCTTCTTTAGGTGATCTAGTGCCTAATTTTGTAGACATTGTAATTAATGCTGCTTCAGTTGGGTCACCTATCGGATACCATATATCATGCTGTTCATCTGGTTTGTGGATTTCTGCGTTTGATGCCATAGTAGCTGTATCCATAAGTAATTCAATTTCATCGATTTGTTTTTGATTTAATTGTTTTCCATTTTCATCTCTTATATCGCCTTTTGGTTCATAACCAAGGCCAGTAATTTCATATTTTTTATCATTAAACCATACAGATCTAACAGTCATTTCATTTTTTGTTAACGTTCCAGTTTTATCTGTACAAATTACTGTTGTAGAACCAAGTGTTTCAACAGATGGCAAGTTTTTAACAATAGCTTTTCTGTTTGCAAGTCTGCTGCTACCAGTTGATAAGGCAACAGTCACCTGAGCAGGTAAAGCTTGAGGAACTATTGCCATGGCTATCCCTAGAGCATAAATCAGACTCATTTTAATTGAAAAATTTTGAGCAATTCCAATAAAAAACAAGGCCGCACCAATTATTACAACACCAATTGTTAATTGCCTAGCAAGAAGTCTCATTTCTTTTTGTAATGGAGTTTCAAGGATTTGTGTTTCCTCTGTCATTTTTGCAATTTTTCCTGTTTCACTATTCATCCCTGTTGCAATCACAACACACGTAGCATTTCCAGATGCAACAGTTGTTCCCGCATATGCAATATTAGTTCTATCTGCAATACCAACTATTTCATCTATTGCTTCACTAGTTTTTTCTTGAGGGAGAGATTCACCTGTTAATGCAAAATCATTTGTTTTAAAACTTTGAAACTCAATAACTCTTACATCCGCTGGAAGTTTATCTCCCTCTTCTAGTTTGATTATGTCTCCTGGAACTAAATTAATCTGACTTATCTCTTTTAATTCGCCATTTCTGATAACTTTAGCAGGGGACTTGATAAGACCTTTAAGTTTATCTACAATTTTTCCTGCTCGATATTCTTGGATGAAACCTATGATTGCGTTTACAATGACAATTATAAAAATAATTGTTCCATCACGGTAATCTTCTATAAGAAAGGCAATGGATCCTCCAATTATTAATATTAAGACTAAAAGCTCTTTAAACTGAGAAAGAAAAATCAGCCAAAGAGGCATTTTAATTTCTGTTTTAAGAGTGTTTTCCCCATATTTTTTAAGGCGTTTTTCCGCCTCATTTTGTGTTAAGCCTTTTTCTGTAGTAGCTAGTGATTTTAAAGTATCTTTAATCTCTTTTTGATAAAAATCTTTTTCTTTAGCCATATCTTTGTATCCTAAAAGGTGATATGTGATAATATTAATCTAATTTTCGAATATTGTTAAAGTAATTTATGAAAAAAAATAAAAAAAGATTTTCTTTAAAAATCAATATATGGCTATATTTTAATTTATAAATTAAAATCTTTTTGGTTTTCTTTTTTTATAACAATCCCTACAATAAACTGGACGTTTTCCATCTGGTTTAAAAGGGACCTCTGTTTCCTTTCCACATTCTGCACAAGTTGCCTTATGCATTTCTCTTGGTGGACCTCTATCGTCTCTATACATTTTTATTTTTCCTTCTATGAAGCTTATTTCTATAAACTTCAAATTCACTTAACTAATATGTAGTATTTAATAAAATCGTAATTTTATTTTTCGATTTACACTAAATTCCAACACCTAAAGTTGTTTTAACAAGAATTTTAATTAGAAATGATGCCCCAGTAACCCCTAGGCTTATACCTGCCATTTCAATAAAACGTTTTTTAAATGAAAAATCCTTTGCAACAGATACATAGTAATTAAACATAGCAATAATTGCTATGGCAATAAAGACTGTTAAAATAAGGCTTACAAATGGATCTGCAATTAAAATAAATGATAAAATTAAAAATAGAACAGTGATAATGTGTGCTATTGCAGTATACCCTGCTGATCTTTTTGCATTTTTTTGTTGTTCATGTTTTGCTGACAAATATTCACTTGCACCCATTGACAAAGAAGCAGCAATACCAGTTATTAATCCAAGAACACCAATTATTCTTGAATTTTGAAGAGCAAAGGTAAAACCAGCAAGAGCTCCAGTTAACTCTACTAAAGCATCATTTAAACCAAGAACAACAGAGCCCATATATTCCAATCTTTCTTCATTCATCATATCTATTAGATCAAGTTCATGTTGTTCTTCATCTCTAGTTATTTTTTTTAAATTTTGGAAAGGACTCACCTATTTTTATATATGTGTCCTGTGCTTTTTGCTCAGCTTTTTCTAAAAGTTTTAAAGCAAAAGTAAAACCAAATAATCGCGCTAAAAAAATATAGATATAAACCTTAAAATTGGAGGGTTTCACCTCTTTTTTTGTATACTCTTTAAGTATTTTGTAATGTCTATCTTCATCTGAAGCAATAGAATTGAGAATATTTTTATTATGTTTATTTTTGGTTTTTTTTTGCAAGCTTACTGTATATATGATAAGCATCAATTTCATTTTGTTAATCTTGGGGAAGTTCTTTTTTTAAAGATGGTGAAATTTTTTTCATCTTAAATTTTTTAAACAAAAAAACTACTATTAAAGTATTGGTAATTTTTTTAAAAGTCATATTATCTTTTCCAAAAATTAGATTAATATTGTTTTTAATATCTTTTTTAAATGGCACTTAGATTACTAGAAGTTTATCATCCATCTGATAAAGAAAATAATATTGAAGAACTTCTAAAAGACATAGAGATTATTGATATTAAACAAGAAAAAAAATCTAAAAAACAGTTACTTACTAGGATAGTACTTCCTGCAGATAAAACAGATAGTGTAATAGATATTTTAGAAAAAAAGTTTTCAGATTCTGATAAATTTAGAATTATTATTCTTTCTGCTGAGGCAGTTGTTCCAAGACCTGAATTAGAAGAAGAAAAAGAAAAAAAAGAGGAAAAAGAAGAAAAGGATACTAAAAGGATAAGCGTCGAAGAAATTTATAATGATGTATGCGGGGAAGTATCATCATTTTCAAAAACATATTTTGTATTAATCATTCTTGCTTCAATTGTTGCGGCTATTGGTATATTATATGATAATGTAGCAGTAGTGATAGGTTCAATGGTGATTGCACCTCTTTTAAATCCTAGTATGGCACTATCACTTGGAATAACTCTAGCTGATTCAAAATTAATTAGAAGATCGATAGTTATCAGTTTTCTTGGTTTTTTAATTGCTATTATTATTGGTTTAGTTTTTGGTTTGTTGTTTAAAGTTGATCCAGCAACACCTGAGATTCTATCCAGAACAAATCTTAGTCTTATGTATGTATTTCTAGCCTTCTCTGGTGGAATTGCTGGTTCTCTATCAGTTACAAGAGGTGTGTCTCAAGCACTTGTAGGAGTAATGGTAGCAGTAGCATTACTACCCCCTATTGTGACTAGCGGCCTTCTTTTAGGATCGAATTATTATAACGAGTCGGTTGGTGCTTTTTTACTTTTTTTAGTAAATCTTGTTTGCATTAATTTTGCAGGTGTTATAACATTTGTTATTCAAGGTGTTAATCCTAGAACATGGTGGGAAAAAAAAGAAGCGAAAAAAACTGTATGGAGAGCAATTATATTATGGATTTTTTTATTACTAATCCTTATTTTATTGATAGTTTTGTATCAATATTATTTGTAAAATATATAACCAAATTAAACTTTTATTTTTTCGATCTCTTATCTAATTCTTCTGTTTCTCTGTATGATAGAACTTTTTTATTCACAAGTTTCATCATTAGGTATTCATTGTGCTTTACCAAATAACTTATTTTTTCTTCTAAATCTGAAATTATTTCTTTCTGCTCTTGTTTTTCTTTGGTAATATTTTTTAAATCATTGTATAATTTTTCAATATCTTTTATCTTATTTTTTACAGTAGAATTTGCTTCTTTTCCGAGTTTAGTAGAGAGTTTATTTATTTCTTTTGTTACAATTTCTTTATTTTCGTTTTTAATTTGTTTCAGCAGGTTTTCTTTAAAACCCTCTATGTCTTTTAATTTTTTTATTAAATTTTTTAGCCCATCTACTCTTTTCTCTATTCTCTCTATTTTAGATTTCTCCATTTTTATCATTTGATCTATTTCTTTGCATTTATCGTTTAACTCTTGGATTTTTAATTGTAGATATCCTTCTTTCATTTTTTCTTTATCTCCTCTACTACTATCAATCTTTTATTAGTATCCTATTAGTATATTTGTAACAATCCTACCTTCTGCTTTTCTTAGGTGGTGGACTACAGTAGGTTTAATAAGTCCAATTTTTTTTAAAAGTTCATTTTTTAAAGACAATGGATTTTTCACACAAACACCTTCGTCAAAGAAAGATGCAAAAAGTTTCCCTCCAATATAATATGCAGGATGTCCATTCATCTTGCCTGAAGTTACAATTGGAATATCTAATGGAATTTTATCAAGAACTTCTTCGTGTTTTATGTTAAAATGGGTTTTTACCATATTTTTCCCTCTTGATATTTATGTTAATGATTCTTTTTGTTAGTATAATCAATATTCACATCAGGATTCGAACGTGTATGTGACTTCACATTTAAGTTATTCTTAAATGTTAAATTTATGTTTTTACTTAAATGCTCGAATAAAATGTTTATATTTTTCTATGTCTGTTTAAACATGATTATAATAATCGTAATTTAACTAAACAGTTTTCGATTTTTAATTTCCTACATTAAGATTTGAGTTTTTTTGGTGTTAGTTTTATATTACTTATCTTTTTATTATTTTTTTATAATGTTTTCTATAACTCTTGTAACCTTATTATAATGCTTGTTTTTAATCTTACATATCTTTCTTTGAATTTGTGATGTATAAGCTGTAAAAATCATATTAGAACGGATATAGCTATCTATCTTGAGTGATCCTTCTATTGTTTCATCTTTTTTTATTTCAACAGTGTATTTATCCTTTTGAATTTTTTTGGAAGTAATTTGACATAAAAGAATATCTTCACCCATTTCATCTGATAAAACTAAACATGGTCGGAGTTTTCTGTTATTTAGATCAGTGTAAGGAAATGGAAATAAAACTATTTCTCCTTTTGTAAATGAGCCCAAGCTTTATCCTCCTCAGTTGAAAGCCAACTTTTAGCAAGAGCTTCTTCACTTGCCTTATATGTTGAAAGCCCTCCAAAAATTTCAGTTTCTCTTTCAAATAATCTTTCTCTTAGTAGTTCTCTAATAAAATCTTGTAATGAATCAAAACCGTGTTTTTTTGAATAGATTTTAGCAAAAGAAATCATTCTTTCAGACAGTTTAAGACTAATTTGCGTACCCATATGTACATATATGTACGAAATAGTATTTAAATTTTTTCGTTTTGATAGGCTTCGATTTAAGTTTGTTTTGTGGTAGTATTGAACGCCCACATCGGGATTCGAACCATGTTTTGGGACTATTTTTCAATTTATTTATCTATTAGTTTGTTCATTTGTTTGATGTTTAATATTTTAATATTTTTTTGTTTTTTAGTTAGTTCTTGCAATTCTTTTGTGAAACCGTTTTTTGAAAAAATTATAAATTCTTCATTTCTTTTTTTATTTTCCCATTTCACTTCTTTTGCTTTTCTTTTTAGTTTTTCTAAGACATCAATTTCAACTTTTTTTTCTGTATATTTACATTCTCCAAATATTATTTTTTTTGTTTCTTCATTAATTGCTACAATATCAATTTCATTATCTTTATACCACCATTTACCGACTTTTACAATCGATGGATATATATCAAAAATAATTTCCTTGCAAACCTCTTCAAATACAAAAGAATAATGTTTTTTGAGTTTTTTTTCTATACTTGATATTAATCTATCTTGTCTGTCTTCTTCTATTATACTTTTATTTGGGTAAATGAATTCAAACCAAAAATCAAAATAGTTATCAGATAAATAATAACGTGCGTTTCTACTTTCTTTTTTTTGTGTAACAGGATACTCTTTTTTAACTATATGCAGTTCTATTAAATTACTAAGATATTGAGATACTAGAGATTTATTGAGGTCTGTTCTATTACAAATTTCACCATATTTGCTAAAGCCTTCTGATATAGCCTGGAGTATGGTAAAGTAGTTTCGGGGTTCTCTAAATTCTTGTCTTAATAGATTTTCTGCTTCTTCATAAAGGTATTCACCTTTTTGAAAAATCTTATTTTTTAAATTATAATACGCATTTCTTTTATTATCTATCTTATTCAAATATTGTGGTATGCCATCAAGTATCGAATAATATTTTAACCGTTCTTCGAAGGATGATTCTTTGAAAAATAATTTTAGATTTTTAAATTTAAATGGTTCCAGTTTCCACTGACCTGTCCTACGGCCATATAGTGGGCTTTTATAGCCTAGGACTTGTGTTTCCATCATACTGATTGATGATCCACATAAAATCAACATAATTTTTTTCTCTTTTAATATCTCATCCCATATTTTTTGAAAAATTGAAGGAATTGCATTATTTCCTTCTATCAGATATGGAAATTCATCAATTGCAATTATTATTTTTTCTTTTGTTTTTTTAGAAAATTCTTGGAATAATTCTTCAAAGCTTTCAAATTTTATTTTTTTGAATATTTCATCTTTTAAAAAATCAGCCATAATTTTTTGCAATTCCAGTATGTTTTCTTTTTCTGTTTTTGTTCCAGCTAAAAAGTAAATATGTGGTTTATTTTTTATAAATTGTTTTATTAACTCTGTTTTACCAACTCTTCTTCTCCCATAAATTATTAGAAAAGAGCTTTGAATCGATCGATAGTTTTTTTTGAGCCATTCTAGTTCTTTTTCTCTGTTTAGAAATTGTTTAAACATGATTATGATAATCGTAATTTAACATATATAGTTTTTGGTTTTAAGTTTTTAAATGCCCACATCGGGATTAGAATATTGGATTTACTAGTGGAGTATATTTTTCTGTATCTGTTGGATTGATATTATTTTTTTGTTCTTCGAATTTTTACTCAACAATATTTTTTGGTTTTTTTCAAAATACTCTATTTTTATACCAAAAACTTTATAAATATAGAAATAGACTATTATTATAAAAAAATAAAATAAAGGCGATAAAATGATAAGAAAAATAATGTGTATGGGAATAATAAGCATTTTTTTGTTAGTTAGTCTTAGTTCTGTTTCGGCAATTGAAACAAAAACAGATGGTGAGAATGAAGTTGATTTTGGAGAAGTAATAAGTTATAAAAAAGTTACTAGGTTTTTCTTTTTTACAAGCCCTGATTTTTACGTTGAAGAAAAAACAGCAACTTTATCTGAATGGAATCAAAATGAGCCTATAATAATTAAAATTTCGACAAAACTTGAGCCTTATAGCTTTTTTTATAAGGCTGTAGTTGTGGATTTCAATGTCAAAGCAAAATTAGATGATTATGTTTTGTTTGATCAAAATTTTGCTGTAATGGGCTCAGATGAAATTAGCTTTTCAGTATTTGACGAAAAAATAAACCAAGGAGATACTATTAATGTAGAAGTAAAAATAAACGCCGCTCAGCTATATTCCCCATGGTTTAGGATGACCCTTGAATTAGAAGAAGATGATTATTCAAACAATGAAGGAGTTTGTTCTTTTTCAATATTATAGTAACTAGTGAGTGAAATAAAAACAATCTCCATCTTTTTTTTTAAATTTTTTAATAATTTTATATCAAAAACTTTATAAATATAGAAATAGACTATTATTATAAATAAAATGGAATAAAAGTGATAAAATGAAAAAAATAATGTGTATATGCATAATAAATATGTTAATACTAATAACAACACTAGGATTTACTGCCTCTGGAATTGAAACAGCAAGTTCTGTAAAAAGTTCAAATGATGAAATAACCGCAGTGATATGGGTAAGGGGTTACCATCCAACACTAAGAATGACGTATCTGCCAAAGGATATAGAATCTGCATATGTAGAACTACAAGAAGTTGATAGTAATGGAGAACCAATTGGTGAAAAAATAACAATTGAAGAACATTCAGGAATATATGAGGGCCAAGCAATAATTTTTGAAGCTACAGTAAAAGAAGGGGCCTATCATGATGGACCATTTTACGATGTTTATGCTTATTGTGAAAATCACAATGCGGGATCTAGGGAAAAACATACTTTCAGTTCAGATGACTATCCTCTTGATATGCTAGTCGGTCGTAAAGGAAAAGCAAAAATGGGCAATCCGTTATTTAATAACATTTTTGCGAGATTATTAGATAACCATCCAAATATGTTTCCAATACTACGAACATTAATTGGACTATAATAATTATTTCTTCTTTTTTTTATGATTTAATCAATGTAGTATCTTACTAGTTTCTAAGAATATATAATCGTGTTAAGTATTAGCACGCCCACATCGGGATTCGAACCCGAGTAGAAGGCTCCGCAAGCCCTCAGGATATCCAAACTACCTCATGTGGGCAAATTTTTATTTTATTATATCGACCATTGCAACCTTCTCGAGAATAAGATCAACATATTTATCTTTTGAGATGGTTTCAAGTTCATTCGGTTTGAAGCCAAGTTTCTTTAGAGTATTAATATTTCCCTCAATAACTTTATCATCTCTTTCAAGGCATAATTCATCTAGCAAATTTTGTATGTCATTTTCTTTAATCTTGTCACCGATTAATAGAAAAGCAATATCTTTTTTTCCTTTTTTTACACCCATTTTTGGAATAGCAAGTTTTAACTGTCTTTCAAAAGAGGCATAAAGTAAAATTTCCATCGCCAAAGAATTTGTAGAATTTGTTTTTTCTTTAATTGCTCTTTTGGCATGTAAATATGAAGAAATAAGATGGTTTTTCCCATATATCATTTCTGCGTCAAAAACTTGTACTGCTACATTATTTTCTTTACAAAAATTATTTATTTTTGCTAAAAAATCATCGATATTTTGAATATTTCCTTTTGCTCCAACAATTTTATACATAACAATTTCCAAAATCTATGTAAATTCTGATAAGTCTTTTTCTTCACCCTTAATGCTTTCACCTATTTGTTTTTTAAGATTTTTTGCAATACCTTCGCCTATTGTTTTAACTTTACTAAGTCTTTTAAGTGGCACACCACGTAAATCGTTTACAGTTTTAAAGCCTTCTCTAAATAATGCTCTTGCACGAATCCTACCGATTCCTTTTAATGATACAAGATCAAGAAGCTCTTTTTTACAGCCGTACTGTACACGCATTAAAAGATCACTAATATCTTTTACACAATCAAAATTATACATTCGGGCAAACTCGCGTGTTGCATGTAAAAGCCACTGCACCATCTCTACAATGTTATGGATATCACCAGGTCCAACATTATATCTATTAACAATAATATCCTCACTTTGTTCATCAACCCAGTCAACTACAAGACTAGCTGTTTTTAAATCACTTAAAAACCATTCATATTCATCAGAAAAACTCTCAGGTTTTTCAATTAAGAATTCTCCAGCATGCATATCAGCTTTCTCTTCTATCCAGGAATCACTTTTACGAAGATATAAAGAACGAACGTCAGGTGTGGAACATACTGCATGAATAAAAGAAAGTTCAGATGTATCTTTCTCACAAGAGTTTTCCAATGCCTTTTTGATTTGTAAGGCAGAAAGTGGATCAATATACAGACTGCTAGTTCTATTTCCAAAAAGAGTTGACAGATATTTATCATCATTAATTAATTCAACAAAGCTGTTTTCAGTAAGAAAACTTAATGCTTCATCAATTTGCTCTCTTAGGGTAAATGTTTCAGATTGGTAAGAGTAAAAAGTGCTGTCAATAAAATTATAAACACCATCTAATGAGTCAATAAAACCAGTTGCAATACTGGACAGTAGATGCATACGAAGAGCTGCTTGGCTTCCAAGTTTTGAATATATTGGTTCAGTGTCACCAAGTATATAATTATCAAAAATCTGCATGCTTTGTTTTCTATTTTTAGCAACACATATTGCTTCACCAAATTTATCATAACGAGGCCTTCCAGCCCTTCCAGCCTGCTGTTTGTATTCTAAAATAGGTATAGGATTCATACCAAAATTAGGGTCATACCGCCATAGATCTCTAACAACTACACGTTGTGCTGGAATATTCACACCTGCTGCAAGAGTAGGTGTTGCAACAATACATTTTAAAAGGCGTTTTTTAAAATTATTTTCTATAAATCTTCTATGAATACTAGATAGACCTGCATTATGAAATGCTACACCACGTTTAAGACAAAAAAATAGTTTTTTATCAACAGAGGTAAGTTCAGGTAGTTTATTTTTCAAGTCATTAAGTAATTTTTCTAGTTTTTCTTTTTCTTTAGTAGTTAATTTTTTTTCAACAACCTTTGAAACTCTATTTGCAACAGATACTGTTGATCTTCTAGTATTAACAAAAACAAGGACTTGACCTTTCTTTTTTACAGAATTTTCAACTAAGATTTCTACAGATTTTTTTTCAGTTCCTTTAACCTGCTCTATTTTTCCATCATCAAAACGAATAACATCCTGATAAAAAACTCCTTCACGCAAAGGTACGGGACGCCAGTCAGATTTAACAAGTTTTGCATCAAGCCAAATAGATAACTCTGTTGCGTTTTTGATAGTAGCAGATAGAGCAATAATCTGTGTTTTTTCATTTAATGCTTTAAACCTTGAAATAATTACTTCAAGTGTGGGACCACGGCTAGCATCATTTATCAAATGTATCTCATCAACAACTAAAACATTTACATTATTAATCCAGGAAACCTTATGTCTTAAAAGTGAATCAGCTTTTTCAGAAGTACAAACAATTATATCATATCTTCCAAGACGCGGGTCAGAGTCATCAAGATCTCCTGTAGAAATACCAACTTTAAACCCTAGTTTTTCAAAAACTTTTAGTTCTTCATATTTTTCACGTGCAAGTGCTTTTAATGGTACAACATAAATTGCTTTACCAGGTTCTTTTAAAAGCCTATTTACAATTGAAATATATGCAACAAGGCTTTTACCACTAGCAGTAGGAATTGATAAAACAACGTTTTTTTTATCTAAAACCAATGGTAATGCTTTTTCTTGAGGTGGATAAAGGTCTTTTATTCCTTGTGAATTTAGTATTTCTATTGTTTCTTTATTTATATCTAAATCGCTTAATTTCATCTTTTCAGAACTTGTAATAGGGAAAGAGTTTAAAAAACAAAAGCCTTATTCATGTATACAAATAAATATTGTTAGAGTTGATAAAATGGGCAGAAGACAAACAATGCAAGAAAAATACAAACAACAAATGAAAGCCTATAAAAAGAAGAAAATGAAACAAGATAATACACCATTTTTACCACCCAGTGGGAACGTGTATGTAATGAATTCACTGGATCCCACAAAAAAAATGAAGGTAGAGGTTGTTAAAACAAAAACCAAACAACATCGTGAAATAATCACTCAGCTTGCTTGTCCAGTATGTGGCAATCCTATGGACTGGGATTCAAAATGGGAAGCCTTCATATGTCATAAACATGGAAAAAAAGGTATATATGAAATGGTAGATAAAGACTAAAAAACTTTTGTGATGTGGTAGCTATGGCTGAAGAAAAAATAGGTGAAGTAGAACATTTTTTCAATAATGTAAAAGTAGGTGCTATAAAAATAATAAATGGCGAACTTAAAATAGGGGATACTATTCACATTGTTGGAGCACATACTGATTTCAAACAAGTTGTAAAAAGTATGGAAATCGATAGAAACCCTGTAGAAAGTGTAAAAAATGGCGATGAAGTAGGGATAAAACTAAAAGACAGGGTTAGAGAAAATGATGTTGTATATAAAGTGACAGAGGAATAAAAGATGAAGGAACTAGCAGAGATTAGAACATTAAAAGCTAATAGATATATGATTATTGATGATGAGCCATGTAAAATAAAAAGTATTTCTACATCTAAACCTGGAAAACATGGTGAAGCAAAAGCTAGAATAGAAGCAGTAGGTATTTTTGACGGACAAAAAAGAAGTATAGTTAAACCTGTGACTCATAAGGTATCAGTTCCAATAATTGATAAAAGAAATGCTCAGGTTGTAGCAATAATGGGTGATAATGTACAACTTATGGATATGGAAACCTATGAAACATTTGAAATACCAATTCCTGATGAATATAAAGGAAAACTTGAGCCTGGTAAAGAAGTGTCTTATCTTATTGCGCTTGGGAGAAAGAAGATTACTAGAGCTTAAAGATTTTTTAATATCGAAGTATTAATTTCAATTTATACTTATTAAATTAATTTTTTTTTTTTGCATTATGTTAAAATTACACGAAATTTTTATATAATATTAATTTCAAAGTATATCTTAAGCTTGAAGGGAATGTGTGATGCGCGGCATCTGCGTTTTCTTTGTGTGGTATATGTAAAAAAATAATATGGAGGTGTAAAGATATGAAAAAAATCTTTGGTATGAAATATTTAGAAAGAACAGATAAAGTACATGGCGGAGCAAGTCGCACAGGTCAAGCACTAAAGTTAACCAGAGGAGAAAATTACAAAGACGTTCAAGTAGAAACTTTTTAAGCGTCTTATAAAATATTTAAATTAGTGTGTATAATATTTGTTGGAGTATACTGAAGTCGTGCAATCTTATATTTTTGCACGATAATTTTTTATTTTTTTTTAAAAAGATAGTTTATTATCGTACATGAAAATAAGATTAAATTTTTAAATAGTAAATATATTTTCTTTTTTGATAGATGGGATGAAATGAAGAATAAAATATTAATTATTAGCGATAATAAAGTAGGAATAAAAACTTCTGCAGAGGATATTTCAAAAAATATTCAGGATAAAGGAGAAAATGTTGTTCATTTACGGTTAAGCGAACTTGCAAAAAAAGAAAGTAGCCTTTACGTTTCTTATGATGAAAATAATCAAAATATTGTTTATAAGAAAAATGGAGAGTTTATAGATTTAAAAAAAGAAATTAGGAGCGTTCTTTATTGGCGTCCTTCTCTACCAGAAGAAATAAAAAGAGAAATGCAAGGTAGTACATTGGATTTTTACAAAGCAGAATGGTCAACTTTTATTCGAGGAATATACCTATCATTAAATGATTGTTTTTGGGTGAATCCATATCCACAAAATATAATTTATGAGGAGAAAGCGTATCAACTTAAGTTAGCTCAAGAAATTGGTTTTTCAATTCCTAAATCATTTTTAACTACTTCACTTAAAGAAGCATATAATTATTTTGAGAATATTAACAATAAAATTGTTTATAAACCTTTTTCGCAAGTTACTTGGGAAAAAAAAGGTAAGAATAATCAAAAAGAGCTTTATCTTTTGTATTCTAATGTTATTAGCAAACAGGAACTAAAAAGTTCTGAAGATCTTTATGCCACTCCCAATATTTTTCAAAGTTATGTTCCAAAAAAAATTGAATTACGCATTACTTGCGTTGGAAATGCTGTTATGGCTTGTGAAATACATTCTCAAAAAAGTAAAATTTCAAAACATGATTGGCGTAAGTATGATTTTGACAGTACCCCTTATTTAAAGCATGATTTACCAAACGAAATAGAAGAATTATGTCTAAAATATCTACGCGAGTTAGGATTGACTTATGGTTGTATAGACATGATTATTACACCTGATGATGAATATGTTTTTTTAGAATTGAACCCTAACGGGCAGTATGGATGGATAGAAGAATTAGCTGGTTTACCTATAACTGAAAACATATCTAGGATGTTGATTAAAGGAAATATTGATTATGATATAAAACGTTGGTGAGAAGATTATACCCAAAAAATTTTTTCTCTATTTGAAAGCTGCTGTATCGAAAAGATATCCCTGTGTATTGCAGAGTGATGAGAATGATTGTGGATCAGCTGCATTCTCTTCGATTGCTAAGTATTATGGTTATTATATGAGTTTAGAACAAGCAAAAGAACTTGTTCAGGTTTACCAAATGGGGCAATCAGTATGGGATCTAAGTGATGCAGCTAAAGAAATAGGTATTGAGGGCAGACCTGCAAAGGCAGAGTTTTATACTGTACTTAAAAAAGTAAAATGCCCTTTTATAGCGCATTTTGGAGGTGAACAAGCACATTTTGTTGTAGTTTATGAGGTTCATGATGATCACTTAATTGTTTGTGATCCGGCTAGCGGTCTAAAAATTTTAGAAAAAGAAGAATTTGAAGAAAAATGGAGTGGTTATCTTGTTGAATTTGAACCTACTTCCGATTTTAAAAATAAAATTATAACTATTCCATCAAGAAAATTATTTTTTAATTTACTTTCTGAAAATAAAAAATTGATTATTTCTATTTTTATTTTATCTTTGATAATTTCTTTTATAGGTTTGGCATCAGCTTATTTTGTTAAAATTATAATAGATCAGATTTTACCCTCAGATTCACTGGCTAATATTACTTTTTTCGGAATTTTGTTAGTAATATTTTATATTGTTCATTTAGGTTTAAGTTCTATACGTTCTTATCTTCAAGCTGTTACCACAAAAAGAGTTTTGACTGGTAATATAATGAGTTATTTGGAACATGTTACTTATTTATCTGTAAGATTCCATGAAACTAGATCTGTTGGAAATTTATATAATAGGATTAATGACATCGATAAAATACAGATTGCTGTAGGGCAAAGCTTGATCTCTCTTTTTTGTGATACAGTTTTTATGTTTGTTGCATTGTCAGTTATGTTATATTTTAGTGTTGAATTATCTTTGCTAGTACTTATTTTTATACCTGCTATGTTATTTATAACGTTAATAGTGAGTGTACCAATAAAAAAATTACAACGTAGGACTTTGATAAAACAAGGTGAAGTAGCGGATAAATTTGTCGATACTTTCAGAGGAATTAAAGAAATTAAGAGTTTTTTAGCTGAAAAATATTTTATAAAACGAATAAAAAATAAATCAAGTGAATATATAACTACGAATTTTAAACTCAACATTTTAATGTATATATCTAATGCATTGAATTATTTTATTTTATCCTTGCTTATTGTATTTGTTTTATGGCATGGAACAACTCTGGTTTCTTCGGGGGTGTTAACTTTAGGTAGTATGATGCTGTTTTTTAGTTTAATTGCTTATGTTACTTCCCCCGTTGAAAATTTTGCATCAGTTATCTTTTTAGTACTTGATGCTATGGCAGCTATTGACCGTGTTCATGGTATAAAAGAAATGCCTCTTGAAAAGGATTTATATGGTGGTAAAGATGATTTAAAAGAGGTAGACGGTAGAGTTGATTTTAATAATGTATCTTTTGGATATAGAAAAAAGTTTCCAGTTTTAAAGGATATAAGTTTTAGTGTGAAACCTGGCCAAATGTGCGCTATTGTTGGGGAGACGGGTGTTGGAAAAACTACATTGGTTAATTTGATCTGTGGTTTTTATAAGCCGACTTATGGTAAGATATTAATCGATAGTAAACCTGTTCATGAAATTTCTATTGATTCTTTGAGAGATAATATAAGTATGGTGCGTCAAAGATCTCATCTTTTTGGGGATAGTCTATATCGTAATATTACTATGGGTGAAGATGTTTCTCTTGAGAAAATACAAAAAAATGCAAAAGATATGAAAGCATTTAACTTTATTTATGATCTCCCACAAAGATTTTATTCGCCAGTTTTCTCAGGAGGGAATAATTTTTCAGCAGGCCAAGTTCAGAGGATTTCTGTTTTAAGAGCTTTAATCCGAGATAAACCTATTCTTATTTTTGATGAAGCAACTAGTAATTTAGATAGTGTTACTGAGAAAATGATATTGGATGTTTTAAAACGAGAACGTAAAGACAAAACTACTTTTGTAATTGGTCATAGGTTGAGTACGATTGCTTTAGCAGATAAAATTATTGTGCTTGATAAAGGAAGACTAGTAGAATCAGGCACCTTTAATGAATTAGTTAAACTTAGAGGTGTATTTTATACTCTGTTTCAACCGCAGCTAAATGCAGGAAATAATGATCGATAGATATTAAAGAAAAGAATAGAGGACTTTGAAAAACCCCTATTATAGAAATCTCTTTATTCTCCTTATCTA
>CAZWYI010000035.1:0-18145 GCA_964638155.1 uncultured Thermoplasmatales archaeon | reverse complement strand
ATGCAAGGAAAATATATGATAAGAAAGAAGCTCAGGTAGTTCATATTCTGTTGAAGCCTGGTGAATCATTGAAGCGGCATATAACACCGGTTGATGTGTTTTTTTATGTGCTGGAGGGAACAGGTGTTGTTGAAATCGGAGAAGAAAAAGAAGAGGTAACAAAAGATACGTTGATTGAAAGTCCAGCAGACATCGTTCATTGTTGGTATAATGAAAGTGATGATATCTTAAGGGTTCTTGTTGTTAAAACACCTCGTCCGACGGAAAAAACAACGATACTTTAAAGTTTGGTTATCTTCAAATATCAATTTAGATCTACTGTTTGAGTGGGCAGTTTTTACAGTCGGATGCTTCGCATAGTTTGTTTGAAAACTTCCATTTTAAAGTCCATTTTTTTATAGCTTGGATTACGTTGATAAAATCAATGCCTCGTTCTGTAAGTTGATAATATGTTTTTACAGGAAAAGAACTGGTATCGATAGTTTTATTGATAAGTTTTTGTCTTTCTAACTCTTTTAAACGAGCGGATAACACTTTAGGGGTTATATCCTCCATGTTATTTTTGATATCAGAATATCTTTTGATTTCTTTTCCTTTATAAAGTTCTAAAAGAATAAGTAGCGTCCATTTTTTAGAAATGAAGTCTACGGTTTTATATATAGTACAGTCATGATGCATACTATACATTTAGAAACTATCAACTATAAATACCTTAGTATACATAACATACTTTGTATCAAAAAGATACCAAATGAGATATTATGACAAAAAGAAAAATCATAAAAATAGACGAAAAAAAATGTAACGGTTGCGGACAATGCATACCAAACTGTCCTGAAGGAGCACTACAAATAATAGACAATAAAGCAAGACTAATAAGTGATATCTTCTGCGATGGCCTTGGAGCATGTATAGGAACCTGTCCTCAAGGAGCAATAACTACAATAGAACGAGAAGCAGAACCATATGATGAAAAAAAAGTAATGAAAGAAAACATAATTCCTGCTGGTGAAAACACAATAATAGCTCATCTAAAACATTTAAAAGAGCACGGAGAGACAAAATATCTCAAAGAAGCACTCGATGTTTTAAAAGAACAAAAAATTGATGCAGATTTTGATGAAAAAACACAGATCAATCCAACAATCTGTGCTTGTCCTGGTGTTAAAGAAATAGATTTTTCAGAGGAAAAACAAAAAAATTTGGCTGAATCTGGTGAAAGAGTTTCTCATCTTCGGCAATGGCCAGTACAACTTCATCTTGTAAACCCAAATGCATCATTTTTTCAAAAAAAGGATGTAGTACTTGCTGCTGATTGTGCAGCATATGCTTTTGCAGATTTTCATAAAGAATTTCTTAAAGAAAAAGCACTTGCTATTGCGTGTCCCAAACTTGATACAAATAAAGACATCTATATTGATAAAATCTCTATGATGATAGATGATGCAGAAATAAAGATGTTAACTGTTATAACTATGGAGGTTCCTTGTTGTAATGGTTTAGTTTTTTTAGTAAAACAGGCTCTTAAAAAATCTAAGAGAAAGATACCTGCGAAAAATATTGTTATAAGTATGAAAGGAAAAATTTTGAAAGACGAATGGATATAAAAAGGAGTTGAGAAAAATATGTTTTGTTATCAATGTGAAGAAACAGCGAAAGGAAAAGGCTGCACCGTTGTAGGTGTATGTGGAAAAAAAGAAAATGTTGCAGATCTACAAGATATGTTACGTTATTTGTTAAAAGGATTATCTATATGTAATACCAAAGCAAGAGAAAAAAGTGAATACAACCAAGAAGTCGATGAAGTGATCACAGAGGGTTTGTTTTCAACTATAACAAATGCTAATTTTGATCGAGAATATTTTATAAATAAAATTCATCAGACTATAAAACTTAGAGATAAACTAAGAAAAAAATATTCAGTTGAAAGCACTCATGATTCTGTTACATGGACGCCTAAAAATGATGAGAATATTATAAAAAAATCTCAAAATGTGGGAGTGCTTACTACAAAGGATGAAGATATTAGATCTTTACGAGAAATGTTGATTTTAGGTGTTAAAGGAATAGCGGCTTATTATCATCATGCATATGTTCTTGGATATAAAGATAAAGATATTTCTAATTTTATTCAGGAAGCATTAGTTGCAACAACAGAGGATTTATCTGTTGATGAACTGGTTGCGTTTAACATGAAATGCGGTGAGATGGGTGTTAAAACAATGGCCCTGCTTGATAAAGCAAATACATCTCTATATGGAAATCCTGAACCTACAAACGTAAACATAGGTGTAAGAAACAATCCTGGAATTTTGATTAGCGGTCATGATTTAAAAGATTTAGAAGATTTACTCAAGCAAACTAAAGGGACAGGTGTTGATGTATATACACATGGTGAGATGCTCCCAGCAAATGCTTATCCAGAATTTAAAAAATATAAAAATTTTGTTGGAAACTATGGTAACTCCTGGTGGCTTCAAAAAAAGGAATTTGAAAAATTCAATGGACCAATACTTTTAACCACGAATTGTTTAGTCCCTCCTAAAGATACTTACAAAAATAGGGTTTATACTACCGGTGTTGTAGGTTTTGAAGGATTAAAGCATATACCCAATCGGAAAAATAAAAAAGCTAAAGATTTTTCAGAAATAATTGAGCATGCTAAAAAGAGTTCTCCTCCTGAAAAACTTGAAGAAGGAGAAATCACTATTGGTTTTGCACATAACTCAGTTTTAGGTGTTGCTGATAAAATTGTTGAAGCGGTTAAATCGGGAAAAATTAAAAGATTTATTGTAATGGCTGGATGTGACGGTAGACATAAACAACGAGAATATTATACAGAATTTGCAAAAGCACTTCCAAAGGATACTGTAATTCTTACTGCGGGTTGTGCTAAATATCGTTATAACAAGCTTGATCTTGGTGATATCGATGGCATTCCTCGTGTGATTGATGCAGGTCAATGTAATGATTCTTATTCCCTTGTGGTCATTGCTCAAAAACTTGCAGAAGTATTTGGAGTAGGAGTTAATGAACTACCAATTTCTTTTAACATTGCGTGGTATGAACAAAAAGCAGTATTAATTCTTCTTTCATTATTGTCTCTTGGGGTAAAAAACATTATGCTTGGGCCAGTTCTACCTGCTTTTGTCTCGCCAAATGTTCTAAATGTTCTAGTAGAGAAATTCAATATTATGCCAAATACCAATGTTGAAGATGATATGAAAAAATTGGTTGCAGAAGTTTCTGCAACCTAAAATCTTATTTTTTGAGTTGATAAAATGAAAGAAAAAGTCCTAAATTTAGAGGATTTGATAAAATATCAAGATGGATCTGTTGTTAGTAGAATGTTGATAAACAAAAAATCAGGTTCAGTTACTTTGTTTGCATTTGATGAAAAACAAAAACTAAGTGAACATACTGCACCATTTGATGCATTGGTCTATGTTTTAGATGGAGAAGCAGAGATTAGTATATCTGATAAAAAATATTCATTAAAACAAGGTGATTTTATTATAATGCCTGCAAATAAACCACATGCTGTAACAGCAACAAAAAAGTTTAAAATGATGTTGACTATGATAAAATCATAATTTTGTCTCAACAGGAGAAAACTAATTTTTTTTTCACCGGTGGATCAGGGTCCAAATCCTTTCCCCTGCATTTTTACATAAGTTTTAACAGGAAAAACTTTCTTTAATATTTTTCTTAATGCAATATTTTAATATTAAAAAGTTACCAACAAGAAATTACTATTCTCCACTATGGCACTATTCTTTTTCTTTTCCACATTTCATGCATTTTTTCCATTCATCTAGATTTCCATGTCCACACTTTTTGCAAACCCATGCCATTTTTTTTTAAGGTCTCCTCTTACCTCATTTATTATATCTATTTTTACATATATATTGTTTGTGAAAATAATAGTGAAAAATAGTGAAAAAAATGTTTATAAAAATAATGTTCTGCTTTTATCTGTTACTTCTATATTTTTACTTCTTCCTTCTTTGTGTTCTATAATATAATCATTTTCCACTAAATATTTTATTTTTGATCTAAGAGTGGGTTTGCTAATTTTCAATTCTTTTTCTAAATCTTTATATTTTGGATATATTCCTAATATATTTTGTTTATGTACAAAATCTATTATTTTTTGTTGATCTTTTGTAAGTCTTTTTTTATTAGTTTGTTCTAAAATTTGTGTTTCTTTTTCTATTCTTAATAATTGCTTTTTGTTAATTGTATCTTTATCAAGTGCTATTAATAGAATTAAGTTTTTTAATACTGCTATTTCTCTTGTTTTTTCTATGAATTCAATTATGTTTTTTATATTGTTTTTTGAGAGTACATAATCAAATCTGTCAAAAAATATTACAGTTTTATCTTTTTGATTTTTTATTTTTTTTATTATTTCTTTTGTTTTTGGTTTTATTGAATTTTTTATATCTGTCTCAGATAAGAATATGCAGTCGAACTCGTGTTTGATGTTTTTTAATATATCTTTTTTTAGGTCTCTTGAAAAAATTATTCCTTTGTATCCTATTTCTAGTAAGTCTTCAAATGCCTTTGTTGTCTGGTTTGATGTTTTTTCAAATGCTAGATATATGTTTCCTTCGTTTATGTTATATTTCATCATTTGTTTTTTAAGGATTTGTTCTTGTTTTTTACGTTCTGTTATATCCCTTGCAATGGCATATGTAAATTCTTCTTCTGCAACTGGATGTAAATTCCATTCAAGCCATCGATAAGAACCATCCTTACATCTGTATCTATTTATAAATGATAAGACGTTGTTTCCTTTTTGTAAGTTGCTTTCAATAATTATTTTTGTTCTTTGCTTATCATTTGGATGAATGAAATCTAAAAAGGATCTGCCTAAAATTTCCTTTTCTGAATAACCAAGTACTTTTTTAAAAGCAGGATTTATTTTTGTAAATGTTGCTGTGTTTATATCTGCTTCACAGACTAAGTCTGTTGACATCTCGTATAGTCGTTGAACTCTTTCTAGTGCTTTTTTCTTTTCTGTGATATCTATTGTTTGCAGTACTATTCCTAAAAATTTTCCAGATCTATCTCTTATAGGTTCCCAGGAGCTTGAGGCATACCATATATCACCATTTTTTTTAATTGCTTTATATTCAAAATTCTTACCAGATGTCTCTTTCTTAAAAATTTCTACATATAGATTTTTCGCTTTTTTTCTATCGTCAGGATGTACCCACCATTTTACTGTTTCGATAAATTCTTCTGGTTTGTATCCTGTATATTTTTCTGAATTTGGACTAATGTAATTTACTTTTCCTTTTTTGTCAGTTAGTAATAGCATACTTGGGATCGTTTCAACAATTGTTGAAAAAAGTTTTTCTCTTTTTTTAACTTCTTCTTCTTCTTCTGCTTTTTTTTGTTTAGTTATATCGCGAACTATGTGTACTGCAGCAATTATATTTTTATACTTATCAAATGCAGGATTTACGCTTATTAAATACCAACGTTTATTGTGTTTAATAAAAACCTCTGAAGTTTCTCTTCTTTTTGAAATTAACATTTTTTTAAATGGGCAATTTTCTAAATGTGAATCTGATTCATGAATAAGTTTGCAACAATTTTTGTTAATAATTTCATTTTTGGGTAGGTCTAAAACTTTTTCTCCAATTTTGTTTGTATATTTTATATTGCAATTTAGATCCAGAATAGTAACCCAATCAAAAATGTTATCCAGTATTTTTTTCTCATTTATAAAAGACTTTGACAATAATTCCCCCATCTTATTTACCAAGTAATAAATATATAAATCGTTTAAAAAACTAATCATTATTATTATATAATAATAATGCATACTATATTTACGTTTGGATGGGAAAACGGATGGGAACTACTCCTGAAATTGTTCAGATTTTAAGAGAAGAGGAAAAACTTGGTAAATTTGAAATAATAAAGAATCCAAGAGATCTCTCTTCTATTTCAAAACTAAATGAAAAAGATATTCTTTTCAATGCTGCAAATGATATGTTTTTATATCTTGATAAAAAAGGAAGAATTAGCGATATAAATAAATCAGGTCTTGATATTTCAGGATTTGAAAAAAACGAAGTAATTGACAAAGTTTTCTGGAAATTACCTGGTGTTTTTTCTATAAAAAATCTTCCTAAATTCATGAAAATCTATACAGATGCTATAAGAGGAAAAAGTACAACTGATTTTATTTGTAATTTAAAAAATAAATATGGTAAAAAATATATTATGAAGTTTTCAACTTATCCTATTTTTGAGAATTCAAAGCTAAAAAATATTTTAGTTGTTAGTAAGGATATGTCTGATGAAGAAAAAGCAAAAGAAAAACTTACATTGTCTGAAAAAAAATTTGAAAATATTTTTAAATTATCTCCATCAGGTATAATCCTTGTTGATAAAAAGGGTTGTGTACAAAGTTGGAATGTGGCCTGTGAAGAAATATTTGGATGGAAGTCAGAGGAAGTAATTGGTAATTTTAATCCAACAGTTCCTAATAATATGAAGAATTTTTATTTCAAATCAATGAGAGAATCTCTAAAAAATTTAGAAATCAAGGCTTTAAATAAAAATAAAGGTTTAATAGATATATTAATTTCGACAACGCCTTTATATGATCCGCATGGCAAGTTTATAGGCTCGCTTGGAGTCATGACCGATATAACTGAAGAAAAAAAAGCTGAAGAAGAAATTAAGCAGTCACAAGAAAACTATGAAACAATCTTTAACTCATCAACTGACTCAATATTTATTCATGACTATAAAACCGGCGAGATAATTGATGTAAATAAATGTGTTTTAGATAAATTTGGTTATACAAAAGAAGAAATAAAAAATCTAAACGTGGGTGACATAAGTGTAAACAAGCCGCCTTACACTCAAAAAGAAGCAACTGAATGGATTAAAAAAGCAGCCTCTGAAGGTCCTCAAAAATTCGAATGGCTTGCAAAAAGTAAAAAAGGCGAACTAATCTGGTATGAAAATGTTCTTCAAAAAGTAAGCATAGATGGAGAAGAAAGAGTGATAGTAAGTGGAAGGGACATAACAGAACGTAAAAAATCAGATGAAGAGTTAAGTGAAAGTGAAAAACTATTTAGAACGCTCGTTGAACAGTCAACAATAGGTGTTTATATTCATGATCCTGTAAATAACAAAATTTTGTATGCTAATCCACTTGTAAGACGTGTTCTTGGTTTTTCAAAGGATGAAATGAATGAGGTTGATTTTTTCAAATATTTGCATCCTGATGATTCAAAACTGATAAAAAACAGAACTAAAAAACGACTAAAAGGCAAGAAAATAGAGCCATCTGTTGAAGTAAGATTATTCCCTCCAAAAAAAGAAATGATGTGGGTTAGACTGTATACAACTTATATAGATTATAAAGGACAAATAGTTGCACTAGCATCTGTAATCGATATTACAAATGAAAAAAATGCTAAAGAAAAGATCAAAGAATCTGAGGAGAAATACAGAAATATTGTTGATATGGCCCCTGATGGAATATTGACAATTGATTTAAAGGGAGTTATTACTTCTGCAAATTCTGCTTTTACAAAACTTAGTGGTTTTTCAAATGATGAAATAGTTGGTAAACATTATAAAGAAATTCCAACACTATTTGAGCAAGACATTAAAACTTATAGTCATTTAATTAAAGCTTTTATATCAGGTGGAACAAGTAAAAGTATTAATTTTAGATGGAAAAATAAAAAAGGAGAAAAAAGACTTGGGCAAGCAAAATTAAGTGTGATGAAATCACATGGAAAGCGAGTAGGGGTCCAAGCAATCGTAAGAGATTTAACTGAACAAAAAAAGGCAGAGAATGAATTAAAAAAAGCTTATGACAAAATTAAAAAGTTAAATATTGAACTTGAAAATAAAGTTAAAGAAAGAACTGAAACTGTTGAAAAACTTCTTAAACAAAAAGATGAGTTTATCGACCAACTCAGCCATGATCTAAAAAATCCTCTTACGCCTCTGACAACTCTTCTACCAATAATAAAGGATAAGACAAATAATGAAGAAATATCTGAACTTGTAGATGTTTCTATAAGAAACACAAACTATATCAAAAATCTTGTTAAAAATACTCTTCATCTGGCTCGTTTAAATTCTCCAAATATAAATCTAAATTATGAAGAGATAAATCTTTATGACGAAATTAATAACATGATCAAAAATCAAAATATAGTTGATAATAATATATCTCTAGATGTAGATCTTTCTCAAAATTTAAAAATACAAGCAGATAAATTAAAAATCCATGAACTTTTTGATAACTTAATTAGTAATTCAATTAAATACTCGCCTGAGAAAAGCATTATTCGAATTAAAGCAGAAGAAAGTGAAAATTTTGTCAAAATTTCAATAAAGGATAATGGTATTGGCATGACCAAAGAACAAATAGATAATATTTTTTCAGAGTTTTATAAAGTTGATGAATCAAGATCTGATTATTATAGTACTGGTTTAGGCTTAACTATATGCAAAAAAATTGTTGAGCATCATGGTGGAAAGATATGGGCAGAAAGCCCGGGTTTAGGCAAAGGGTCTATCTTTAATTTTACAATTAAAAAACATCAGGATATTGAAGGGGAAGATTTTAATGAAAAATGAACCTAATATAATAAAAAAATTAAGAATTGAAGAAGAAAAAGGTTTGCTTAACAATGACGCATCATTAGTCTTTGATGAGCCAGATAATGAAAAAATTCATGAAGATGTTTTTGAAAATTTTAACAAAAATCACCAAGAATTAAATCAAAATGAGAACAAATCATTAGGTCCTGAGTCTAAAGACATCTCCTATAATTTTAAGAAACTTATCGATTGTATAGCAGACCCATTGATAATTGTTGATTCCAAGGGAAAAATCTTGGAGATGAATAACAAAATTACTAAAACTCTAGGTTATGATTACGATGATTTCATTGGAAAAAATGTTTTTAAAGTAGATCTTGCTACAAAGAAAACAAAGGCAATTCTAGTTAAAAATCTTCTAAAAAGAATGGCCGGGATGGAACTTAAACCTTATGAGATAGAACTTAAGTCAAGTAATGGACAGTTTATAAGGTTTGAAATAAATGCTTCAAAAATTGATTATTTAAATCAGACTGCAGATTTAATTATTTTTAGAGAAATAACTGATCTGAGAAAAAAACTTGAAGAAAATGAGATTAGGTTAAATACAATCCTTGAAACAATTCAGGCCGGTGTTGTTATAATTGACCCTGAGAACCATGAAATTGTTGAGGTGAATAATTATGCTGTTAAAATGATTGGGTTATCTAAAGATAAAATTAAAGGAAATATTTGCCATGATTTTATATGTCCTGCTGAAAAAGGTAAATGTCCAATTACAGATCTTGGAAAAACTGTTGATAAATCAGAAAAAAAATTAATTAATAAGGATGGAATCCAAAAAAATATTCTAAAAACAATAACTCCTATAATTCTCAGTGGAAAAAAACTTCTTTTAGAAAGCTTTGTTGATATCTCTAAACTTAAAGAAATTGAATGGAATTTAGCTCATTCAAAAAAACAATCAGAAAATATACTTAACGCTGCTGCTGATGGAATCAGAATTATTGATAAAGATTTTAAAATCAAAAAAATAAATGACACATTATGTGAAATGACTAATACTCCCTCGGAGGATCAGATTGGTGTTACTTGCAAAGACATTTTAAAATCAAAATATTGTGGAACAGATGAATGTTCACTTGTAAAAGCATTAAACGAAAAAAAAACATTTCAAAGAGACCAAATAATGCAATGTAAAAATGGTAAAAAAATACCTGTTCTCTTAAAAGTTACTCCTTTGAAAGATGAACAAGGGAATATAACTGGTGTTATTGAGGATTATAGAGATATATCACAAGTTAAAAAAACAGAGAAAAAATTAAAAGAAAATGAAAAAAAATTCAGACAGTTCTTCGAAAACTCCCCAGATTATTGTTATATGGTTTCCCCAGATGGTAAAATCATTGATATAAATATATCTGCAATTGAAATACTTGGTTTAGATAAAAAGCAAGATGCTATTGACAAACAAATAATACCAACAATATACACAGATACAGGCAGAGCAAAAGAACTAGTTAGAAAATGGCAAAAAGAAGGATATCTTAGAAATGAAGAAATAGAGATCAAATCAAAAAAAGGCAAACGCACAGTTTTACTCAGCGTTGATGACGTAAAAGATTCTGAGGGTAAACTTTTATATTCGGTCTTAACTCAAAAGGATTTAACTGAGCTTTTAAACGCAGAAAAAGCACTACGTGATAAAGTAGATGAACTTGAGAGATATAAAAAACTTACAGTTGGCCGAGAATTAAAAATGGTTGAACTTAAAAAACAAATCAAAGAATTAGAAAACAAATGTGTGGAGGATAAAACACTTGGCTGATTTTGTTTCACATGTTTGGATTTTTTTATTCATTTATTCATTATCTATTTCAACGTTTTTAACATATATCTTTTTAAAAGAAAAAGATAAAAGAAAACTACTTTTTGCAATAGCTTTTTATCTTTCTTCTATATCTTATATACCGCTTTCTTTAGGAATTAATATACTTGAAATGCAAAATTTAATTTTGCAAAATATATATTACTGGCTATCAGTACCATTTTTGTTTGCAATAAACATATTACTTTTTGAACAGATATCAAAAATTAAGAATTTCAACAAATTTTTTTATATATTTTTATTGCTTACTATTGTAACCTTTTTACCTGTCTTTTTACCATTTAAAGCTGAAATTTTTTATTCAATAATTAGACGAATCCTTGCTTTAGAAATAATTCTTATATCACTTGCTCTTTTTATAAAAAATAGAGAAATTGATAATCTTTATTTTTTCTTATCAATGACTAGTTTTACAATTGGTGGATTTGGAATGGTTCTAGGATATAACTATCTTGGTGCGTATTCTCAATTACTAGGCTATGTATTTATTACATTAATATTTATAAAACCAAAGACCAAAAAAGAAAATAAAAAAGGTTTTTCATCTTATTTTTCACTTGAAGAAAAATTAGAAAAAACACAGAAAATACTTTATGAAACTGAACAAAAATACAAAAAACTCGTAAATAACTCACCAGATTTAATAATAGAAACTAAGTTAGACGGTACGATTCTAACAGTAAACAAAGCAATGGCTAAGAACTTTAGAAAAGAACCAGACGATTTAATTGGTAAAAACCTAAACAATTTACTGCCAAAAAAGATATTAGATGAAAGGAAAAAAGCTACTTTTGAAAGTTTTGAAAAAAATAAAATAATAACAACTGAAGATGAAAGAAAAGGTAGATATTTTCAAAATATCTACATACCAATGACTAGCGATACTCAAGAAAAAAGTATACAAGTCATAGCAAGAGATATTACAAATCAGAAAAAATCTAATCAACTTCTTGAACAAAAAATAAAAGAACTTAAAAAAAGTGAACTTGCAACGCTTAATATCATGGAAGATTTTCAAGAAACAATAAAAGAACTTGAAAATGCAAAAAAAGAAATTAATAATTTGAATAAAAATCTAGAGAAAAAAGTTGATGAGAGAACAAAGGAAGTAAAGAAACTTCTAAAACAAAAAGAAGAGTTTATTCATCAACTCGGCCATGATCTTAAAACACCACTTACTCCTATTACAACGCTTCTACCAATCATAAAGAAAAAAATAAATGATGAAAAACTTGAAGAGATGCTTGATGTATCAATTAAAAATGCTGAATATATGAAAAATCTTGTAATAAAAACCCTTCAGCTGGCAAGGCTTAATTCTCCTGCTCTAAAACTAGAAATTGAAAAAACTAATCTTTTAGAAGAAATTAATAAAATAATTGATAAGAAAAAATACCTAATTGATGATAATGATATTAATGTTGAATGTAACATTGATGATACTTTATATGTCGATGTTGATAATCTTAGAATGAAAGAATTATTTGATAATCTAATTTCAAATGCAGTAAAATATCTTCCTGATAAAAAAGGAAAAATAACAATTGATGCAAAAAAAACTGATGAAGAAATAACAATATCAATAAAAGATAATGGTATCGGTATGACCAAAGAACAAATAAATCATATTTTTGATGAGTTTTATAAAATAGACGAATCTCGACATGATTTGGAATCAACGGGTCTTGGTCTTACAATATGTAAAAGAATAGTTGAACATCATGATGGAAAGATATGGGCTGAAAGTCAGGGCGAGAATAAAGGAACAACACTTTATGTTAGTTTAAAAAATAAAAAAGAAAATAGAGGAAAAAATAATTAAGGCTTTAGAATATTAACTAAAGGAGATAATAGGATGAAAAAAAAGATTATGGTTGTTGACGATAATCCAGATTTACGTTTTTCAATCAAGCATGGACTGGAGAATACTGATAATGAGTTTAATGTAACAGTTGTAGAAAGTGCTGAAGCATGTATGAATAAGTTAAAAAACAATGAAATACCAGATCTTATTATTCTTGACATTATGATGCCTGAAATAAATGGATGGGAAATGTTTGATAAACTAAAGGAAAATAACTCATGGAAAAATATACCTGTGATTTTTCTAACTGCAAGAACAGATAATGTAGCAAAAAATGCTGGAAAATTCTTAGCAGAAGACTATATTGAAAAACCATTTGAATTAGATGATCTTATAAAGAGAATAAACAAATCTCTAAATAAATAATTGCTATGCAATAGGCTTGGTATGTATGGAGAAAAAAATAATGGTTGTAGATGATGATCCCTATATACTAATTACACTTAGAGAACTTTTTGAAGATTATGGTTTTGAAGTCTATACTGTTGCAAATGGAAAAGACTGTATTGATGAGTTAAAAAACGGCTTTAAAGGTGTTGTTCTAATGGATATAATGATGCCTATAATGAATGGATGGGATACAATCCGCGAAATAGTAAAAGAAAACCTTCAAAAGGGTATAACAATTTCTATGCTTACTGCAAAAGATATGCCTGATCCAGATATGAAAGATCTTAGGAAATATATAAAGGATTATATTACAAAGCCTTTTGAACCACAAGAACTAATATCAATTGTTAAAAATTACTATAGGAACAACTAATTTAGAGTTGATTTAAGTAGATTGGGATGCATAAAGGTGTTTAGTAAGTGAGAAAAGAACCTGAAATTGTAAAGATTCTTAAACAAGAAGAAATGAATAAATTATCCTCTCAAACTAGTGCTGAGCAAATGGAATTTTTTGAAAAAAAAGATGAATCACTCTCTGAGAGAGATAATATTTTTTTTGATAATGAAAAAAATAATCAGCTTTCAGGAGAACAAAATGATACTATTTCTTTTACAGAGTTAACTTATAAACATCTTGTAGAAAATTCTCCGGATAGTATTATTATAGTTAAAAAATCAGGTGTAATCAGCTTTTTTAATAAAACTTCTGAAAAAATAACAGGTTATTCAAAAAGCGAGATAATCGGCAAAAATTTTAAGAAGTTAAAAATTTTAAAAAAAAAAGATATTAAAAAACTGTTAAAACTTTTTAATGGGTCAAACACAGGTAGAAAGACAGATCGTTTTGAAATAGAAGTTATGCATAAAAATGGAAATACTCAATTATGCAAAATACATATTACGGAGATAAAAAGCAATCAAAAAACAAAAGGATACATGGTTATATTCCGTGATATTACCAAAAAAAAAGAATCAGATAAAAGACTTAAGGAAATAGAAGAAAGATACCGTTCTCTTTTCCAAGAATCATTAGACTGGGTTTATATATGTGATTTTAAAGGAAACTTCCTTGATGCAAATCCTGCAGCATTAAAAGGAATGGGCTACACCAAAAAAGAGCTTAGAAAAATGAATTTTGCAAGTATACTTGAAAAAGGCCAACTTATAAAAGCATTAAGGGAAACGCAAAAAATAAAAAAAATAGGGACACAGAACGAGTTTCTAGAATATAAAGTTAAAAGAAAAGATGGTTCAATTGCTTATCTTGAAACAATGGCTTCTCTACTTTATAAAGATGGAAAACCATATGCAGTTCAAGGAATAGCAAGAGATATTACAAATAAGAAAAAGTCTGAAGAAGCTCTAAAAGAATCTGAAGAACGCTATCGTGCTTTATTTGAGTCAATAAATGATGGGATTATAATAGCTGATATTAAAACGCATCAATTCAAATATGTTAATCCTGCAATTTGTAAACTGCTTGGATATAAAGAAAAAGAACTATTAAAAATGAAACTACAAGACATCCATCCAGATTATTTTTTAAATGATGCAAAAAAAGGATTTATAAATCAATCAAAAAAAAACAAGTTTATTTCGGAAAATGCTCCTCTTCTAAAAAAAAATGGATCAGTCATATATGCAGATGTTAGTGCTACAAACGTAACTATAAAAGGAAATTTATTCAATGTTGGTATTTTTAGGGATGTTACTGATAGATTAAAAAGAGAAGCAGATTTGATTAAATTTTCAAGAGTGATAGAACAAAGTCAAACATCAGTTATAATTACAGATGAAAAAGGAGATATAGAATATGTTAATCCAAAATTTGAAGAAGTAAGTGGTTATAGTAAAGGGGAGTTAATCGGTAAAAACACTAGTATTTTAAACTCTGGTAAAACAAATAAGAAGACATATGAAAAACTCTGGGAATTTATTTCATCTGGGGAAACTTGGAAGGGGGAACTTTTAAACAAAAAAAAGAATGGAGAACTTTACTGGGAAAATGTAATAATCACTCCTATTAAAAACCCTGAAGGAAAAATCACTAATTTTGTTGCATCAAAAGAAGATATTACAGAACAAAAAAAGACACAAGAAGAAATGAAGTTAAAAGATTATGCAATGAGATCATCTATAAATGCTATTGTTATCGCAAACTCTGTTGGAAACATATCATATGTAAATCCTTCTTTTCTTAAGATGTGGGGGTACTATAATGATAGAGAAGTTGTTGGCAAACCAATAGTTAAATTCTGGCAGATGAAAGGACAATATATGAAAGTCATGGATTCAATGGTCAACAAAGGAGGATGGGTGGGAGAACTTACTGCAGAACGATCTGATGGAACAACTTTTCCGGTTCAATTATCTGCAAATCTTGTAAAAGACGAAAATGGTGAAATGAAATACATGATGGCTTCTTTTGTTGATATCACAAAACAAAAAGAAGCAGAGGAAAAACTCTTAGAAAATCAAGAAAGGATAGAAGCGCAAAATATAAAACTTAAAAAACTTGACGAGCTTAAATCAACCTTTCTGAATGTAACCTCACATGAACTCAGAACACCTATGGCATCGATAAAGGGCTACATACAGATGATTATAAAACAGACACTAGGAAATACTTCTGATGAACAGAATAAAGCCTTAAATGTAGTTTTAAGAAATGTTGAAAGACTTGATCATCTAATCCAAGATATACTTGATATTTCAAGGCTCGAATCTGGTACCATGAAATTCATACCAGAAAACACAGATATATCAAAAATGCTTGAAGAAATAGCTGAGACAATGAATTCATCTGCTGAAACAAAACAAATAAAAATAAAAACACAAATAGATAAAGACCTTCCTGAATTATTTATTGATCAGGATAGAGTAAAACAAGTGATTATTAATTTTATAAATAACGCAATAAAATTCTCAGAACCAAACACCAGTATCACAATAAAAGCAAGTAAAGAAAACGAAAATATATTATTTGAAGTAGAAGATCAAGGCAGAGGAATACCTAAAGATAAAATTAGTAAAGTATTTGATACTTTTTATCAAGTGGATTCAGGGATGGATAGAAAATTTGGAGGAGCAGGACTTGGCCTTGCTATAAGCAGAGGGATTGTGCTTTCACATGGTGGAAAAATATGGGTGGAAAGCAAAGAAGGAGAAGGCAGTACTTTTAAATTTACACTGCCGATTGAGAGTGTTAAAGACATTGAAGATAAATTTAGAGAGGTAGATGTTTTCAGATTAAAAGAACAAGAAGTAAAAGAAGAATATGATAAATACAAAAAAAGAATGAAGATTTAAAAAAAATTGTTTGAGGAGAGATATAAAAAAATGACAAAAATAATGATTGTAGATGATGAAACTGATTTAAGAGAAATGATAAATCTTATGATGAAAAAAGAAGGATATGAAACAGAGATGGCTGAAAATGGAGAAGATTTTTTAAATAAAATCGATGCTTTTAACCCTGAACTAGTGACATTAGATGTTATGATGCCTGGCCTTACTACAAAAGAAATACTTGAAAAACTAAAAAATAAAACAAGTTCGCCAAAAATAATACTTCTTACTGTTGTAAGATTTTCAGAAGAAGAAAAACAAAGAATTCTAGAGCTTGGAAATGTAGTTGATTATATTACAAAACCATTTGACTTTGAAGATTTAATCAGCTCTGTTAAAAAACATTTAAAATAAAAAGGGTGTAATCTTTGCCAATTAGTAGAGATCAAAAAATTGTACAGGTTAATTATTGGAAAAAACTTACAAAAGATTTAGATGAAGTAGTAGGAAAGCTACATGGTGTAGTTTTGTTTATTCATAACTCTGTAAAATTTAAAGACCTACTTGATTTTTTCAACAAAGTACAACCTGATAAAAGACTAACAATTCTATATATCTCTTTGATAAATTCATATAGTCGTATTGAACGAAATTTGGAAGATAAACCTCTGAGAAATAAAAGATTACATGTTGTAGATTGTGTATCTAATTTTATTATGGATATGGAAGATACCCGTTTTTGTGTATATAGAAAACCTCCTCAAAATCTTAAAGAATTAAAAGATATGATTCTCACTAATATTGAAAAAGTAGGGCCTAATATTCTTGTAGTTGATTCATTAACTCAGTTTATAAATTTTTCAGTTCCAACAGAAGATGAATTATCAGAATTATATCATTTTTTAAAAGAATTAAGAGAAAGTATTATAGGTCTTGGTGATGACTCAATTATTCTTATTTATAATAACAAAGCAGGATATATGAAAAAACTACCTGTGATGAATATAGACTTAATTTTAAAGTATGAAGTTATAAGAGATACTGTACGAATAAGGGATTAAAATGATTGGTAAAAATCTGGATTTAAAAACAAATCAATGTAATTCTAGCAATGTAAATTACTGGAAAGAAATTGAAAAAGACGCTACAAATGAACTTCAAAACATAAAAGGATTGATACTTTTAACCCATAACTCAGCTGAATTTATTGACTTATTAGAATTTTTAAAAAATCTAAGAAAGGGAGAATTTTTAAATGTATTATATATTTCACTTGTAAGAAGTTACGAGTATATGAAAAATGCACTCGATTTTTTCACTCTTGACAATAAGAGAATGATTTTTATAGACTGTGTATCTGGATATGCTTTTCCGATGGAAGATCGGGTAGATCATGCATTTTATCATAAACCTCCTCAAAATCTGAATGAAATGAAAAAAATAATTCAATTTGGTATAAGTAAAAGCAATCCCGACCTTATAATAATTGATTCTCTTTCTCAATTCATTAACTTTTCACAATCTAAGAAAGATGAATTAGATGATCTCTATAATTTCTTAAAAAGCATAAAAAAAAGTACAATAAATTTTTCGCAAAATACAATCATGCTACTTTACGATACTAGACTAAGTACAATAAAAAATTTACCAAAAAAAGAAGTAGATATGATTTTCAAAATAGAAAAAATTGAAAAACTATAGATATGCCCAAAAAAAGTATTTTTCATGATATTTTTTTCACCGGTGAAACTTGGTTCAAATCCCTTCCCCTGCACTCATATGGATCCAACAGGAGAAAAACGATAATTTTACACTGTTATTTTTTTGGGGTTAAAAAATGAGATTTAAACCCTAAATACATGTAAAAAAATTAGGATTATATTTTGTAAAATGGATTTTCATTTAGATACAAAATTGTTTTATCTTCATTAAAACTGTAAATATATTTAGTTGTCATTGAAGGTTTTTCTTTTCCTTCTGGAGGTTGTGTTCCCTCTCGTTTCTGGCCTTGGAACTCTTTTGATAAGATAAGTTGATTATCCTCAATTACATATGAGTTAGACATTGCCATTGTTTTGTTTTCTGTTGAAATTGTCAATTCAACAGTATCCTCATTAAATTCT
>CAZWYI010000034.1:0-18864 GCA_964638155.1 uncultured Thermoplasmatales archaeon | reverse complement strand
AATACAACCGCTGAAGGCACTTAATCTTTATTTAAGTGCGAAACTCAGGTTATAATGATAATACTGAACACATAATATGTATTGAAGTTAAATATTATAGTAGTAAAAGCGGAGAAGGAGAAAATGATCAGTTGATGAGATATTTTGAAGCATTAGATATTTCAAGATTAAAAAGTAAAACAAATTTTTTAGGAATTATCTATCTTACAATGTACCCTTCTAATCGTGAATTAAAAAAATCTTTATCATGTATCAAAAATAAAGGATTATTAAATAGCAAAGATAAATTATTCCAGTTAAGATGGTTTGAAATAACAAGAACTATTGAAAAAATGCTAAAAGAAGAAAATAAATTAGAAATATATGATAAAAAAATATTGAATGATATCTTAAAATACTTATATCATAAGAACTTAGTTGAATTTACAAAGTTTTCTTTTGTAAATAAATTTTTTTCTGAAAAAATTCCTAATTTTTATGATTTTTATGAAAAAACATTTAATGGTTTTTCGTTTATGAAAAATGAATTCAACTTAAAATCTAATCAAATATTATTTTATGAGGGATAATATGAAGGAAAACAGTTTGGAAAAAGCATTTACTTTTGTAAAAACTTTTTATAAAGAATTGGCACAGATGTTATCTGATTTAAATGAATTGATGGCAAAAGCAGGCTGGGATCCAGTTGGTAGCAATATATATAGTGATACAAGTCGTGCAATTGATAACCCTAATGACTGGCTCCCGCATTATATTTATAAAAATTATATTGATGAAGATGTAAAAGATTCAATTAGGGGGATCCTAGTATTATTTGATATTGATGACTTCCCTCAAAGTATTGTTTTTGGAAAAGCTGAGGTATCTGTAAAATCTGATTATCAGTGGGATTTATGGGATTTATGGTTTGAAAATAAACATAAATTCAAAAAATTAGATGGAAGAATTGTTGATGTATCATCAACTAGTAATAATTCTCCAATAAATGGACAATTGTTTTCGATTCCTCTTTCAGATATCGGTTCCAAAACAGATATTAAAAATAAAATAGTTGAAAAAATGAAGAGTTTGTAACGGTATTAAACTCTCATTTTTTTTTTAAAATCTTTCAACAAATTTATAATGACTTACATTTTTATTATTATGATTTAAATGAAATATCCAATTTTAGACTTTAAAGAAGAATTATATTTTAAAGAGTTTGTAAAATTCTGGAAAAAGTTATACTTATATCCTTTTGAGGATATATATTTAAATAGAATTAATAAAAATACTTTTACAAAGGGAGATATTGAAAAATTGTTTACATGGAAAAATGGAATGAAATTTAGTCAGAAGAAATTAAAAACAATAAAAAAGTTGAAAAATAAAATTGACACTATTAACAATTTAAAAAGAGAAATGAATCTTGAAATATTCAAATCTCAATTTTCAGATATATCAACTATATGGAAAATATATCTTTTACATATAATAAATCCGTCAAAATATCCAATATTTGACCAACATGTATTTCGAGCGTTTATTTTTCTAAAAACAGGTAATATTAGAGAAATCCCCTCATCAAATAAAAAAAAAGAAAAAATATATTTTGAAGAGTATCTTCCATTTTTTGATTCTTTAAATAAAAAAGAACTTTCAACAAAAGAAATAGACGAAGCTTTGTGGGCTTTTGGTAAATTTTTAAAAACTAATTATGCACATATTATTTCGTCATAGTTATATTCTTTAAAACTATTCAAAAATTAATGACAATTTATTCTCATTCCCGTTTAAGTTGTTTTGAAAAATGCCCTCAAAAATTCAAACTCAATTATATCGATAAAGTTGAAACAGAATCTGAAGAAAGCATTGAAGCTTTTCTTGGAAGTCGAGTGCATGAAACACTTGAAAAACTATATAAAGATCTTACTTTTCATAAAGAAAATTCTCTTGATGAGCTTATTACTTATTTTCATAATATCTGGGATGAAAACTGGGATAATTCTATTGTTATTGTAAAAGAGGAGTATGGTCCTGATAATTATTTGAAGATGGGTGAAAAGTTTATCTCTGATTATTATAAACGGTATCATCCTTTTGATCAGGGTAGAATTATCTCCATTGAGGAACGTATTTTAATTGACCTTGATTCTGATGGCGATTACCAGTTGCAAGGTTATATTGATCGTTTAACTGAAAATGGTGATGGTTTTTATGAAATCCATGATTATAAGACTAATTCACGTTTGCCACTTCCTGAGTATATAGAAAATGATAGGCAACTTGCACTGTATGCTATTGGTGTAAAGGATCGTTATCCTGATTGTAAGGATGTTCGTTTGGTTTGGCATTTTCTTGCATTTGACAAAGAAATTGATTCAACACGTACTGATGAAGATCTAGAAGCTCTTAAGAAAGAAACAATTGGTCTTATTGATAGAATTGAAAGTGAGGAAAAGTTTGAGGCAAATCCTTCTTATCTTTGTGATTGGTGTGAATTTAAACCAGTGTGTTCCCAGTGGGCTCATCTTTATAAAATTCGGGAGAAACCTGAAAATGAATACATGAAAGATTCAGGAGTAAAACTTGTAAATAGATATGCTGAACTAAAAGATAAGAAAAAAGAGTTCAACAATGAAGTTGATGATGAACTCGAAAAAATTGAAGAGGCATTAGTTGATTTTTCAAAAAAGGAAGACGTAGATGTTGTATTTGGAACTGAAAATAAGGTTAAAATAAAAGAATACGAACGTTGCAAATTTCCATCTAAAAATAGTGATAATAGAAAAAAGCTTATTGGAATCATTAAAAAACATGGAAGGTGGGAGGAAGTTAATCAGCTTGATACTTCCGCATTGAACAAGATTGTCCTAGAAAAGATTTGGGGAGAAGATCTTTTAGAAGTTTTAAAAGAATATGTTGAGCTTGATAGTTCTAAACGTTTCTATGTTAGTAAAAATAATAAATGATAAAATTCTTTGTTAAATCCTAATGATGGAAATTATATGATTGGAAAGAAATATTCCAAAAAAATAAAGGATAAAAACGTATCCCATGTAAAAAAAGGAATTAATAAGATTAACTAAAAGGTGATAATCTGTCGGAGGAAAAGAAACAAGAGGAAAAGGAAAAAAGAAAGAAGAGAATTAAAGAACATCAAAAGACCCTTAAATCTAATCTTAATTATCTAGATACTTCAATTGAAAAGATTGATGATAATATAGACGACTGCAAGGAAATGAAAGTAGATCTGACTAAATCTAGAGATGCAATAAAAAAAGAATATGATATGGTAATAAAATATTCAAATAGATTTATTGACATTGAACCTGCTTTATGGGAAAGTTACGATAATAAAATTAATAACTTCGAAAAAAGTGAGGCAACAAATAAATTATTTACTTCTGATTTGGAGAATGAAAAAGATAAATCAAAATATCTAAAAGCAACATTAGCCAGCGGTGCGACATCAACCTGTAGTGACACATTAGGAACATATAAAATTTTAGAACATTCAAATTCAAATGATAAACCATTTCTTAATGAAATAAAATGTTACAAAACTGATTTGAATTTTTGGTATAATGTAAAAACGATAAAGGAAATAATGAATAATATTTCTAAGACCTCGGGTGATACTTTTAATGAATCATTAAAAAATTTTATAGCTGAGTCAAAAGATAAACACAAAAGATTGATGGATTTAAGACAAGCAATTTTTGATAACTTTCTAAATACTATTATTCCAGAGCAATCATTATTTTCTAATTGTAAATGGTTTAAATCAGCACAACCAAAAACCATTCAAAAAAGTTTTTGGTATTGTCAAACAAAATTTTTTATACAAAATACAATTAAAGATGATAAACTTCCAAAAACAACTTTGAGTGAGATCAATAATAAATCAGAGAAAATGTTTAATTTATATGGTGAATTATCAGATAAGGGACATAATAAAACTGATGATTTTATTGCTGAAGATATTATGGTTGAAACCGTTTATACTTTTTTAGCTGTTTTACAATTGCATTTGGATGATTTTTAGAAAAAATTGCAATTATTAAAGTCATTGTAAAAATTCAAAATACATTTATAATCATTTGTGAATATGTGTTTTGGGAGAGTTTAATGTCTTCAAAGAATGTAACGTTGAGGGTTAATGAAAGGTTGTATGATGAATATAGGGATTTCTGTAAGGATGGAGGGTGGCTCATTTCTAGGCAGTTTGAACTTATGATGGAAGATCAGTTGCGGGAGGTAAGAAAAAAATGACTATGGATTTAACTTTTATTACTAATGAAAAAGGCCAAAGTCTCGGAAAAAGATTTTCTGAGTTAATTACTCATTCCGATTATTTTGATTGCTTGGTTGGATATTTTTATGCTAGTGGTTTTCATGAGATTTATAAATCTTTAGAAGATGCAGAAAAAATCCGTGTTTTAATTGGAATGAGTACGAATAAAGAGACCTATAGTTTTATTCAAGAGTCTAAAAAGAAAGAACAAAAGAAATTGCTTGTTTCTCATAAAGAAGCAAAAGATGAAATAACTAAAAAAGTAATAGATGAAATGGATACATCTGATGATAGTTATGAAATTGAAAAAGGCGTCCGAGTTTTTGTTGATTGGTTAAAATCTGGTAAACTGGAAATTAAGGTTTATCCATCTGAGAAGATACATGCAAAATTGTATATTATGACATTTAAAAAAGGTCAGATGGATGTCGGTAGAGTAATTACAGGTTCAAGTAATTTTACAAAATCTGGTTTAAGAAACAATATCGAGTTTAATGTTGAATTGAAAAACAAATCTGATTATGAATTTTCCCTTCAAAAATTTAATGAATTGTGGGAGCATGGTATTGATGTTTCTGAAAAATATATTGAAACCATGAGTGAAAAAACTTGGATAAAAGAAGACATTTCACCATATGAGCTGTATCTTAAATTTCTTTATGAGTATCTGAAGGATAAAATTAATTTGGATACAGGTGAGATTTCCCAGGAATATCTGCCCAGAGGTTTTATGGATTTGGATTATCAGAAAGATGCAGTTAGAGACGCCAAAATGAAATTAGAGGAGTATGGTGGTGTGTTTATTTCTGATGTTGTTGGTCTTGGTAAGACCTATATTTCTGCTATGCTTGCTAATGAATTAGAAGGAAGATCTATTGTTATTGCTCCTCCTCGAACATTAGATAAGGATAATCCCGGTTCGTGGCCAAATATTTTTTCTGATTTTGGTGTTAGGCAAACTGATTTTGAATCTATTGGTATGATTGATAAATTGTTGAGGCGTGGTGTTGAAAAATATTCTAATATTTTTATTGATGAGGCTCATCGGTTTCGAACTGAAACAACGCAGATGTATGAAACACTTTTTAATATTTGTCGGGGTAAACGAGTTATTTTAGTGACTGCTACTCCATTGAATAATACACCAATGGATATTTTGAGTCAGATTAAACTCTTTCAAAATGCTCATCAATCAACTCTTCCTAATCCTGAGGTTCGTAATCTTGAGCGTTATTTTAAGAATCTTCAGAAAAAAATAAAGGGTGTTGATCGGGTTGAGGATAAAGAGGAGTATCTAAGGATTGTTCGAGAGAATGCTGAGGATATTCGTAAAAATGTTTTAAGATATTTAATGGTTCGTCGTACTCGATCTAGTATCATTCAGTTTTATAGTAAGGATTTAGAATTGCAGGGCCTTAAATTTCCTGATGTGAAGGATCCAGAGCCTATTGTTTATCATTTTGAGGAAAAACTCGATAGGATTTTTACAAAGACACTGAGAATGATTATTAGTGATTTTAAATATGCTCGTTATACACCATTACTTTATTTAAAGGAAGGATTGGATCAATTAGGAGTTGCTTCTCAGAAAAACATGGGTCGTTTTATGAAGATTTTACTTTTGAAACGACTTGAAAGTAGTTTTTTTGCATTTAAACAATCAATTGGAAGATTCATTTATTCGTATCAACGTTTTATTGATATATATGAAGAAGGGAGAGTGTTTACGAGTAAAAAACATATGAATAAGATTATGGATCTTTTAGAAAATGATGATGAAGAATCAATTCAACAACTTATTGATGAGGAAAAGGCAGAGGAGTATCCATCTGATCAATTTGAACCTGATTTAATTGACGATTTGTATTATGATTTAGAGTTGCTTAAGAAAATTCATGAGATGTGGAAGGACATTACTAGAGATCCAAAAATTGAGAGATTTATTGATGAATTATCAGCTAAGAAGGTTCTTAAGAATAACAAATTAATTATTTTTACTGAATCTAAAGAAACTGCTGATTATCTTGAATCAAAGTTAACTCCAAAATATGGTGATAGTGTCATGTCTTTTTCAAGTAAATCTTTTGATCAAGCTCGTACAAAGATTATTGAGAATTATGATGCTAATCTAGATAAAGAAAAACAAAAAGATGATATCCGGATATTGATAACCACTGATGTTCTTTCAGAGGGTGTGAATCTTCATCGGTCTAATGTGGTTATTAATTATGATATACCCTGGAATCCGGTGAGAATGATGCAGCGAGTGGGTCGTGTAAACCGTGTGAGTAGGAATCCTCCATTTGATACGATTCATACCTACAATTTTTTCCCAGCAGGTCCTATTAATGAAAATATTGGTCTGGAAGAGGCTGCTGAATCAAAGATTAATGCATTTATTGAAATGCTTGGAAATGATGCACCATTGCTAACAGAAGAAGAGATTAAATCTCACGATCTTTTTACTAAATTAACTACTAAAACAATGATTACTGGTGAGGATGAAGAAGAGGACGTTGAATTAAAATATATTATGATGCTTCGAGATATTAGAGATAATGATGTTTCTCTTTTTACAAAGATTAAAAGACTTCCGAAAAAGGCAAGAACTGCTAAAAAACATGACCAAGATGGTTCATCTGTTTTAAGTTTTTTTAGAAAAGGAAAGTTGAGGAAGATTTATCTTAATGAAAGTTCTAAAATTGATGAGATTAATTTTGATGAAGCAGCTCTAATACTTGAGGCAAAACCGAGTTTGAAAAGAGAAAAGTTACAAAAAGATTTTTATCAGTATCTTTCTGAAAATAAAAATGAATTTAAGAAGGTGTTTTTTGGGGAACCAGAGGATATATCATCTCCAGGTGGAAGAAGCACTGAAACTAAGTTGATAAAATATATCAAGGCAGTTTTGAAAGCACCGCAGATAACTGATGAAGATGAAGATTATTTGTATGAAGTGATGAATATAATTAAGCGGGGAGGTGTTGCAAAAGCAACAGTGAAACGAGTGTTTAAGTCGGTGAAAGATGAGACTGATGCTTTGAAAATACTTGGTAAAATAAAAGGAGGTATCCCTAAAAATGTGTTTGAAGGACCTTCAACGAGAGGGGCAGCAAATATTTCTGGTCCTAAAGAGGTTATCCTTTCAGAGTATCTTGTTGGGAGGAAAAAAGAATGAGACAACAACAAGCAGAAGATTTGTTAAATAAAACGTTTAATCAGGATTTTAAGATAGAAAAGTTCTCACAATTTGTTAAAGAACTTTTTAATGAAATTGATATCAATGTAGAAGATAAAACGTCGTATATTGGAAAGCAATATAAAGATCATATTGCTGATTTGAAGAAACTTGGTGATTTTAGAGATGCTGATAGAAAGAGAATTGAGGTTCTTGCTGTAAAACTAGAAAGACCTACCTCGCTTGATCGTGCACGAACTATGCAGCGTAATTTTATTGCTAATTGGCTTGGTAAAATTGATGCTGAAGGTGCGCTAGTTGCTTTCTATGATGATGAACATCCTGATTGGCGTTTTTCTTTTGTTAAAATGGAGTATAGTCTTGTTCGTGATGAAGGTGGGAAGGTTAAAGTCGCTCAGAGATTGACTCCTGCTAGGAGATATTCTTATCTTGTTGGGGTTAATGAACCAAATCATACATGTAGAAGTCAGTTTTTGGATCTTGTTAAAGATGATGTTTCAAATCCTGCTTTATCTGATCTTGAACAAGCATTTAGTATTGATAATGTCACAAAAAAGTTCTTTGAAAAATATAAGGAACTCGTGTTTGATCTTAAAGAGTCAATTGATAAAGTTGTGGATCAAAATGAGTCAATTAAAAAAGAATTTGATGAAAAGCTGATTAAACCCATTGATTTTGCTAAAAAACTTCTTGGGCAAATTGTTTTTTTGTATTTTCTTCAAAAGAAGGGTTGGCTTGGTGTTGAAAAAGGAGAAAAGTGGGGTACTGGTCCACATAATTTTTTAAGAAAATTGTTTGGAGATAAAGAGAAAGGCATCAATCCTTTGGTTTCGTATGATAATTTTTTCAATGATATTCTAAAATTATTATTTTATGATGCTTTAGCTCATGAACGCTCTGGGGATGATGGTTATCATCATAAGTTTGAATGTAAAATTCCATTTTTGAATGGAGGCTTGTTTGAACCGCTTAATGATTATGATTGGATTGGAACTGAGATCCTCATCGAAAATGATGTTTTTGAAAAGATATTCAAGGTTTTTGATAGGTTTAATTTCACTGTTAAAGAAGATGAACCATTGGATAAAGAAGTTGCTGTTGACCCTGAGATGCTCGGAAAAGTCTTTGAGAATTTATTAGAGCTAAACGAACGAAAGGACAAGGGTGCATTTTATACACCTCGTGAAATCGTTCATTATATGTGTCAGCAAAGTCTGATTAATTATTTGGAAACAAACATAGATATTAAGAGAGAGGATATTGAAACATTCATCCAATATGGGGATTTAGCATTAGAGCATGTGATAAAAGATTTAGAGCAGCAGAAAACATATAATGGACAAAGTTTTGTTGATGAAGAATTTCTAATCCCTGAATCTATTTCTTATAATTTTAGAAAAATTGATCGGTTATTGAAAAATATTAAAATTGTTGATCCTGCAGTGGGGTCTGGAGCATTTCCTGTAGGGATGATGAATGAAATAGTGAAAGCTCGTTCGATTCTTACTATTTATTTTTCTGAAGAGGAACAAAAAGAACGGACAAATTATAATTTTAAACGAGAAACAATTGCTAATAGTTTGTATGGTGTGGATATTGATCAGTCGGGTGTTGAGATCGCGAAATTACGTTTTTGGCTTTCACTTATTGTTGATGAAAATGATATGAACAAGATTAAACCACTTCCTAATCTTGATCATAAAGTAATGTGTGGTAATAGTTTGTTGGCGGAATTTGAAGGTATTAAATTGTTTGATGATAAACTTCTGGGCTCAGTAAAAAAGGATAAACAGGATGAATTGAAAGAAATAGATGAACAAATTTTAGATTTAAAGGATCATTTATCACAGGTAAAATCGATTGAGATTGGCAAAAAAAGGAGTATTGCTAAGGATATTAAAAAATTAAAACGAAAAAGAGAAAAAGTTGCTAAGCAGGCTGCATCTGAAAGTACTGAACAGATTTCACTTGGAATAACTGAATCTGAGAAAAAGATTAAAACTTTAAAAGCTCTACAAAAAAGATATTTTAATGAGCAAAATCGGAAAATTAAACGTGAATTAAGATCTAAGATAGATAAACTTGAATGGGATTTAATTGAAGTAACACTAAAAGAGCAGAATCATGAAGAAGCATTAGAAAAATTAGATCAATATAAGAGAACAAAAGTAAAACCATTCTTTTTATGGAAACTTTATTTTGCTGAGGTATTTCAGAGAGAAAACCCGGGGTTTGATATAGTTATCGCAAATCCTCCTTATGTAAGTGTTAAGGCTTTATCTAAAGAATATAAAGCAGAGTTATCAAAGTCTTTGGATACTGGAAAAGGTAGATTTAATCTATTTACTCTATTTTTAGAAAAGGGATATAAATTATTAAGAAAAGATGCAGTTTTAACCTTTATAATTCCTGAAGGAATTTATTCAAATGTTGAATATAGGCATATCAGGAAATATCTATTGGAAAGGTCTAAGATATTGTTCTCAGTGCTTTTCGATTATAGATTATTTGAAGCCTCCGTTGACACGACAATTTTATCAATAAAAAATAAACCTCCAAAAGATACAGATTTTTTTAATGTTTATAGTAATTTAATGGAATTTAGAACAAAATTAAAACAAAAGGAGTTAGCAGCGTATCCATTTTATCTTTATCCCGTAAATTTGACAAAAAAAATTAAAGATATAATAAAGAGAGTTTTATCTAAAGGAGAAAAATTATCCAAATTATTGGAGATTCAACAAGGGATTATTTACTCAGGGCAATCAAAGGAGGAAGTTTTTTCAAATGAAAAAAAAGAAGAATGTTATAAAAAAGTATTGGATGGAAGAGATGTATTAAAATGGAAAATCAATTGGGAAAATAAAAGGGAGAATAGATATATAAAATACACAAATAAACTACATAGACCTCGGGAGGAGAGACTTTTTTTAGCTGATGAAAAAGCATTATTGCCTAGAAAAAGTACTAAGATTAGTTGTGGTTATGATTCCAATAAATTTTATGCACTTAATACCGCTTATATATTATTGCCAATAGATCAGGATATGAAATTAAAATATATTCTTGCATGTATCAATTCTAAGTTAGTAAATTATTTTTATAAATCATTATTCTTTGGGTGGCAAATTACAATCCCTGCATTACATTCAATTACAATACCAAGAATATCTTTACAAAAACAACAAACATTTATTGATCTTGTCGATCAAATTCTTTCTATTACTCAGAATGATGACTATTTAGAAAATCCTGAAAAACAAGAGGAAGTTAAGCAATTGGAGGAAAAGATTGATTTGTTAGTATATGATCTATATAATTTAACACCTGAAGAGATAAAAATTGTTGAAGATTTAGCAAATAAAAAGAATAAAGATTAAATTTAGGTAATTGAAAAATGCCAAGATCCTTAAAAGTTGATGTTAACCCAAATGTTTTCAAGTGGCTTAGAGTAAGTTCTGGCTGGTCTATAGAAGATGTAAGCAAAAGACTAAAAACAAGCAACGAAGTAATTAATGCAATAGAAACAGGGAAAAGACAACCAACTTTAAGACAATTAAAAGAACTTTCTAAAGCATACAAAAGACCATTAGCAACATTTCTTCTTTCCAAGCCCCTTGATGAACCACCGCTTCCAAAAGATTACAGGATGCTTCCAGATAAAAAAGGAGTTTTTGATAAAAAAACAATTTATGCAATTAGAAGAGCCAGAAATCTTCAAGAAATCGGTGGTGAATTATTAATAAATATGAATAACTCGGCAGCTCCAAGGATTAAGCATGTTACTACCTCTAAAAAATCTACTGATCTCGGATCGTATTATCGTAAATATTTTAATCTAGATTTTGAAAAACAAAAAAAATTCAAAAGTAGTTATGCATTTTTTAATCATTTACGAGATAATTTTGAAAAAATCAATATTTTAGTTTTTCAGTTTTCTATGCCTATAGAAGACGCAAGAGGATTTGTACTCACAGATCAAAACCCAAATGTAATTGTTGTAAACTCAAAAGACAAGATTGAAGCAAGAATATTCACCTTACTTCATGAATTTGCTCATATACTCTTAGGCGAAACTGTTATTGATCTACCAGTTTTATCTTTTGAAAAAAAGAACAAAATAGAATATTGGTGCAACGAGTTTGCATCATCCTTTTTACTTCCAAAAACACATGCAGATACCTTATTTAAGCCTGAAAAATCACTGATCAATAGATTAACACTAAATCGCCTATCTAGAAAATACAAAGTAAGCAAAGCTATGCTTTTATATACAATGTATAAACAGGATTTTATCACAAAAAAAGAATTTGAAGAAAAACTCGAATTATACAAACCATCAAAAAAAGAGAAAAAAAAGCAAAAAAAGAAAAGCGGAGGAATACCACAGGAAAAAAGATGCGTTTCAGAAATGGGAAACAAATTTGTCTCAATCGTTGCCAACAACTACGATAGAAACTATATCACCTATACTGATGCCTTAAACTTTCTCTCAGTTAAATCAAGAAATTTTGATAAGGTTCTTGCAAAGGCGAAACAATGAATGAAACATATTATATCATAGATACATCTTCATTAATCGAGTTAAACAAGCATAATCCAATGGATATATATCAGACACCATGGAAAAAAATTGAAGGACTCATAAAAAAGAAAAGACTATTTGCACCAAGAGAAGTATTAGAAGAAATTAAACGTTTTGATGATACACTAGCAACATGGTCAAAAAAACATACAGAAATGTTTAAAGAAGAAACAGCTGAACAGATTGCAATTGTAAGAGAAATATTAAAAAAATATCCAAGCTTAATTAAAAAAGACAAGAAATTTGCAGCAGACCCATGGGTTATAGCACTTGCAATAGAGATGATACGCAATCCTCAAAAAACCTTAATTGAAATAAAACGAATTGTGGTAACTGAAGAAAAAATAAGAGGAAACAGAGTTAGAATTCCATACGTATGCCAAGAATATACAGTTGAAGCAATCGATATTCTTGATATGTTTAGAACGGAAGGATGGAAGTTTTAATAATATGAACACACATAATTATTGATACTATGCAAAAAGGAGATAAGTCACTTAAAAATGAAAAAGAAATTAACCCTATATTTATACTATCTATTATACCTCTACTATTAGGATTATTCATGATGTTTATCATAAGAGGTCCAATCTATGGAATTGTAGGACTAGGAATAACAATTATTGGAATACCAATAATACTAATGGGACTTGATTTTGGAATTTATAAATAATAAATTTATATCAACTTAGCCTGGTTTTTTATCTTAATACAGAAAACATCTTCCAATGAAGTATCTTCAGCTAAAACATTTTTTACAACATTACACTGATAAGAAATATTTATTCGCCTACTGCGTCCCTCTCTACCTTTTGATATAACTGGAGCGTTTAAGATGCCCATTGAATCCAAACTTGAAATAACCTCAGCAATAGATCTCTGAGACAAACAATTTAATCCAGCTTTACTACAAAGCTGCTTGTAATAACAATATACTTCACCAGTATTTACACCACCAGAAAAACCTTTTTTCTCCTTTTTTTCCAATCTCAAAAGTATTGCATAAAGAACAATTTTAGATTGTAGTGGGAGACTGCTAACAGTTTCCACTACTTGATCAAAATCAATTTTATTTTTAGCTAATTTAACAAATCTTTTAGTAACCATCTCAGAACCGTTTCTCTCAGCCAAATCAGAAGAAACACGTAACAAATCAAGAGCACGCCTAGCATCGCCGTGTTATTGAGCGGCAAGAGCACTACAAAGTGGTGTAACATCACTATCAATACAATCTTTTTTCAGAGCACGCTGATATAAGCTATCCCGTAATTCACCTGCATCATAAGTTGGAAAAACAAGTGAAAACTTTAAAATCAATTAAGTTATAAGTTATTTATGCAAGAAAAATATTTAAATACAAAAGTCCCAAAAGGAATATTTTTTTACCCCTGCTGCGGTTCAGATATAATTAATCCTATATTGTTTTTTGCAGATATTATTAAGGATTTTCATTTTGTAGATATACGTGGTATGTGGGAAGAAGTATCTTTTAAAGAGCATTTTTACGAAAAATATACTGAAGTTGAAATACCAGATCCTGAAAAAAGAACCTTCAAAAATCAAATTGAAATTTCTCAACAGTGTACTCAATGTGAGTATGGTCCACGTGATCAAAATTGCAATGTTGTAATGTGTCCAGAAAACCCAGAATATATACAATACAAATTAGAAGTTGATATGAAACCTTGTACCAAATGGATAATACCAAGCGACCGAAGAATAAAAACAGATGAAGATAAAAAACAAATCTTGGTAACATTACATAAAACATGTGCAGAAAGATTACTTCAACGTTTCGCCGAAATATCTATCTTTCATTATCGGAATGATACAGATGGAGAAGGAGGAAGTAATATTCACTGGTTAGATCCACCACTAATTGATCTAATACTTTTTAAATTAAAAGATGGTGGATTAATAGTTCATGATGGCTCAAACGTAGGAAAATCAGAAGCACGTTTTTTAGTAGATGAAAGATTAATATCAAGAAATAATCAGTATTACTATCATAAAAGATACTTCTCATATGTTGATAGTATATATAAAGACAAGATTTGGCAGGTCACAACTAACCCAAAACCTAAATTAAACATTGTAGAAAAAACATCAGATATAACTAAAAATGAATCTATATTTTTATCGCTACTTTAAAAACACGTAATGCATTTCATTTTTGAGGATACATTTTCCACTGCAACTCGCCTTATGCTTTTCTGGAATTTGCATCTATGGAGAGCGTAATCTCTCGAGGTTTGGAGGAGGAAAAAAAAATGAAATTCAGAAAACGAAATAATTTTAGGAATCCACAATCTTAAAAAGATTGAAAAAATTAATAATCTTGGATTTAATTAGAAATAAGAGATTGTTGATGATCATATGAATAAAGATTGGTTAGAAAGATATGAATGTAAAACGATTTAAGAAAAAGAATATCTCAATAAGTTTTTTAAAAAAATATCATCTACTGGCATTGACCCTATTCAACAAATTCTATTGGCAAAAGGTTTTTAAGTTGAAAAAGAAGGAGAGCAGCTTTGCATATCTGATAATTCTCATCCAGATGATCGTAAATTTTTAAATGAACTTTTAAAAGGCCTTGAAATAGGGACAATGAAATATTGTACTATCCTGTTAAATAATAAATTCATAAACCTATATCAATCTAGCTTGATTTTTTATCCGAACATTAAATATTTCTTCCAAGGATTCGTCTTTAACTAAAGCATTTTTAATAACAGTTTCATCAAAAGAAATATTTATCCTTCTACTGCGACCATCTCTTCCTTTTGATACAACAGGAGCGTTAATAACACCAATAGAATCCAAAGAAGAAACAATATCAGCAATAGATCTCTGACTTAAAATATTAAACCCAGATTTACTTGTAAGTTTTTTATAATAACTATAAACCTCACCAGTGTTAACACCGCCAGAAATCCCACTTCTATCCTTATTTTCAATTCTAAGAATAATTGCATACAAAACAATTTTAGACTGCATTGGAAGACTTCTTACCACTTCAACAATTTGATCAAACTCAATTTTATTTTTAGCTAATTTAACAAATCGTTTAGTAACCATCTCAGAACCACTCCTCTCAGCCAAATCAGAAGAAACACGCAATAAATCAAGAGCACGCCTAGCATCACCATGCTCTTGGGCGGCTAGTGCACTACAAAGAGGTATTACATCACTATCGATACAATCTTTTTTCAAAGCATTTTCAGCACGCTGATATAAGATATCCTGTAATTCACCTGCATTATAAGGTGGAAAAACAATATTTTCCAAACTTAAACTAGATTTAATACGCTCATCTAATGACTTAATAAAACCAATATCATTAGATATAAGAACAATTGATACTTTAGAAACCTTAAGATCACAATTTATCCTACTCAAAAGATAAAGAACCTTTTCATCACCTAATTTATCTACTTCATCCAAACAAACTACAAGATTCATATGTTTTTTATCTAAAAAAGATAAGAACTTAGAATAAACATAATCAAGAGAACGTCCATTAAAACCTATTTTATCAAAGGTAAATATTTCATTAGAAATAGCTTTAAAAATACTTATAACAGATCTTGCTGTATGACAATTTACATAAACAAAACTTATTTTTTTATTAATTTCAAAAGCCTTATTTCTTAACTCTTTACCAACAATCTTAGTAGATGCAGTTTTACCACAGCCGGGTTTTCCATAAATAACAATATTTGAAGGAAGACTATCTTTTAATGCAAGAGACAATGGAAAAACAATATCAGATATTTCTTTTTCCCGATGAGGCAAATAGTTTGGAATATAATTAGAACTAAGAAGATCCCTATTTACAAAAATACTATCTGAATCAATGTACCTATCAAATAGGTTTTTAACACAATACGATTTAGTAATTCCTCCATTTTCCATCAAGTTTTCCTCCCCAGTACACAAGAAATTTTTAGAGGAAATCATCTTAAAAACCACAACCTCTAAAAAAAATTCCAGTGGAAATAAAGGTATAGAAAGCGTATTAAAAAACCTTACCATTTTTTGAAAAATAAAAGTTATAAAATTTATATAAATTGTGCTGGGTGTAGATCGTAAGCACCTTTAGACCAGTGTTTTCTACTTATTTTTTCAATATTTTGAAGACAGAAGTGCATATATAAATTTGGATTATTATTAAGTGTATTTTACGATTTGCTGTAAAATTATTAAATTTATTTTACAATATGACAAAATAAGTAAAAAACCTTATATACGTAATATAACATATATTACTTATAGTGATATTTATGACAAATATGACACTTGCAATACCTGAAGAATTACACAAGATAATAAAGAAACATAAAGAAATAAAATGGACTGAGATAGCAAGACAGGCTATGTGGGAACAAGCTCGAAAGCTTGAACTAATGGATGATCTTCTCTCAAAAAGTGAATTAACAGATAAAGATGCAATAGAAATCGGTAGAAAGATCAAACGTGAAATTGCAAAAAAACACGGCTTGGTTAAATGAGATTAGTAATTGATACCAGTAGCATATTTTCTGCTCTTATTAAAAATGGAATTTCAAGAAGGATTATTTTTTCACCAGCAATCCAGTTTATAACACCGGATCACACTCTTGACGAAATAACAAAATATAAAGAATTAATATGTAAAAAATCTAAAATAAAATCTAACGAATTTGACATTATTCTTAACCTAATTTTTGAAAAAATCATAATAATACCTAAGGAAGAATACAGAGAATTTATTAAACAGGCAGAGACACTTATCGATGATATAGATGATGTACCATTTATTGCTCTATGCCTTGCATCAAAGGCCGATGGCATCTGGAGTGATGATCGTCATTTTAAAACAAGAAAAGAAATAACAATTTACAGGACAAGAGAGTTATCTCTTGCCTTTAAATCTAATAAAAAATAAAATATTTGTGCTGGGTGTAGGCCTTAAGCCCCTTTAGACCAGTGTTTTCTCCTTAATTTTTCAAAATTTTAAAGACAGAAGTGCAATACTTATAAACTACTTGAGGTCAATGAAACTTTATATCTAATCTTTCAATTTCTCTTTGAGTATAGTCATTAAATTTTGTTTTTTTAAGCAGTTTATTGAAAAGATCTAAGTTAATTTTATATTTAGATAACTCTTTAATATCATGTTCGTCTTTCCATATTTTACTAGTAATATACTCTCGATCTAATCCCTCTGTTGACGGTTTCTGAAGATCGTATCGCCTATCACAAAGAGCCTTGATTTTATAAAGAATTAACAATTCCATTGTTGGAACTCTTGAAATAACTCCTTCTTCAATAATCCATTCTTCATAGTACTTCTCTGTTAAATTCCAGGGTATGGTAATTTTTGGATTCTCATGTAGGAAATTTTCATTAGCATGCGTACAAGCATCAAGAATAATTTGTTCAGTTCCCTCTTCAGTCTCGACTTCCTTAAAATAATGTTTAACAAATAACCCTTCTTCTTTGTATCCGTTTTCTTTATAATATTTCATTAATGTGTCTTCCCTTGTTTTTTGTGTTGGAAAGACAATATCAATGTCTCTTGATCCTAATGTTGGAGTATAATGAAACACTGCCCATCCTCCAATTATGACTGGATGATAGCCCAATATAATGTTACACCATTTAGTTAAATTTATCAATTCTTTATAGGATTCTTCTGTGATCTCCTTTCGATACCATTTATCCAAATTTAATCCCCCATAAGTCCTCAAATAAATCCTTTGCTACATATGTTTTCCCATCACAAGTCATATCTATTATTGTTCGTAATTTTGAGGTTATTCCATTTTTTTGATCTTCAGCTAATCTCATATCCGGTTTATAAATTTCTAATTTGATAATTCCACCGCTATAGGGTTCAAATTTGTTTTTAACAATATCTGGATTCTCATGATAGATACAAATGCGATTGCCTCGGAAATATTTTGAATATTTATCTAATGCGCTATCCAAACACAAAATCGAATTTTTTGGTAGATTTTCAATGATTTTATCTTTCTCCCCTCTGAGTTGAATGCGGTAAATACATAAATCTTTCATATTTCTGTAAAGAGGAAATAAAGAGAGGATGCCTGAAGGATTTAATACATAATATTTAGCTTTCGTTTTTTCAACAAATTTTCGGGATAAGAGCCACTGGACAACTTCATTTATTCTACCCAAGGAACTCCCAGTGTTTTTATGAATTTCAGATTGAGTAAATTCTCTATTTTTTGATAGTAGAATGTATCGAACGACTTTATAGGTAACATCCAATGTAACGTTCATAATGATGCAATAATTTCACTATTTAATGAAACTTTCGGTATTTACCGAAAATAAAAAGAAGTGCAAAAAAGTAAGTTGTTGGGTGTAGGCCGTAAGCCCCTTTCTGTTTTAAACGGCATTCTACTATGCGTCTCACCTGCAGGCAATCTGGACAATTGATCCTGCTGTTTAGACTTGCTCCAGGCATAGATTGGCACGTTTCATCAAATCTTTAGAAGACCTCATCAACATATGAATCATAGCATTGTTCTAAAGCTGTGTCGTTTCTGCTCCTCTATAAGGATTCTCACCCTTACTGTTTGTACAGCTACCTGGTCCAGAGCGAGAGGGGACTTTCCTCAGCGATATCCGCCGTCAGCCGTCCACCTACGCCCAACACAATTGAGTAATAAAGGAATTCTTTGTTATAAATTTTTTCTTGCCATCCATGCATGTATGCAATGGACCAAAATAAATCAAAGTGTGGAGTACGAATATTATTTCGCTTATTTATCTCTTTCATATTTTCAACTC
>CAZWYI010000033.1:0-19345 GCA_964638155.1 uncultured Thermoplasmatales archaeon | reverse complement strand
CTTTGTCATCCCTGCATGTAATTCAAAACGAAATAATTTTTGTACTCTACACAAATAATCTTGACGAGAAAATAATATATACTCCCAAACCATTAACAAACGTTAATTGTCGAGAACAAATATATATAAGCAATGTCAATAAAAACTATTATATAATATAGCTTTATACAAATATTATTAATAGTATTGTTTGATACAGCTTCAAATTTACCTCGATGAGAAAATTGGGGGAGATGAAAAATAAATGAAAAACAAAGATAGGGACCTAGAAGAATTCTTCGATTCATCTCTAATTGATGTAGAAAACAAAATTAATGATACGATAACAGATGAAGACATAAAAGAGATACTCAAAGGCGGAAAAAGACTAAGATCATTACTAGTACAATTATGTTTTAAGGCATGTACTCAGGGAAAAGAAGAACACCACCATTATGATAAAATGCTAGAAGGAACAGTCTCTATAGAACTAGCACACGGAGCATCTCTAGTGCATGATGATATAATCGACAAAGACATAGAACGCAGAGGAAAACCAGCATTTCACATAAAAAAAGGAATAGCAAATGCGCTACTTGTAGGCCATAAAATGCTTACAACTGGTTTTAACATAGCTCTGTCACATGGGCAAGAAGTCGCAGAATTATATCTAGATTCATGGCATGAGGTAGTAACAGGGGAACTTGACGAAGTAAACTTCAACAAAAACAACGGACATGATAAAAAATCAAAAAGCGAATTATTTGAATCATATAGAAGGATAATAGATTTAAAGACAGCAGCACTTTTTTCTTCAGCCTGTAAGTCAGGAGTACTTGAAGCAAACATGGGTGGAGATATACTACGAGTCTTCGGAGAATATGGCAGAGAAATTGGCCTAGCATATCAACTTGCAGATGATCTAGTTGACTTAGCTAAAGGAGAAATGATTGATAGTGTAATAATGCCACTTTTAAACCAAATAGAAGGGAAGAAATCCAAACTAAATTTTTTGAAAAAAAGAGAAATAAAGAAAATCTTTGAACAAAACAAAGAAAAAATACAAAAAATCTATTTTGAAGAAATTAAAAACCATATAAAAAACGCTAAAGAAATAAGTAACTCAAAAGAAATACCCGACTCTGAATATAAAAAACTTCTAAATAAAACACCAGAGTATGTAATAAATAGAATGCTTAAAGAAATAAATATGTCAGTGCAATCTTTTTAATATTTTTTTATATGAAAATATAGTTTTGTTTTGGGTCTTGTAAGGAAAAATATTATTCCTAAATCTATAATAAATGCAAGTATTGTTGAAATAAGACCGACAACAGAAAACCAACTTAAATAAAATAATGCATTTAAGATAAAAGATGCCAGCATAAAACTAAAAATTGCAAGAAACACTGTCGAAAAAATCATACTTGCATTCCAAATCCAGTTGTATTTTTTAACTGTTCCATAAGCACAGATTATAAACACTACAGAAAATACAAACCAAACAATTGCAGACATAGTATAACCAAAATTAATCATGGGCATTACAGTTGCAATTATTTCACCATATTCCCAATTGAGAATCATATCAATTAATATATATAAGGAGAATGCACCCCAGATTACAAAAATTGAGCCTAGTAGAGCCCAAAGAAGAATTAAAGCAATAATAGTTTTTGGCCTATCAAACAAATTTTTTCTCCCCTTATTTAATAAATAATAACTAGAAGTAATTTATATATTTTTATTATTTTACATACGTAAGTTTAAATTTTTTTCTAATAAATCTTACCGCTTTATTTAAGAAAAGAGCTATAGCTAAAAAAGTAGAGACAACTAGAAGATAGAATCCATATGAAAGACCCCAGTTGCATGGTAAAGTATTTTCTTCTGTAACACTAGAAATACCTACAATAATTTCTTTTGATCCAAATAGACTTCCTACAATGGCTTTTGAAAAAACTGACATTGAAATCAGAAAAATTCCTAGAGATGTAATAAAAGAAATTGTTGCTAAAAATAAGAATATATTAGATAATCTAGAATAACGGAGATTATTCAAAATTATATTAACTATTAAAAAAACCATGGCTATAAAAATTAAAAAAGTTACTATATTTATTGCAGAACTAAATTCCTTGCTTAATGAACCGGATTCTCCATAAAAACTATTATTATAGCTATTAAAGGTAATCATCTCTGAGGGAAATAGATATAGTTTAGATGATGTTTCAATTGTTTTATCAGAACTATTACAATTGAGATTCCACCATGGAAGTATTATAGAAGATATTGCAAGAGATATTATAAAAATTTTAATGAAAAGTTTAAAATCTTTTTTTCTGTAACAATAAAGAATAGATATTACAATTAAAGATATTGAAAATAACAAAATAATATAAGGCAAGATCGGCTCATTTTTTGTTAAAACTGATATTTCTTTATCTGATAAAAGAGTTATTTCTCTTTTAGAAATAGTATTATCATTTATCTCAACAGTGCATTCATAGGTTCCAGGGGGCAATTTAAAAAATACTTCTCCTTTTTCATCTGATTTTTTAGTTATACTAAAGTTTTTTCTTAAAACTGTAACATCTGCATTACCTATAATACTGCCACGTAAATCACGTGTTTTTAATGACAGATTATAAGTTGTTTCAAAAGTAAAACTTGTTTTATCATTCTTTATCGGAATATTTATTGATTTTTTATAAACATCAGACTTATATCTTACTATTAAATCATAAGAACCAGGGTATAAATTTTCAAAATAATAATAAAAATCTTTGGATTTACTAGGATGTAAAAGGTTATTTTTCAAATATTTACTATTTGAAAGCGATACATCAAGTATTGCTTCTGGAGGTAAACCAAGCAAGTCGCGAATTTCTACACTTAAATTATGAAAATTTAAAGATATGGATTCTTTATTAGCTATATTTATTTCTTTTTCAATTCGAAAATCGTTATAATTAATATGAATTGTATAATCAGAGGGATAAAGTTTTTCAAAAATATATTTAGAGTTTGAGATATCAGAATAAATTTCTTTTTCTAAAGTCATGTTTTTACTTGTTAAAAATAATTCAAAATTTATGTTTTCAGAAAAACTTTTATCAATATTTACAGTCAGATCATATACATCAATTTTTTTCTCAATTTTTAAAGGGATTAATCTTGTAAAAAATCCTAAATTAATTTTTTCTTCCAAAACTAAAAAACCTTTATAATAAGATTTTAAATCGTATTCTTCTCTAAATCCACTTGGTAGACCTATGTTTAAGTTATTATCAGAATTGCTTGTTTTTGTTTCAAAAATAACATCATTTTTATAAACAAATGAGTTGACTTGATTTAAAAAGTTTTCATTTTGATCATAAAAATAAAGATTCAAATCCCCTTCTTTTTTACACTTTATATTTGTAGTTAAATCTTCTGTTAAATCTATGATTTTGTAGCCAATAAATTCATTATTACCTCTCTTATAAACATTATTCACAATTATTTTAACAAGATACGTGCCCTGTTCAAGATTATTAAAAATAGCTTTGCTAAAAATTGAAGTATTTTTCCAATCTATCTCATAATCATCAGTAAAACTTAGCCACCCAACTCTACTAATAGCTTTAATATCCCCATCTTTATAAATCTCAGCAGATATGTATGTATTTTTCAAAAGAAGTATTGAGAAGTATATTTTTTTATAAATAGTATTTGGTACATCTACAAGTAATTTCAAAGAAAAAGTTTGTTTTAGTTCATCATCTTCTTCATGATCTTTTTCTATTTCAGGTTGATATGATATAAGCGATTGAAAGATAGATGCTTCTTTTGATACTCTTTTATAACCTCCATTTTCAGTTGAAAAAAAGTTTACATTAAATTCTATTTTGTAATTTCCCGGTAGTTTTTTGTCAAACCCTTCATCTTTTTCATAGCTGTTTCTCATATTGTATATATATGCTGATTTTATATCTAAACCTGGTAAATTTACTGAATTTGCTTCATAAAGTTGGATTTGCATACCATCGTTTTCATTATCTCCTCTTTCTATGATATCATTTGAATCAAAAATCAAAGCCTGTGCATTCCCTTTTTCCCCGTAATCCGCAGAAAACCATGCAAGTTCTCCGAGATCATAGTCATCATATTTGCCTATTAGCTCCTGCCATTTTATGGATTCTGGATTGGTATCCATTTCATACGTTATAATCTGATTGTTTTCGCCATATAAATGAAGAAAAGGAGGGATATCTCCTGAATTTAATTCTTCTAAATTACTTTTAATTCCTCCGCAATTTAATTGACAGAAACTTGCTTCAGCTTCGTCGTAATCAGGGAGAGGGGATTTTACAATTTCATGGTTTACATTTACGTATATTCTTCTATTTTCATTTGGAGAAAAATAATATTTATAATAATTAGTGGTTTTTAGATAACCGTTACTTGATTTACTAGTTATTAGAAACTTAACCATTAAATTTCCATCAGTTAAAACTTTTTTTGTTACCAATTCTTCATTTGAGGAAAAAGATATTTCTTTATCGCCTTTATAAAGCCAAACATCAAAACTAAATGATGATAAATGTTCTGCGTTTTTTGGTTTAAAAGAAGTAGTTTTCCTTTTTAGTTTTGTAACCTGTTGTGAGATACAGTCATTTAAAGCACTACCTCTTTGTGATACAGCATATTGTATATATCCGTCTTGAGTTATTTTATAAAACCATGATTCAACATTTATACCTCTAATAGGCTCATATTTGTAATAATCATCTTCGATTTTTACATGATCTTTATAATCTATAGGATTTTTTTCATTATCATCGTAATATACAAAATATTTTTCTGTACCATCGGCATAATCAGGAAGGATAAAGACAAGGTTACAGCTGTTTATAACCCGCTCTTTTGTAAAGTTTAATTCATAAATTTGCGATTCAAGCTCTTTAAAAGTTCCTCCTTTTTGATAAATTACTCTTACAGAATGTTTCTTTTCATTTTCAGCCCAGCAATCGTTTTCAAAATCTATTTCTATATCAATGGGCTGCATGTGAGTTTGTTCTTTACTTGTATCAACTGGAATTATTATTTCTTGTCTAAAATCCCAGTTTTCATTCCAAAAAGGAATATCGTCATCAGATATACTAGATGGAACTAATATAGAAAAAAGAAATATTGCAATAATCGCTATAGCAAATGCTCTTGAATTCATCTAGTAATATTACTCCTGAATTATTTATAAACTCAATTATATATTTTATCATATAAGTTATATAAATATTATTGTACAACGGTTGTCGAAAAGAGTTATTTTCTGATAATTTTTTTAGGATTTTTCTTATAAAAATAGAACATTATCCCGATAACTATTATGACAATTATTATAGGAATTCCTTGTAAAAAATTTTCCTCAAATAATTCAATGATTGTATCTGCAAAATAAGCAATAAGAGTACAGCCTATAATTGAGCCAGTAGAAATAGCTATTACTGTATTCCATGGTTTCATACCAATAAGTCTTCCAATAATTGATCCAACAAGTCCACCTGATCCCTGGAAAGGAACCATTACAAATAAGATGATACCTATAAATCTAAGTGCTTTTACCCATCCATATTTATCAGAACTTTTCCTGCCTATTCTTTCTATTCTTTCCATAAATTTTCCAACAAAAGGAATTTTTTTTGCATAATCATAATTCCAAACTAAAAATAAGGCTACTATTATATCTACAAAAGCAATAGATAAAGCAATAACTAAAGGGTGAATTCCAGCGAGCACTCCTGCAGGAATTACAGATTCTTTTCCAAGTGGTGGGAAAAAATAAGCGGTGATAAGAGGAAAATATTTTATTCTAAGGCTTTGTTCCATTAGAAAACCAACTATTCCTATGATTCCCAAGCCTAATATAACTGGAAAAAAGAATTTAAAAAGACCTGTTAAATATTTGGAATCAATTTTTTGTTTCATGATATTTTTTCCTGGTTGAATTTTATGTAATAACAATTTTATTTAAATCAGCTTCTAACTATTATTGCCGCATGGTCTTTATCAAAGGGTGATAGAACAATCTTTTCTAAAATCTTTAATTTTTTCTCCTCAAATGTATTACAAACCCTGTCATATACTTCTTTTGGTTTTAAAGAAACATCGATACTTCTAGCTTTAACCATTATAATAGATTTTTTTCCTTTTTTCATATATCTATTGATATTTTCTATGAAAATTGTTGACTGATTTCTCTGAGAGATATCTTGATATAAAAAATCTATTTTAGGAACAATTACTTTATATCTTTCAAAATGAAAAGCATCCTCAAAAATTGGTATAATATTTTTTCTTTTCTTACATACTTTTATTAGTTTTTTCATAGAAACAGCTGAATTTTCTACTGCGTATATATTTCCTTTTGTAAGTATATCTGACATGTGACTAACTGTAGTACCAGTTGCAGCACCAAGATATAAAACATTATAGTTAGGTTTAATTTTAATATCGCCTTTTTTTAAAATTAGAGCAGAAAGTTTACTTCTATAAGGATTCCAAGAACGAAATTCTTTATTATTTTTTTTTATGATTTTTTCGTTGTATACTTTTTCTCCAAAAAGATCCTTAGGATTTACTGTAAAAAGTTGTTTTTTATCTTTATATACACCTTCTATTTTTGTTTCTTTCATCTTAATTTGGTTAGTATTATCCTTTGATAAATGTTTCCATAATAAGATAATTTTATAAAAAGAAAAAAAAAAGAAAAAATTTGTGTTTTAAATTTTTAGTATTTCTTGTAATACTGGAAACGCGTTTGGATATCTCTCTAAGATGTTGTTAAGGATTCTTACTAGTGGTCTTTCGTATGATTTTGGACAGGTTACTTTTAGAGTGTTTTCACTGTATTCAGCATAATCATCTATTGCCTTGATTTTAATTTCTTTTTCACCACCGGTAGTAAATCTATGGCTTATTTTGTCACTATCTCCTGGCATTATTATATCGTAATTTCCGTCTCCCCACTCTATTAGATAGTAGAGTTCATCGTTGTTTGGATCGCTTCCTTCAATTTTATAAGTATAGCTCTGACCGACTTTAACATTTGTAGGTCCTGACAAAACTGGCTTGTTTGGTTTATCGTTTTTTATTTCAACTACTGTTAAACCATTTATGTCACTGCTTTCTGCTTCTATCCAGTATACACCTGGTTTTTCCCAACTGTATTGTATGTTTTTTCCTGTAGTATGATAGTCAAGTTCTCCATCTCCATCTGTATCGATATTCCAATCATAGCTTTGTTCCTTATAATTAGTCACCTTTAGATCAATTGTTTCGCCTGGTTTGAATTGATTTCCATATATTGATATATCAAGGTTTTGTTGTGGTGGATAACCACCCATTTTAAGGCTTGGATCTCCAAGTAATACCCATTGCTGAATTGTTTTTGCATCCCCTTCATCGTTTTTCCCTATATTATCAATATAAGAGGTTAATGTTTGAGAGTGTGTTTCTCCAAGAATATCAATTCCGTTTGTTCCATATTGAACAAAGAACTCAGTAGTTATCCAGTTGTCGATTCCACCTGAAGTACAGTAATCACCTAGATAACCATAGCCATATCCCGTGTTTCCAATCGTAGCAATTGCACCACTCTTAGCCATTTTTACCGGAAACCATCCCCAGCATTCTGGTACAGGCAATCCATATGTAAACATATTGTTGTCAATAAACCTATTTAGAACCGAGGGTATCAAAGAAACTCCAAAGTAGCTATTATGGCATCCTCCAACTATAATTACTGGTAACTCGTATTCATTTGACAATTCATTCATTTGAAGACTTGGTATTATTCCATTTAACTCTGTCACAGCAAGACCTTCTACATCTCCATACTGTCTGTTACCAGGTATTCCTGGATAATGATTAGCCCAAACTCCAGGGCTACCATGTCCTGAGAAAAATACAAAACCTCGCCCATCAGATATAGATTCTATTACATCTTCGGGGCCATACCAGTTACCATTTGAACTCCAAAGTTTTTCTTTTTCAAATGTATCGGGCATATAATAAAGTCCGCCTGCTCTACCTCTAAGGAGTTTTTCACCAGTTGTCCAATCCCCCTCTGAAAACATACCAGATAAGTTTCTCCAATCTTCAAAAACAGTTTCATCATTTGAATTTTTTATCCAAACATGCATCTCTGTGTAATTTCCATATGGTTTTGGGTCATATGTTTTACCACGAATATGTAAAATATTATTCTCATACTCTACATTTGCCCATCCAAGCATATCATTTATGTATGCTTCTCTGTTACCCGGTTCATAGAAAAAATCAGTATTACCAATTATATCTCCTTCTGAAACAGATACAATCTCTGCCATTGGATCTGCTGGAAACTGTGGATAGTTTGTAATTCTAGTATAATCATCATGGTTAAAGGTTAAAGATGTTTCCTGTGATTTATCAATTTGAACTGTTATTTCTTCAGTTGGACCAAATTCATCTTCATCGTTATTGCTTTGGGCATAAATTATATATTCTCCATTTGGAAGATCAGTTGTATCCCATTCAAAATTAAGATCTTCTTGATCCATAAAACCATCACCAGCAACAACTGTCATTTTTTCAAACCAATCTGATCCATATGTATTTGTCTCATAATCAATTATTTTATCAACAACACTTCTAACTTCGTCATTATTTCTACAAGCAAGACGCCCAAGTGCGACATCAGGATACAGATCAGGTCTTTCTCTAAAAGTCCATTCCCCGATGAGGTCGTCTTCATCATCATTCCAGTCATCAAAAGTGCCTTGATCATCATATACATCTGCATAGTATAAATCGGTTATAGGTCCTGGTTCACCATAGTCTATATTTGACCATCTTACAGGTACGTGCCAGTATCTTACTCCATAGTTTTCAGTATCCATAGGCTTTGCATAGATTAAATTATTTAAACCACCGACAATTAAAACATATTTAACACCATCTGTTTCAATAGCGTCTTTTATAAAATATTTTATTTGCTCAGGTTTATCTACTCCTGTATATTCATCATATATCTCAGTTGGTGTTTTAATATAGGTATCTACTCCGTAATTATTTTTATGTTCGACAAGTGGCTCTAAATCTGATCTAAATCCTTCTGGCGCAATTATAACCATATCATAATTTGCATTTGTTGGAAATGGGTTGTTATCTGGTTCATTATACGATAGTTTTACATCTATTTTATCGACATACTCTATTTGATTGATATTTGGTAAGTATCTTACAGGATAGGTATTTATTGTAACAAAGGTTTTATGTTCCATGTTTTCATCAAGACCGCATCCCACATCATAGCTATACCAGCTAGATGGATAATATTCATCTGAAGAATAAAATGTTTCATCTTTTACTTGAGTATTTTCTACAGATAATTTCGATTTTACATACATTTGGGGGGAGGGTTTAATTTGTTTAGAAATTATTTTAGTTTCAATATTGCCTAAAGAGCATGTCACTTCTGTAACTTTTGATCCAAAAGGCAAAATAATTTTTTCTTTATTTACTGGAAGAAGAGGTTTTCCTTCAGAAATTAAATAATTGTCTGCTCCATTTACTTCTATTTCAATATATTCTTCTTTTTCTTTTAACAAAGGTTGTTCAAAAGTTTTACTAAAAGATTTTAGTTGTGTGTCACCAGCTCCAATACTATTTCCTATAGCAGCGATACTACTAATTAATAATACTGCTACTACCAAAAAAGATATTTTTTTCATTTTTCACTCCACCAATATAAACAAATATTTAATTGACTATGGTTTATTTATATCTTTTGTAGGCTTTCATTAAAATCATATTTTAAATGGTTAAAATTATGAAAAATCGTCGAAACGTTAAACTATGGTAATCTGTATTCACGCTGGGGTTTATTATATGGCTTTAAAGTCACCATTAAACGATACTCATAAAAAACTTGGAGCTAAATTTACAGATTTTGCTGGATTTGAAATGCCGCTACAATTTTCTGGAATAAAGGATGAGCATTTAACTGTTAGAAAAAATGTTGGAATTTTTGATGTATCACACATGGGAAATGTATGGATTACAGGAGAAGATGCTGAAAAGTTAATTACTCTTACTACAATGGAGGATGCATCAAAGATAGGTGTCGGTAAAAGCCAGTATACTGCGATTCTTCGTGAAGATGGAACAATTATTGATGATACAATTTTTATGCATGTAGATGACAGATTCATGCTTATTCCAAACGCAGGACAATCAAAAACTGTAACTGATTGGTTGAACAAGCAAGCTGAAAATCATAATCTAAATGCTACAGCTGAAAATGTATCACGTAAATATGTGATACTTGCAGTACAGGGACCTAAATCTAGAGAAATTCTTCAAAAACTTACAGATGAAGATTTAAGTAAAATAGGTTTTTTTGGTTGTAAAAAAATAAAATTTTTAGGATATGATGTAATAATTTCTTTTACTGGATATACCGGTGAACTTGGATATGAATTTCAAATAGATGATTTTGAAGCCGCAGAAAAAATATTTAATAAAATAATAGAGGAAGGAAAAAATTTTGATATAAAACCAGTTGGTCTTGGAGCAAGAGATACACTTAGAATGGAAAAGTTTTTCTTACTTGCTGGAAACGAGTTTGAAGGAGGAAGAACGCCTCTTGAAGCAAACTTAGGTTTTTTTATAAATTGGGATCATGATTTTATAGGAAAAAAAGCTCTTTTAAAACAAAAAGAAAAAGGTGACTATGAAAGACTTACCGCTATGGTTTGCATGGAACGTGGTATACCGCGTCATGGATGCAAGGTAGTAAAAGAGGATAAAAATATCGGTGTTGTATCAAGTGGTACTATGTCACCTTGTCTTGAAACAGGAATTGCAATGGCCTATATCAAACCAGATTACATAAAAGTTGATAACACTGCAAATATAGTTGTTAGAAACAAAAAAGTTAAAGTAAAAATGATTAAACCACCTTTTGTTTCAAAAGATTGGGCAAAAGAAAATGTTTAAATTATACTTGAAAATATCAGGATTTGATAAATATGAGTGATGAAGTACGTGATGATTTAAAATATACAGATACACATGAGTGGCTAAAACTAGAAGGTGAATCTGCAAAAATAGGAATAACAGATCACGCTCAAGAAGAATTAACTGACATTGTTTTTGTTGAATTACCTGAAGAAGGAAAAGAAGTAAAAAAAGGCGATGAACTTTGTGTTGTTGAATCTGTAAAATCTGTTTCAGAAATATATTCACCTGTTTCAGGAAAAATAAAAAAGGTGAATAAAGAACTTGAAGACTCTCCAGAAACTGTAAATGAAAGCCCATATGATGATGGATGGCTAGTTGAAATAGAATTATCTGATAAATCTGAAATAGATGATCTTTTAAGTTCTGAAGATTACAAAAAAAATATTTAAAAATTTTTCCTGCTCCTTATTTCTCAGGAGAATTTATATTCCGAAAATTTCTTATATTGTGTTATATATTTACATTATAGGCGGAGAGATGGGATTGCAAGTAAGTTCAATTTAATTTTTTTAGTGCGGTGTTAAACACCTCCGCCGCCTCCCCCATTTACTAGAATTAGTGTAAACTATATCTAGAACTTTTGAGGATTATATTTAATAACGATAATTTGTTTTACAAATTTTGATTTCAAATGAAATTACTATTATTACATAGCGATTATATCGAATACGAAGTAAAAAAGAAGGCAATCAAAAAACCTGAAGAAACAACTAAAAAACATGATAGATTTGACGAAGCATTAACTGTTTTTACAGCTGTTGAAAAAATAGATGCAAAGTCAAGCAAAAAAGCAGTAGAAAAAGCAGTAAATGATATTACGAAAACAGCAGAACAGTTGAAAGTAAAAAATATTATGCTTTATCCATACGCTCATCTTTCTAGTAATTTAGCTAGTCCCAAAAAAGCTCAAGAGATTTTAATTGAAATAGAATATGGGCTAAAACAAAATAATTTTAATGTAAAGCGTTCTCCATTTGGATGGTATAAGGCTTTTAAAATTTCATGTAAGGGTCATCCCTTAAGTGAACTATCAAAAGAAATAATTCCAGAAAAAGAAAGTGAAGAGGAAACCGAGTCACTAAAAAAAGAAAGAAAATTATCGTCTTATTGGCATATTCTTACTCCCGATGGAAATCTTTATGATATATCAAAATTTAATTTTAAAGATCATAAAAACCTAAAGACTTTTTCAGTTTATGAAAAAGAAAAATCCCGTGCAGTAAAAGGAGTTCCTGCTCATGTTAAACTCATGCAGAAACTAGAGATTGCAGATTACGAGCCTGCATCAGACGGTGGAAACATGAGGTTTTACCCAAAAGGCAGATTTGTCAAAAAACTAATTGAGGAATATGTAAATGAAAGAGTAATAGAATATGGTGGCCTGGAAGTAGAAACACCAATAATGTATGATATGGAGCATCCGACACTTTCAAAATATTTACAAAGGTTTCCAGCTAGACAATACCAAATAGAATCAGATAAAAGAAATTTTTTCTTAAGGTTTGCTGCATGTTTTGGTCAATTCTTAATGGCTCATGATGCAACAATTTCATATAAAAATCTACCACTTAAACTATATGAATTAACTAAATACTCATTCAGACGTGAACAATCCGGAGAACTAACTGGCCTAAGAAGACTTAGAGCTTTTACAATGCCTGATGTCCATGCAATGGTATCTGATATGAATATGGCAATGGATGAGTTTAAAGTAAGATTTGATTTAAGCCTTTCAGTTTTAAAAAATATTGGAATAGATAATTCTGATATAGAAATGGCTCTTAGAACTACAAAAGAGTTTTACAAAGAAAATAAAGATTTTATTTTGGATTTAGTAAAAAAACTTGATAAGCCAATACTTGTTGAAATGTGGGATGAAAGAATTTTTTATTTTATTTTAAAATTTGAATTCAACTTTGTAGATAAATCAGATAAAGCATCTGCTCTTAGTACTGATCAAATTGATATTGAAAATGGAGAAAGATATGATATCAATTTTACAGATAAAGATGGCGAAAATAAACATCCTTTGATATTGCATTGTAGTCCTTCTGGAGCAATTGAAAGAGTAATGTATGCACTTTTAGAAAAAGAAGCAATTAAAATGGATAAGGGAATAAAACCGATGCTTCCACTGTGGCTTAATCCTACTCAAATTCGTTTTATACCTGTTGGTGATGAGTTTAATTCTTATTGTAAAAAACTAATTGATGAGTTACATTCAGATGAGGGCTATATTATAAGATCGGATATAGATAACCGTGAGGAGAGTGTTGGAAGAAAGATTCGTGATGCTGAAAAAGAATGGATTCCAATTATAATTGTTGTAGGTGACAAAGAAAAAAATAGTAAGAAGTTTAGGCCAAGGTTTAGAAGAAAAGAGATTGGTGAAGATAAGGATTACAGTCTTGAAGAAATTAAAAAACTGGCTATTGATAAAACAAAAGACTATCCACAGAAAATTCTGCCACTGCCGGTTTATCTTTCAAAAAGGCCTAAGTTTAAAGGTTAAGAAAAGAATTTTTTTGATTTAATTTGCATTTAACATATTTATATGAGAAAAATTATAAATACTAGTTTCATAAATATTAATATATAAAGAAAGTGTGATCATTATATGCAAAAAACTAATATCTTAAATCTAAAAAACAGAAAAAAGATATTTGATTTTATATTTGAGTATCCTGGTATTCATCTTAGAAAGATTATTAGAGAGTTAAATTTATCAGATGGTACGATTAGATATCACATTAATTATTTGATAGAGCATAGATTAATATCTAAACAGGAAAAAAATGGATTTACCAGATTTTACATCTCTAACTCACATGGGATAGATAATAAAAAATTAATTTCATATATTAGAAATGAAAACTCAAGGGCAATTATATTGTTTTTTTGTGGATATGCTTGCGGCTCCTTAAAAACAATATGTGAAACCTTAGATAAAGATAAAAAAGAAATATCTGTTTATCTTAATAAGTTTTTAGAAGATGATATTATTGAAAGTGCCCCTATTGAGGGAAGTAAAGTTTTAACATCTTTTAATAGATGCAAAATAATGGAATATAACATAGAGGGAAATGAAAAAGTTTACAGATTAAAAGACCCTTATAAAATAAATGATATAATTATGTCTTTTAGAAATAGGTTTTTAGATGATGGCTCTACAGATGACATACTTGATTATTTGCTTTGGATATATAAAGAAAAAAATAATCGTCCGAAAAAGTTGAAAAATACTAAGAAAAGTTTCGATAAGTTAGAAGATATGTTTTTTGATATATTTCCCCATCCTTATCATGTCTAATTTTGTAATTTGGTTTATTGTGTTATAGCTTTTATATGCCAACAGATTTATTTTTATATGATAAATTTTATAATTTTTGTCTGATGTGATAAAAAATGAACCTTAGAAAAAAATAAATTTATGAGATAAGGTGATTAAATGAGAAGAAAAATAATTGCTAAAATTATGTTTTTAATGCTCATCTCTATCAATATTGTAGGAGTAAATGCAAGTTACATGTAATCAATGGTTTTGGATTTGAAATAGATGATCCAAGTTATAAATCAATAAATTTAAAAGATTTTTTACAAAAACGTGTTCTGTTATTATTTAGGATTATTAGGCTAAATAATCTTTTATATTTTTGTATTGTAAATTTAGTTTAATTAATTTTTTTATTTTGTATTTATCTATTAATATAATTAATTACTTATTTTTGGTTCATAATAAAAATTCTAAGAAAATTTTTAATGATTTTGAAGATATTTTATTTGATGTTTTTCCTAATCCGTATCATATGTAATAATCTGTATTTGGTATATTGTGTTAGAAATTTTATATAATAGTAAGTTTAATTTTATAGATAGAGAAAGTATATTAAAAATGTGATAAATATGAACAATAGTAAAAGAAGTATAATAATCTTGACCATCATCTTGTCTTTTGTGATGGTTATAAACGCTGCTGTTGCAATAAACGTAGAAAAGAACAAATCTTCTTCAGAAAAAGAAAAGATAGAAGCAAATTATGGATATGAAACATTTAGTTATAATTTTGGAGAAATTGATAGAAGTTGGGATCTAGACTATGATGATAATGATAACATATATGATGGTGATACAGGTGGTTGTATAGATTGGGCTCCTGATAATCATAATGGAATCTATTCTGTTAGAGGAGCAGATCATAGAGGTTTTAATGATGCTTGGGGTGTATGTGCTGCGGAATGTGGACCAATAGTAGGTACAGAAGAATATGAGGGTCATGCAATATTAAAGTCCCCAAATTTTCGCATTTCAGATTTAGATTATGATATTGATGTAAATAGAAAAGATTTTGAATTTACTTCTGCTGATTTATATTTTGATTATAATTTTGGTAGTGAAGATTTTTCAAATGAAGCTAACGATGATTGGGTAAAGATTAGTAGCATTCAGATTATATATGGAGGTAATTCTAGAGATATACATAAAGAAATACTTGAGTGGCGTCCAAAAGACATAGGATATCCTGCAGGTGATGATTGGCGTGAAGATACTGTTAATGACTACAAAGCAAGCTCAACTACTTTTAAAAGTATTCTTAATAATCAGCTAGATGAAAGTTTTCGAATATTAATTAGACTAGATTGTAAATTAATAGCGGGTGTAGGTAATGAGGAAATGTTTGAATTCTTCTTAAAAGATGTAAAAATAAAAGGAGAATACTATTTTGATTCCAACCCAAGTTTACATGTACCTTCATCCAGATACAAGGGCGATATTCGCTCTGCTGGAACTTATTCTATTGACATCCCAGTCAAAAATATTGGAGGAGGAGGATTAGATTGGAGGGTTGATACTGCAAATATTGAGTTTGTATCTGATGATTTAAGGAATCCAGGATTGACCGTATCACCTACCGAGGGTTATAATCTTAGATATGGTAGTGAAGATGTAGTTAGAGTAAGTTATACCCAAAAAAATCATATGCAACGTAGTTGTTACTATAAGTGGGATGTTCCTTTTACTGGTAACGGCGGTCAGAAAACTGTTAGAGTAAAATTTGGAGTTGGAACGTGGTCAAAGCAGAAGTCTATTGAATACAGATTTTTGAATTATTTAGAAAATTTTGAAAGCAATTTGTTTAGAGATTTTTTCGAACTATTGATTTAGAGAAGAAAAATAATCTCTTTTTATCTTTTTTTTACCAACAAACTAAAAAACTTGTTTTCTATTTAATCTAATCTGAGTAAGGGAGTTTTTATGATAAAAAGAAAGGATATTCAAAACATTATAGATAGTTATGATAATGATGATATTACAATAGGTGTTTTAGGTGGACACTCAGGTCTCGATGTATGCAGAGGTGCTAAAAAACATGGTTTCAAAACTCTTGCAGTGTGTCAAAAAGGAAGGGAAAAAACTTATACAAAATACTATAAAACAAAAAAAGATGGACGCGGATGCATAGATGAAACAATAATCTTACCTAAGTTTTCAGATGTAACAAAAAAAGAGATTCAAGAAGAACTACGAAAAAGAAACACTATTTTCATTCATAACAGGTATTTCTGGGTTTATTTTGATGATTTTAAAGATGTTGAAAACAATTTCAAAGTACCAATCTATGGTACACGCGAAATGGTAAAACTAGAAGAAAGAGATGTTCCAAAAAACCAATATTATCTACTCAAAAAAGCAGGAATAAGATACCCAAAAATATACAAAAATCCAAAGGATATTGATAAACTAGTTATAGTAAAAGTAAACGAAGCAATTAGAGGATACGAAAGAGCGTTTTTTTATGCAATAGATTATGAAGATTACAAGAAGAAATCAAAAGAAATGCTTTCTAAAAAACTTATTACTAAACATGCACTTGATAAAGCTGTAATCGAGGAATATGTCGTGGGTGCTCAAGTAAATTTTAATTATTTTTATTCTGTAATTGAAGATTCTTTAGAAATAATGGGTACTGATACTAGAAGACAAACCAACTTAGACGGACTTTTAAGGCTTCCTGCTGATGAACAACTCGAGGTATTAAAATATTTAAAACCAAAAATGATAGAAACAGGGCATATCGCTGCAACTACAAAGGAAAGTATAATTGAAAAAATATTTGTTCTTGGTGAAAAATTTGTAAAAACAACTAAAAAAGAAGTTCCACCTGGAATAATTGGTCCTTTTGCACTCCAGGGTGCAATTGCAGCAGACAGAGGTCGTGAAGAGATGGTAGTGTTTGACGTGTCTATGAGAATACCTGGAAGTCCCTTGACTCGTTTTACACCGCATAGTGGATATCTATATGGTGATTCTATATCCTATGGTGAAAGAATTGCTATGGAAATTAAAAAAGCAGCAGAAAGTGATAGATTAAGAGAAATTGTTACATAAGGTAACAATTTTTTATTATAATTACAATAGTATTTCGCCTTTGTTATTTTCTTTACAAAAATTTATTTAACCTTTTTTATATATTAATATAAAAATAGAGGTATTTAAAGATGAAATTTATTAAAAGATTAATAACTTTAGTAATTTTTTTAATGCTAATCTTTTCATCGGTCTTTGTATCTGCTATTTCAATAAATTCAAAAGATGTTACAAATCCTAGTTTCTGTGAGAATCAAGAGAATGGTATTGCAAAATGGACAGTAATGTATTATATGTGCTGTGACTCAAACATGCAACCTTACGCTGAACCACTTTTAGAAAACCTTTCAAAGATAGGTTCAAAAAATGATTTTAACTTATTAGCTTTATATGATGGAGTTCCACCTAATGATTCAAAGATATTATATTTTGATGGATCTGGTGAAAGAATAAATTTAAATGAAAATCTAGGTTGGCCTTCTGAAGTTGATACCTCAAACCCAGTTACAATGGAAGAATTTGTAAAAAATATGATGAAATATTATCCAGCCGAGCACTATGCAGTTATTTATTATGGCTCAGCTGGAACTGGTTGGCAGGTATTTTGTGTTCATGATACTTACGGGACTCAAAATAAGAAAATAAAAAAAGGAAATATTGGGTTTAGTACACCACGACTTGGAGAAGCTTTTAAAAATATTACTAGAAATGGCGAGGAAAAAATAGATCTGATATATACCAGTTGTGCGATGAATACAATTGAGATGGCATATGAATTATCATCCTATGTTGATTTTTGCCTTGGAACACAGGACTGCTTGTCTAGTAGAATTGTATATAGATACTACGAATCAGTTTGGGAACTATACAACAACTCAGATATGAATCCAGAAGAATTTTCTGGATATACAACTGAGATTTTAGATCCAATTTCTTTTTATTATCATGAGGAGTGGTTTGGAGAAATAAGGCCTTTAAATAAATTTTTTAACAAGCTTTCTTTCAAAAAATTTCAAACAATAAAACATTTTGATAATATTGGTGTGATTAACAATTCTAATATTAATGGTTTATTATATGCTTTAAATGAGTTATCTAGATTTTTAATAGTTAATATTCAAGATGAAGAAATATTTAATGATATAGCATATGCTAGATCAAAATCTAGAGAAAGCAGCAAATGTTATGCAAAACCTGGGTCTAAATTATTTAGCCTTTTGCATTATATATATGCGTTTAATTTTACAGCTTATAATGGTGTTATTGATCTGTATGATTTCTGTGAAAAACTAAAAGAAAAAACTGATAATAATTTTTTAGAAAAATATTGCGAAGGTGTTTTAGTAAATATAGATAGAACTGTTCCTTATATTAAAAAAGTTGAAAATGATCCTATACATGGTCTTAATATCTATTTTCCATCTGAGAAAGAAGTATACAATAAATATATTATATCTGGTGAAATGCCCTGTACTTATGAAGAACTAGCTATTTCAAGAGATACTATGTGGGATGATTTTGTTAAAGCATATCTTGGCATTTAATAATTCTTTTTTCAGTGATAAGTATATCTATGGGTAAATCATGTTTATCAGTTGGAATTTCCTTTAATAATTGAAATTCAAAAGCAAGTCCTATCTTAGTGGCATTTGTTTTATCTAAAAGTCTATCATAGTATCCTTTTCCATGACCAATTCTATTTCCTTTTTTATCAAATGCAACACCTGGAACAATAATTAGATCGATATCTTCAACTCTCGTCTTTCTTATTTTTTCAGTTCTTGGTTCAAGTATGCCATATGAACCAATGGAAAGTTCTTTCCAACTTTTCAAATGAGAAAGCCTAAGCGTGCAATCATTTGGGTTACTTATTGGCACGATTATATTTTTATTATAAACCTGAATTTCGCACTTTAGTCTAAATTCTGCTTCTTTTTTAAATTAGAACACA
>CAZWYI010000032.1:0-19553 GCA_964638155.1 uncultured Thermoplasmatales archaeon | reverse complement strand
TGCCGAGGAAGCGAAGGCGGAATGGGGTTATAGGGGCACAGCCCCTATTTCATTTCTATTTCAATTTCTTTTTGTCCTTTTTCAATTTTAAAACCGTATTCTAATTCCATGTCGCTTTCAGGAATCTTAACTTTCTCCTCTCTAATTTTTATTTCTCCTAAATCAATTTCGTTCTTGAAATTTTCTAGAAATTCGACAAGTTGCTTTTTGTTGTATGAATATTTTTTTTCAATTTCTTTTTCTGGTTCTGTCATTTTTTTTCACCTCAACATTTATTGTGAGGATGTATCGTCTATAAATAGTTATTTCTACACATTAAAGTAAATATCTGAATGAACTTACAGGATCCTAAAAATGAGTAGTGTTATTTATAGAAAGAAATAATAAATGCAGGAAAAGGGATTTGAACCCTTGAACTTCTACAAGACAAGGCTCTGAACCTTGCGCCGTTGGCCAAGCTTGGCTACCCCTGCAACCGATTCATCGATGGAACTCATTAAGGTTATAATTAGTTTATTATGGAAAAAATATCATATTTTGGTTTTTTTTAAATAAAAAAAGATCTAATTATAGCTTCTTAAATTTACATATAATGGAGCCCAAATAAGAAATATTAAATAATTAGTAAGATTTATATAAAAATAATACATTAATATTCTAAGATAGGGGTCTAATCTGATTGATGATTAGTTTAGATGACTTTTCATTTTTCATCTCCACCTTTTAGGCCCCTATCAACGATTCATATTTTATAACATCATGATTTTATTTTGCAAAATTATAAGTATTTCATCATTTATTGCCATTTTCTACAAAATATATGGCCCGCGTAGTGTAGCCTGGCAACATATGGGACTGTGGATCCTCTGTGGCGGGTTCAAATCCCGCCGCGGGCCTTTCTAAGTATGCACCTTGGGACATACACCTATCACCTCGGCTAATTGCTTTTTTTACAGGAGTTCCTGTTCATCAAACCACTTTTTTTCTTTTTTTATAAATTACAAAAACCTATTTTTCAATTTTTCATTCTTTCCCTATCATTTCTAATAAAAAAAAAATTTAATTTTGATAGATTAAGGATGTACTATCCATAAAAAAAGTAATTTAGAGCAAATAAAAGTTAAAAAAATCTATTATTTAACTAAATCTTATTTTTACACATGCTACAGACTCTATTTGCATAATCATAACAGTTACTACAAACAATTCTTCCACATAAACTACAAGTATGCATCGCTCCAGGTCTACTACATATATTACATAGACCCATCATTTCCATATTTTTTATCTCTCCGCATAATTTATAAGTTTCTTTTTTAATTTATCAAGAGGCATACTTGTTACAACGAGTGGAATGTTTTCTCTATCAGCTAGTTTAATTGCAAGTGTATCAACTGAGCCTGGACGATGATATACAACAAGAGTTGGCTTTACTGGATGTACTCTTATCGCAATCATAGGACTACGGCCATATCTAATACCAGTAAAAATTATTGCTCTTTCAGTACTCCATCCATAGAGTTGACTATAGTCACCAGAATTAATTGTTTCAATTGTTTTTACACTGTCAACAAGGGTAAACCCTTTTACATTTTTTTTAAGACCTATTCCTTTTTTATCTGTTAAAATATTTCCCTCTAGGGTATCTATAAATTCTTTAACATTTATTGCCATAGGGTATTCCATTATCTCAATTATTCCCTCTTGAGTTTCAATCATCGAGTCATATTGATGTAATATTTTTCCTCCTCTATTTTCATCTATTTCTATTAAAGAATTTATAATTTTTTTAACAGTTTGAATACCAGGTGATTTTCTTCTACCTGATTCATAATCAGAAACAACACTTGGTGAAAGATCCAGGTTTTTTGCTAGATCCGTCTGGCTTATATCAAATATATTTCTCCATTTACGTATTGTTTTACCAGGCTTTGGACTGAGTGTTATCTCACCTGCTATCTTTTCAGATAATGCATCCTTTATATTCATTTCTTCACCCCTATAGGCTTGAATTTATATCCATAGTATATAGCCCCAGTATATCCATCTTCCTGAATTCTTCTGAAAGTATTTTCTAATTTCATACCAATTTTTACATCTTCTATTTTGCAGTCAACAATTTGAGCTGTAATTCTTGGTCCTTCATCGAGTTCTACTATTGCTATTGGATACGGAACCTGTTCTTCAAAGGCTTCAGGACCTACATGGATAATTGAATAAGTAACTATTTTACCTTTTCCATTTAATTTTAAGTTTTCCATTTTTCCTATGCTTTTTCTTCTGCATACTGGGCAGGTTTCTTTTGGTGGAAAATATATTTTGCCACAGGAATTACATTTGTTTCCAATAAGGTTATATCTTTGAGGAATTTCTCTCCAGAATCTTGCAACATCTGATTTCATCTTATAATCCCTCCATAACATGTACAACACAAGTAGCACCTGAGCCACCTACGTTGTGTGCAAGGCCTATATTTGCATCTTTAATTTGTCTTTTATCTGCTTCTCCTCTTAGTTGGCTTACGATTTCAACAATTTGTGCTACACCCGTAGCACCAACGGGATGTCCTTTTGATTTTAAGCCCCCGCTTGTGTTAACTGGTATTGTTCCATCCATTGTTGTAATTTTGTTATCTATTGCTTTTCCACCTTCTCCTTTTTTTACAAATCCAAGATCTTCAATTGCACATATCTCTGCTATGGTAAAACAGTCATGTACTTCTGCAAGATTGATATTTTTTGGTTTTATTTTAGCTTGTTTATATGCCATTTTTGCTGCATGTACTGTTGCATCAAGTGTGCATATGTCTCTTCGTCCATGTAAGGCTAAACTATCTGATCCTTGACCTGATCCTATAATTTTTACTAGTTTATCTGTGTATTTTTTTGCCATGTTTTTTTCACACATTACAATTGTTGCTGCTCCATCTGTAACTGGTGAGCAGTCTAGAAGTCCCAATGGATAAGCAACCGGCGTTGAATTTATTGCCTTTTCAAGTGTTATTTTTCTTTGATATTGTGCATATGGGTTGTTTACTCCGTTTTCATGGTTTTTAACTGCAACTTGGGCGAGCTGCTCTTTTGTTGTACCATGTTCATGCATATGTCTTTGGGCAATCATTGCGTATAAACCGGGGAATGTTGCACCAAAGAATGCTTCCCATTCTTGATCTGCAGCTGTAGCTAGTGTTTCTGTTGCTGTTACTCCTCCTACATCATTCATTTTTTCTATTCCGCCAACTACTACTACATCGTTTAATCCTGATAATATAGAAAGATATCCTTCTCTTACAGCAAGTCCTCCTGAGGCACATGCTCCTTCCACTCTTGTAGAAGGTATATGCATGTGTGAAAAACCTGATGCATCAGCAACAAGTGCCCCTACATGTTCTTGCCCTACAAATCTTCCAGAGCTCATTGAGCCTATATACATTGCATCTATGTCTTTTCCTTCTATACCTGAATCAAGTAATGCTTTTGATCCTGCTTCTGATATAAGCTGTCTAAATGATTTATCCCATCTTTCTCCAAATTTTGTAAGACCTACTCCTATAATTGCTACTTCTCTCATATTTTATCACTCCCAATATAGTAGATCAGTTAGTTTTGCATATGTACCATAGTCAAGGTATTCTTTTTCTTCTATCATTTGTGATACCAGTGGTGCATTTTCTCTTTTTAGTTTTTTAATATTTGGTGTAACTGTTATATCAAAGCTATCGCTTCCCGCACCTGATCCATAGCTTGTTAAAAATATTCTATCACCTGGTCTTGCAACATCAAGAACAGATGCTAGGCCTACTAGGGATGCACCCGAGTAAGTATTTCCTATAAATGGTACCATTAAACCTTGTTTTATTTGTTCCATTGTAAAGCCAAGGATTTTTGCAACTTTCACTGGGAATTTTCCATTCGGTTGATGGAATATTGCATAATCATAATCTTTTGGTTTTGATCCTATTTTATCCATAATTTTTTTTGAGGCTTTTGTTATATGTTTAAAATAAGCTGGTGTTCCTGTAAATCTTCCACCATGTGACGGATATTTTCTTTCTGCTCTTCTCCAGAAATCAGGAGTATCTGTGGTATATGAAAGAGTATGATTTATTTTTGCTATTACCTTTTCATTTCCAACTATAAAAGCAGCGCCTCCTGCAGATGCAGAAAATTCAAGTGCATCACCTGGTGCTGCCTGTGATGTATCTGCTCCTATAGCTAAGCCATATTTTATCATATCTGCTTTTACTAGGGCGGTACATGATTGCAATCCTGCGGTTCCTGCTTTACATGCAAACTCATAGTCTGCAACCATTAAATCAGGTGTTGCACCTATTGCTTCTCCAACAATAGTCCCTGATGGTTTAACTGCATATGGATGTGATTCACTTCCGATATATATCGCTCCGATATCTTGTGGGTTTATGTTGCATCTTTTTAGAGCAGCTCTAGCTGCTTCTACGCTTATTGTCGCAGTATCTTGGTCAATTCCAGGTACTGATTTTTCTTTTATCCCAAGGCCCTTTGATATTGTCTCACCGTCTTTTCCCCAGACTTTTGCTATATCGTTAACTTTAATTCTGTATTTTGGAATGTATGAACCATAACTAATAATACCAATATCTTTAGTCATTTTATATTACCTATTTAGGCAAAAAACTAAATTGCTATATAAAATTGTCGATTTAAAATTCGCTTTTTAACGTTATTATTCTACCATAAAAGATTCTTTCTAAGCTCAATCATATGGAGGTTTACGCCAATTTCTTCCATTCTTAATAAATACGGTTTTCCAATTCTATCTTTAAATTTATCAATAAAATATTTACCAGCGTCATCACCAAGGGATGTCGAGACTTTTTCCATAACTCTTTGTAAAAATCTACCAAGTTCTGATGGAGAGACAGAATCAATTTCATCAGAAACAACTATTGAATCTGCTCCCTCTGAAATCTTAACACTATCAATTTTTATATATTTCAAAAAAAGAAATCTTTCTTTTTTCTTCTCAAGTATGTTGTTAATTATTAAAACAGCGTAACTTTCAGTACTAGACTCAGTTAAAATTTCTATTAAAACCTTCAAAACATTTTTTACTAAAAGAGTTTTTTTAAGTTTTATAACATCAAAATTCACTCCAATTTCTTTAAGTTTGAACCTATAATCAGCACTAAGTTTACTATCTATTTTATTAACAAATGTTACAATATTATAACCATTTAATTCTTTGTTTATCTCTTGGATTATTTTTTGAAGAACAGAGCCTATTTTATCTGAATTTATATTATTTACATTTTTATCAACAGATACGATATCAACATTTTGAATGGAAACTACATCATTTATCTTGATATAACTTAAAAGTTCATATTTTGTACTAAAAAGACCGACAAATTCGTTAAGAAGACTATAGGCTTTTTTTCTACCTAATTCTTGTTCAAGTATTTCATAAATTAAGGAAAACATATATTTTAAGAGATCAGAGTTATCAATTGAAAATTTAAAAGTGCTTTTCACTTCTGTTATAAACTCTGACTGGATATAATCAAGATCTACACCTAAATCTTTTATTTTGTTTTCATAACTATAGGGTAGATCCTCTTTGATTTCTTTAATAAAATAAAACCCTGCATCCTTTCCCATAGTATTAGCAATAGTTATCATAAAATCTCTAATAGCCGTACCAACTAGTTTTATATCAAGATCATCGATTTTGTCATTAATTTCAATTACATTAATCACTTCTTTAAACCTATCTTTTTCAATTTTAACATTTTCTAAAAAACTATATTTACTACTTATTTTTTTCAAAGAATTTTCAACTACTACATTAGCATATGCTTCACTTGTTCTTCTACCAATTACACCAATAGTAGATTTAATTATTCTCCCAAGTATCTCAGTATTTTTTAATTCAGCCATTTATCTGCACGCAAAAACTTTTTTAATATAAAAATCAAAACACTCTTTTTATATTTTCTTGTTTTTAGTTATCCCAAAAACCACGAGTTCGAGCATAGGTTAATTCAGCTTTTAAAATATCTCTTAAAAATTTCATTTCATTTTCTTCAGATTTAAAAAGATCAACTGAGCTATACTTTCTTAAAATTCTAGCAGCAGTATCAGGGCCTATCCCTCTAGCTGAAAGAGCAATTATAGCAGGTTTTTTATAACTAAGGATAAGACTTGCGTTTTTATGGAGTCTTTTAAGTTCTTTTTTTTCTTTATTTGTCTTTGGTTTTTTTGATAGAATCTTAGCCTTATCTTTATTATATCTTCTAAGAACAGCAATTTTTATAGCACTACACCTAGGACATTTAGGGTTACTCTCAGTTCTTCTAACAATCGTATTTCTTTGATAACCACAGTTTGTACAAACAAGAGTTATTTCAACATTTTCTATTCTTTTTTTAAGAGCCATAAGTATAGATCTATCAGCTCTTTTAGGAACCATTAAACCTTTTATTGTTTCATAACCCGCAACTGCCATAGGAGATAGCTTTTGTATTACAATCTTTATTTTTCCTGTTTGTATATCATTTAAAACTTTTTGACTATTTTTTATATCCATTTTTTCAAAAATTGTTTTATCTACTGCTTCATCTAAAATAAGTGTGTTATCAAAAAGACTAAAGATTTTTTTAGAGCCGACATTTTTGTAATCAAAATCTTTTTTAATAGCGCCAAATTTTCGTGCGACATGTACAACTTGCCATCTAATATAATTAGAATTTCTAAGTACCCTATTTAGTATATACCATAAAGACTCAGGTTTTATAGATTTAAGAATTTTCTTTATCATTTTAGGATTAATTCTTGTGGGAAGCTCTAAACTTATCCTATAGGTATCGCTATTTATGCCAACGCTTTCTCCAATTGATTGTACAAGCATTGCTGATATAATTCTTCCAAGAGTTTGGTTGACCTTTGTTCCAAAACAAGCGTTTATAATAATTGTTTTATCTTCAACTTCTATTGTAATCTTTTTATCATCAGGTATTTTTAGATTTTCTTTTTCTTGTTTTTTAGTATATTTAAAAAATTTATCTACTGATTTTTTATCTGTCGGATAATTTTTATGTATTAACTTTTTATCATTTGTTTTCCTAAGTTTTCCAACCTCTATAGCAACATCATATGGTACTGGTATGTCTTCACCTGTCCAAGAAGGGACATTACCGATATCTTTTGATTGTGAAACAATTATTTCATCGTCCTCAATTTTTATTATTGTCCAGGGCCTTCCTCTTAAAATAAAGCTAGTTTCTTCAAAACCAGTATTAAGTACAAAGCTTTCATCAAGTTTACCTATCTTTTTTCTACTGCTTATATCTACAACAAAATATGTTTTTTCATCAGGAATCATTGAAATGTTATCTAAAAAATAATGACGGGAATATCTTCTTTTTGCAATAAAAGATTCTTTTTCATCTATCCATATGCTTCTTTGATTTTTAAGTTGTGTTAGTATTTTTTCAAAAAGTTCTTTTTTTAGTGTTTGAAAAGGATAAGACCTTTTTATAATACTGTATAGTCTTTCTTTTTTTATTCTCCTGTATTCCAAAGCTATAGAAATAATTTGATTTGAAAGAACAGATAAAGGGTTTTTTCTAACATTTAACTCTTCTATTTCTCCCTTTAATGCTTTTCTTGAAATAACCATGCTTTCAGCAAGATCCTCAGGATGCGATGCAAGTATCATTCCCCTTGAAATTTTTCCTATACTATGGCCAGATCTACCTACTCTTTGTAGAATCCTTTTTACTTCTCTTGGCGAATTATACTGTATTACAAAATCAGTATTTCCAACATCTATTCCAAGTTCTAATGAAGAAGTACAAATTAAAGATTTTAATTTTCCTTTTTTAAAATCATCTTCTGATTCTATGCGGGCTAGTTTTGAAAGCGATCCATGGTGTACACCAATTTTCAAGTTTTTTTTCCACATGTTAAAGCGGGATGCTAGTATTTCTGCTCCATCACGTGTGTTAATAAAAAAAAGCGTTGAAACATGTTTTTTTATTAGTTCACTACTTCTTCTAAGACAGGCAAAACTAATTGGTTCGATATAGAGTTTCTTTGCGTTTTTATAGTCTTCTTTTTTTATCTCTGGATATTCAACTTGTATATCAATAAGTTTTGTTACATCGACTTCTATTATTTTTACTTCTCTTAATTTATTTTTATTTAATCCACCTAAAAATTTAGCAACTTCTTTAGGAGAACCTACTGTTGCAGAAAGACCTATTCTTTGAAAAGAATGATCATCTTCCTTTGTACGCTCCTCAAGTCTTTCAAGACCAATTGATAACTGTCCGCCTCGTTCGTCACCTGCTAGTTCATGTATTTCATCTATTATTACAAATCTAACTTGTTCAAGGTGTTTTCTAAGTCTTTTCCCGGTAAACATTATCTGAAATGTTTCAGGCGTGGTAATCAACATATCTGGTGGATTTTTAGATTGTCTTGCTCTTTCTTTTGTTGAAGTATCGCCATGTCTAACAGATATATCTACACCAATTTTTTTCCCAATTTTTATTGTTCTTCTAAGCATATCTCTATTTAATGCACGCAGAGGAGTGATATACAAAATAGAAATGCCTTTATTTTTTTTATAAAAAGGTTCTTTTTTTATTTTTAAAAAATTATGTAAAACAGGAAGTAATGCTGCTTCAGTTTTTCCAAGACCAGTTGGAGCGATTAGTAAAACATTTTTCTTTTTTATGATATGAGGTATTGCTTTAATTTGCGGCTCAGTTGGTTTATCTATTCTTTTTGTTTTAAGAAAACTTTGTATTTCTGGATTTAGATTTGAAAAGACAGTCATTTCTAGTTTTTTTGAAAAATATAACTTATATTTTAGTATTTTCCATGCTATTTATTTATCGCGCTATAAAACATTACACCAAGACCAAACCATGTTACTAGTGATACATAGTAATACCACGGCTGGGCATAGTCTATTGATACTATTGCTACAAGTAACAATAATGGAAGAAGTATTAGAAGAAACATTGAAATTATTCTTTTAATATTTTCATTTGAGTTTAATTCCATAGTTTATCACATAGATTTTTTACAAACCCTCGTTATTAAAAATGGGTTATATAAGCTTAATCTTTTATCAAAAAAATTAAACCTATGGTTAATGACAGATGTTGATATCAGCCCAATAATATCTTTTTTTATAAATTGGTCTAAACTTATCTTTATATATTTCCAAACTATTTTTCCAACTTGGGCCATCATTAACAAAATTATATCCTTTGTTTTTCACTAGCTGCCAGAAATCATATTGAGCATATTCAGATAGATGAGGAACTGATATATCAGCTATGCCAATTGAATGAGCAAAAACATTTTGTTTTTCAAAAATACCTAAAGGAAAACCAAGGTTAAAAGAAGATACTCTACCATCTATTTTTAGAACTCTAAAAATTACATCTGAATTCTCTAAAAATTTTTTATCATGTTTTATATTTCCAAAAAATCTTGCCCCTAGTTTATCAGATTTTAAATTTATATAAGAAAAATCTCTGTCTTTAATAGATATTCTTTTCCATTTACCAATAAGATGTATTATTTCTTTTATGTTATCAGATAAATCAACTAATTCTATTCTATGTTTATTTTTATTAAACCTATTTAGATGCCATTTAAGATTTGAAAAATTTTTACCATCCAGATTCAGGGTTTTTTCTAGGTTGTATACTGAATAATTTATTTCTTTTAATGAGTCAATCTTAAAATTGTATTCCCCTTTATTTTTCCTTAAAAAATTTACAAAATTATCATCTATATCTCTAAGTAAAATTTTCTTAATTTTGTTTTTTTCTAAAATAGAACTAAAGTTTGGATCTTTAATTAAATTGTTAAAATCTTTAATTGCAGATTTTACATTTCTAAACAGAGGAAAAGAAATTTCAATTCTATCATAGTTTCTTTTATAAAAAGAACCAAAAATAAGTGTATCATTTTTTGATAAAACAAAGGGATGCTTTGGATTATATGTATAATATATAAAAAAATGAAAAAGGCTAGTATTATACGGTAATTCTCCTGGGTTTAAATTTTTATTCAGCGAAATATTTGGATTTTTTTTATGAATATTATTTAAAAAATTTTTTAGAGAAATAAAATTTTTAGTTAAATCTTTACCTTCTTTTTGCCATGTATCTTTGATTTCAGATAAATTTTTTATAATATTTTTTTTATTTGACATTATAATAAACTCTTATTTTTTAAATGTCTTTTACTTTTCCTAGTAACGTTCCATCTAAAAGATAAATTACACTATTTTCTATATCAGTGATTTTATTTAAAGGACCTACTAATCCTTCTTTGTTTATGGCAATGCCTCCACAAAGTGGATTAAAGGCAGGGATAATAAGAAGCTCAGGTGAATTATCAATTGAATATTTTACTTTAATTTTATCTAAAATTAGTTTTGTTTTCACCCAACACGGCTCATAGTTTTTATATTTCATTCTATCAGTAAGCATTATAGTAGGATGAGTATGACCAATAATTATTTCATCACAAAAAAGTAATTCTTTTTTTGGCCATCTATGTCCATGTATCAAACCAAGATTTTCTAATACTATTCCATTGGAAGGATGAACTATAATATCTTCAGGTACTATTTTTTTAATATTTCCATCGTGGTTTCCTGGAATGATATGTATTTTTCCAAATTTTTTAATGTATTTAATAAAATTTTTCACATCTTTTCTTTCTTGAAAAGTAGATGATGGAATATTATGTTTAATATCACCTAGTAAATAGATTTCTTTTGGCTTGTATTCTTTACATATTTTTTCAATTTTTTTAATAATTATTTGTGTTTGAGATCCTGCATGCAGACCATACTCTTTTAACTCTTCTTCGATACCTATATGTAAATCTGCAATTATTAGTATCTTTTTATCTTCTATAAAGAGCGCTGGTTCATCTTGAATAGGTTGAATATAGTTTTTTTCCATATGAATCAAATATTATATATTCTTAAAATAAAGTAAATAAATACAAATTTTTTTATGGTTTAATTGAATTAATAGTTTTTGGGATGATTGATGTATGTTGAAAAAGATGCAAAAATAATGTCTTTAATCTATTCTTTATCTGGCCTTTTAACATTTGTTTTTATATATATTGCAGCTTTTGATTCTATTTCTTCAAATACTAACTCCGATTTGTTGCAACTGATTATATTTGGTTGTTCTGCATTTTTCGCATTTATATTAATAATATCTGTTGTATCTCTGATTAAAGATAAAAAATTAAAAGAAAAACACCTTGAAAATATTAAGCTTAAAAAAAATTTTCAAGATCATAAAGATAATATCTATAAAGAAAAAGTAGAGATTCCGTATAATAAATGGGGTCTAATTTCCTTGATTATTGCTTCGTCTATTGGAATAATTGTTTTTCTGTATATTTATTCTTTTTTTGCTAATGCAGGTAGTAATATTTCAGATGTTCAAATAGATCCAGCAAGTATTGAAACCGGTTCACAAATGATTTTTATTTTTTTGACTCTTCTAATGATTGTTTTGATTTTCAGCGTTTTTTCTCTTGTTAAAAAGATTCAGAACCCTGTTTTCTATGAATATTTACCATGCCCAAGATGTGGCAGCAGAGATATTCATAAAGTAGAATACTCTTGGTTTGGAGGTCTTCTCGCATCCACTGCTCATATGGCACGATGTAAAAAATGTGGTAAAGCATACAATGGTGCTTCAGGTGAAAATTTGAATAGATACTATGGAATTGTCTTTATCTTTGTAATAATTATAATCATCCTTCATATCCTAGGATTTTTACTTTAATTTTTATAAAAATTTTTTAAGAACCTTCGGTATTTCTTCTATTATATCTGTTGCGACCATTCCATAAGATTTTTTCTTATAAGCAAAGTTTCCTGCTTCTCCATTTATAAAAACACTTGTTCTAGCAGAATTAAAAGGATTTATTTTTTTTGAAAGTAAACATCCAACAATTCCAGATAAAACATCTCCAGTGCCACCTACAGTCATCGCTTTATTATGTATATCATTAAGTTTTATTTCTTTTCCATTGCTTATTATATCAATTGGTCCTTTTAATAAAATTGTTATACCTAATTTTTTTGCCCAAGTTTTTACTTTTTCTTTTCTAAAGGATAAATCATCAGTAAGTTTTATCCCAGTTAGTTTTTTGAATTCCCCTGCATGCGGCGTTATCACCGTATTCGAATTTTTAATTAATTCCTTATTTTTACCAACTACCTCTATTGCATCAGCATCTATAACCATTGGTTTTTTTGTTTTTCTAAATTCTTTTATAATGTTTTTAACTGCTTTTTTGGTTTCATTATCTGTTCCAAGACCTGGACCTATTATTAGGCAGTCTATTTTTTCAAAAAATAATTTGATTTTCTCTAAATCTTTGGGTATTAGTTTTTCTTTGTTTGTTAATTCTTTTACTATTAGATTTGGTGAAAGTTTTGCTATATTTTTTGCAAGTTTCTTTGGTTTTAGTATTTCTGGTGCAAAAGAGGTAATTGCTTTTGCTGGTCTTTTCGGAGTTGCAATAAAAACTAGATCTGCACCTGTTCTAAGAGACGATAGTCCTGATAGAGCTGGTGCGCCAATAAATGGGCCATTCCCTATTACTAATATTCTTCCGTTTTCTCCTTTGTGTGACTCTTTTTCTGGTTTTTTATAAAAAACCTTAAGTTCTCCAGGTCCAACATATTCTAATGCTTTTTTTGGAATCTTTATATCAACAATTTCTATTGTTCCACAGGTTTTTTTGTTCATGCCTTTTTTAACATCATGAAAAGTTATTGTATAATCTGGTTTAATAGATAATTTTGTATTAATACCAGTTGGAATATCTAATGAAATAATTGTTTTATTTTTTTGTTTGTTGATTTTTTTTATGATTGTTTTGTAAGGGTCTCTTGGTTCTCCTGTAATTCCTATTCCTAGCATTGAATCAAGTATGATGTTATTTTTCTTGATAAGACCGTCAACTTTTTCTAAAGATTCTATATCAAAAATTTTTGCATTTGTTTTTTTTAGTTTTTTGTAGTTATCTTTTGCTATTTTAGAATGTATCTCTTTAGGACTTGCTAAAATAAAAACAGTAACATTATATTTTTTTGATAGGTATCTTGAAGCAACTAGTCCATCTCCGCCATTGTTTCCTTTTCCACAAAAAATTAGGATCTTTTTTTGTTTTGGTTTTATTTTTTTAATTATGTATTCTGCAACGCTTTTTCCGGCGTTTTCCATTAAAATTTTTGCTGGTGTCCCATAGTATTCTGAATTTATGTCTGATACATGTACTTCTTCTGCTGAGAGCATAGGTTTCTAAATAAAAAGGTAGTCTATATATTTTAGGTAAAAAATATTAAGATATTTTTTTACCATTTCCTTCGTTTTTCAATCCATGCATTATCAACTGCTGTTCGAACTTCAGCTGGAAGCATTGGTGATTCATCATGAAATGTTCCGTTATCTTCTTCCCACCAGATCCTTCTATTCATAGTCTTGCATGTTTTTTTATCAGTTATTTCAGCCCAGATCTCTGTTTTATTAGAGCCTTTAGAACCTTCTTTTAAAAGTCGTTTAATATTAACTTCATAATTAGACATATTAATGCCTCCTTAACAATTACAAAGGACATCTTTGTTTATAATATTTCTTATAAAAAATTCCAATTTTTTTGATATATCTCTTTTTCAAAATCTTAAAATAGGTTTTATCTATTAGTGCAATCTATAAAATATAAATGGACGGTATAAAAAAATGATGCCTGGTATGGGAGGAAGAATGAATCCTCGTCAAATGAATCAAATGATGAAAAAACTTGGAATTAATGTAAAAGACATAAAAGATGTAAAAAAAGTAATTATAAAAACAAGTTCCAAAGAATACATTTTTGATAATGCAGAAGTAACTATAATGGATGCACAAGGCCAAAAAACCTATCAAGTAACAGGTAAACCACGTATTGTAAAAAAAGAAGAAGAAGAAATTCCAGAAAAAGATATAGATTTAGTAGTAGAACAAACTGGCAAAAGCAAAGATGAAGCAAAAAAAGCATTAAAAGAAAGCAAAGGTGATATTGCAGAAGCAATAATGAAACTTACAGAGTAAAAGTTATTTATTTTTATAAAAATACATCTTTTTTGAGCTGTCATCAATGGTGCTTCTTTCACCTATTTTATTTATAAAATCTGATGCAGATTTTGCCTGAAACTTGGTTCTAGTTTCAGCTTGCTCCACAGTATTTATTTCATGTAAACAAAAACTAAGTGCTCTAATTTTCCATCTGTAATAGTATTGATCTATATATTTTGGGGAATATTTTTTAATAAACCAATACAAAAGCTCAACCCAGATGTTTAAATCTATACCTTTTGTTTTTTCATAAAAAGTACCAAAGTCTTTTACATTTTTAATTTCATAAAAAGTATCATCATGTGGGAGATTCAATCTTTTCATAAGTCTTAAAGAATCCATGCTTCTTTTTACTTCTTTTTTAACATTCATATATGTTTCATCAAAAACAGTGTTTTTCTTGAAAGGTGAAGAAACCATGATAATGGGGTTTATTTTTTTTCTAACAGGTAGATTATAGAAATATTGTATCATTCTAACTGCTTCCATGAAACACTCATTAAACATTTTCCTTAAATTAGTAAGCGTTTTTTTACCATGCATTTTTTGACCTAGATATACTTCACCCATTCTATATCCATACATCAGAGACTTCATTGTTATAAATGTGTCAATACCCCAGTCATAAGGAGCTCTTGTTCCTTTTTTAAAAAGATCTTTTAAAACCTCTTTTTTAAGTGTTATTTCTCCGCCGAGAGGCTGGTCGATTTCCCATGCTTGTGGTAAAAACATTGCTATAATTGGTTTTGTGATGTGTCTAGTGATTTGTCCGTCTGCTGGGTTTCTTGAAAAAGATGCTTTTACAATATCTACATTTCTTTCTAATGGTTCATATAAAAACTGAAACCATTTGGAGATATTAGGATTGTATATGTCGCCATCTATAAAACCAATATTATCAAAGTCTTGTTTTATTGTGGCAATTCCGCCGTTTATCATTCCTATGCCTTTGCCGAATCTATTGGTTTCAACATATTTCTTTTCATATATTACTTCTATTTTTTTGTTTTCTCTTTTTTTAAGTCTCTTAAAAGTTTCTTTGTTTGACCCATCTGAGATGATTACCTTGTCTATAATTCCTGAATCAAGTGCTTGTTGTGCTATTGAGATAGGATTTAAGCCTTCATTTTTTGATATCACAAGTAAACAATTACCTGACATCATATACCTCTAAACCTGCTGTGTTTTTTAATTATTTGGAAATGAAAAGAAATAATATTTTTGATAAATCAAAGTTGTATATTCTATCCCTCTCCATCCTCTAAAGAGAGAATGGAACAAGTGCTATAAATACTGTGCTGTTTTTTATTATTTTAAATGAAAAAATTATTAACATTAAATCTAATATAGAATTCTGTTTGTTTGGGTGTTAAACATGAATCCTATTAAAAATAAATCTACTGATGAACTTATTAATGACTTAAAAAACTCTGATTGGAAAAAAAGAGTTAAAGCAGTTTATGGCCTTAAAAATAATTTAAATTCAAAAATAAAAGAAATTTTGCTGAAACAATTAGATGATGACAACGAAAATGTATGGCTTGCTGTAGCTAATGCCTTAAAATATAGTAAAGATCAACGATTTTTTGATTCCTTAATAAACAAACTTAAAAATTCAGATAGCGATGAAATCCGATGGCACTGTGCATATTATTTAGGTGAAATAGGTGATTCTAATGCACTGAATCAATTAGTTAAAAGTTTAAAAGATCCTTGTACTGAAGTTCGTTTCAACGCTGCTAAGGCACTTGGGAAAATTGGCGATAAAAAAGCAATTGATTATCTTATGGATGCATTAAACGATGAGAAATCTATTGTTCGTAAAGAGGCTATTTCTTCAATTAATCTTCTTTCACCTAAAAAACCAGTTAGTGCATTAGTGAAATCACTAAATGATAAAGATGAAAGAGTTCGCTCTCTTGCTGCAATTATTATTGGAAAAACAAAAACAAAAGATGCTTTTGATAATCTTTTAGGGACTCTTAATGATGAAAATGATATAGTTAGAGTATCAACTGTTTATGCACTTGATAAGATAGGAGGAGATCAAATAGTAGAGCCCTTGATTAAAGCACTAGAAGATCCATATTGGGAAGTTAGAAGTGATGCAGCTGATGCTCTTGGTAGAATTAAAAACGACGAAGCAGTAGTTCCACTTCTTGAAACTTTAAATGATGAAAATAATTATGTTAGAAAAAGTGCTTTAAAAGCACTTGAACACTATAAAATTTTTAAGAAATAAGAACCAATGTTTATTTTGCTATAAGAATATTATACGCTATTTTGTTAAAATTGCAAAATATATTCGAATGATTTTCAAAAGTAATATAAGATAATTATTTTATATGAGATTTATATCTATAACAAATTCACGTCTTTAGTCGAGAATTAAATCGACAATAATATATATAACCTATTACTAATAATTAAATATGTTAACAGATTTGGCAGGTGGATAAAAGTTGATAGAATATGACAAATACATCGGCAAATTTGAGCAATGCGTAAAAAAATATATTCCACCAAAAAAGGATTGGGGGCCAGCAGAAAAAGCAGTATATGGTCCAAAAGATTTTTTTAAAACACCTGTGAAAAAAGCAAAAGAACTAAAATTTAATGCTATAAAATTTCAATTTAAAAATCACTATGAAAATAACAAGATGTATCATGGTTTTTGTAAAGAAATGAAAGTAAAACCTCAGGATATTAAAAACCATGACGATCTTGAAAAAATACCTTTAATTCCCGGGGAGTTTTATAAAGATTATCCTGAAGGAAAAGAATTTGCTCATTGGCTTGCAAATATTTTTACAGGAGAAATACCAAAAATAAAAATAAAAGGAAAAAACCCTAGTTTTGATGATGTAATAAATTCTTTTAATAATTCAAATCTTGCAGTAGCTTACAGTAGCGGTACAAGTGGAAGACATACCTTTATTCCACGAGATATGAAAACATATAATGCTGCTGAGTATGCTGCAGCAAAGGCGGGCATATCAATGTTATATCCAGCATGGGATTATGATTACTATGGATATTTATTAATGCCAAATCCGTTTAAGACAAATGTTTTTGCAGGAAAAGTATGTGGAATTTATTATGATGTAATAAAAGAAGTTAAATCTGCAATTGACAAAGAAATCAATACTGAACTAATAAAACTAAGTATGGGTGGTGGAGGAGGATTTAAAGCAAAATTAATTAAAAAATTCATCGCAAGACAATACAAAAACATTATAAAAGATATAATAAAATGGCTGGAACACAAAGATAAAAACAATGAAAAAGTTGCTTTTGTAGGTGCTCCATTTATCTTGTTTGCTGTTACAAACAAGTTAAAAAAAGAAGGAAAAAGTTTTGATTTTTCAGATAGAAGTGCAATACTTACAGGTGGCGGTTGGAAAGCGCAAGAAGCTCATCGTATGCCTGTAGAAGAATTTAGAGATCAGATGAATGATGTACTTGGAGTTAAAAAAGAACATTGTCTTGATTTATATGGAATGGTAGAAGGAAATGGTTGGATGGTGCACTGTCCTGAAGGGCATTACCTTCATATTCCTCATACATATTATCACCCGATGGTTCTTGACGAAGAGTTCAAACCATTAGGATATAATGAGTACGGTCAATTTGCTTTTCTTGATGGTACCACATCGAGTTACCCTGGTTTTATTATATCCGGCGATAGAGTTCGTATGCTTGAGCGTTGCCCATTATGTGATAGACCTGGACCAGTTCTAGAGCCAGAAGTAAAAAGAATATCAGGTAAGGAAATGCGAGGCTGTGCTGAAGAAGTTAGAAGAATGATATCTGTAGATGTTGGAGATTGATTATATGACAAGTCCTAGAGAAATGAAAGAAAAAGGATATATCCCTCAAAAAATGTATGCTAAATTATTTATTGGTGGAGCTTTGTCTCTTAGTAAAACACTTTTACTAAATATGGGCGATTTAAAAAAATTAAGAAATATACCCAATGGATCAGAGAGATATAAAAGACCAAAAAGAGAATATGAAATACCTGAATTTAAAAAAGATATGAAAGTTAGTAACTCCAATGAAAAATATCTTCGACCAACTCTAAATTGTAATCACCGTGAACCAGAGGTAGTAGCACTTGCTCATGAACTTGGTGCATATAAAAAATCAGATAGAGAATACGCTGAAGCTGCATTTAAACTAGTAAAAGAAAAAATGACATTGGAAATTCTTCCCATGAATAAAGTAGGTGAAACAATTAAAAGAGGGACAGGTACTTGTTTTCATCTTATTACAGCTTTTATAGCACTATGTAGAGCAGCAGGAATAAAAGCAAGATACAAGGTTTTTGCAATGAATATGATAAAAGCATGGTATGATTCAGTTGTTCAAGCAGATGAACTGGTAAAAAAATGGTATGATGCAATGGGATATTTTATGCTTGAAGGTGAAGGAGAAGCATATATTGACGGAGAATGGGTGGTAGCTCATGTTGGACCAAAAGCACCACGCCAGGCAGCAGCGGGAATACCTATCACCAAGTTTGGCGAGGATAGTATTGGAAACTGGTTTTTCCCAATACCTGGAACAGTTATGAAAATGGAGTCTATGCCATATGGTTTTTCTGGATCAACTAAACTACTTAGAAAAATCGCTCCCGGCTCAATGGAACGGGTAAATATTAGTATATTAAAACAAATTGAAAAAGGTGAAAGAATAATAGAAGCTGCCGGTGGGATAAAAGAATACGACTGGGAGGCTAGAAAAGAAAAAGGTCCTGAAAAGCCAGATATGGAAATAGAGAAAACAGAAAAAATTGTTTTTGAGGAGTGAATTTCTTGAAAAACCAAAAGATTTCTTTTCCTGAGCCTAATAGTGTTTTAAATGAAAAACCTTCTTTTAGAAAATATTTGAAATATTTACTTTTTTTTGGACCAGGTGCAATTGTTGCATCTATGACAATTGGACAGGGTCAACTGATATTAGGTCCACAAATTGGAGCATGGGCAAAATTTGGTCTTTTATGGCTTATTACTGCAAATATCGCATCATATATCTTCTGCTATATTGGAACACGTTTTACAATGCTCTCAGGCATTAATGTAATGGATATTTTTTCGTATAAAACTCGTAAGGGATGGTTAAACTGGGTTCTTATCTTTATTATATTTATTTTCATACCTGTGTTTACTGCAACAATTATTACAACCGTTGGACAATCTCTTTCATGGATATTTTTAGGAAATCCAAATAATGATTTATATATTATATTTGGCATAGGTATCTGTTTATTAGCTGCTTTTCTGATTTTAAATGCAAAGTATAAATTTTTAGAATATGTTCAGGCATTTTTTATTATTTTACGGCTGGGAATACTGCGCGGTCTGAAGCGATAGCGTAAGACCCGTAG
>CAZWYI010000031.1:0-20902 GCA_964638155.1 uncultured Thermoplasmatales archaeon | reverse complement strand
ACACGTTAAGATGGAAAATTGAATAAAACAGAAGGTTATTCAAAGTCCTCAATATAAAGATTGCTTAACTACAGAACAGCCTTTTTTTGATAGTGTACTTAACAAAAATAATATCCTCTCAGTTAAAAGATTAAACAATAAATATCCAAATTTAAACAACATTTATAATATAAAAATCTCAAAAGATACAGAGATTACAGAGATTTTGAACGATATTAAAAAAGACCCAGGGGTAGATTTTGCAGAGCCTAATTATATTTATCAGATTTTTTCACAGCCAAATGACGCATATTTTGATTTGCAGTGGCAATTTAATCAATCTAGTGACTGTGACATTGATGCACCAGAGGCATGGAATATTAACACCGGAAGTAGTGAGACAATTGTTGCAATAGTAGATACAGGAATAGATTGGGATCATGTTGATTTAGCAAATAACATATGGAACAATACTGATGAATATGATAATTCTACTGATGATGATTCTAATGGTTATAATGGAGATATAAGGGGTTGGGATTTTTACTATAATGATAGTAATCCAAACGATGATCATGGTCACGGTACACATTGTGCTGGAATCATTGGCGCAGTGGGAAACAATGGTATTGGTATTTCTGGTATTTGTCAAAATTGCTCATTAATGCCAATAAAGGCATTAAATTACAATGGAGAGGGATATGCTTCTGATTTAGCAGACGCGATTTATTATGCAGCAGATAATGGTGCAGATGTTATAAGTATGAGTTGGGGAGGATACTTTGAATCTTCTCTAATTGAAGCTGCAATAAATTATGCTTATGAAAAAGATATAGTTCTTATTGCTGCTGCAGGAAACAGTAATTTAGATAGGAAAGTATATCCAGCAGGTTATGATAATGTTATATCTGTCGCTGCAACAAATAAATCTGACCACAAGTCAATCTTTTCTAACTGGGGTAGTTGGGTTGATGTTTCTGCACCCGGATCGAATATTTTTAGCACTTATCGTAATGATGGATATACAAATCTTTCCGGTACCTCTTTTTCATGTCCTCATGTTGCAGGATTAGCAGGTTTAATAAGATCAAATAACTCAAGTTTAAGTAATATTGAAATAAAAAACATTTTACAATCTTCAAGTGAAGAAGTTTTTTCTAATTATTATATTGGTGTTGGACGAATAAATGCATATAATGCATTAAGTTATGAAAAAAGTCCATTGGCTATAATTAATTCATCAGTTTCTGAAAATGAACTTACCGGAAATATATCTATATATGGCACAGCTAATGGAACATATTTTACAAACTATACACTATATTATGGCTCGGGTGTCTATCCTTCAAGTTGGAATGAGTTAGATTCTTCTAATTTTACAATTAATGACGGTAAAATTACAAATTGGAATACATCACAATTGTCTGATGGATTGTATTCTTTAAAGTTGGTTGTAAATTCAAGCTTAAATATTATTGGTAAAGATATAGCAACTGTCAAGGTCAATAACAATATTGAAACCTTGAGAGTAGGAGGAGATGGCTCAAATAATTATTCATCAATTAGTGAGGGTGTTTTAGATGCTGGAAATGGGGATTCGGTTTTTGTTTATAGTGGTATTTATAATGAAAGCATAATGATTTCAAATAATATCGATCTTATGGGTGAAAATAAATCAACCACTATTATAGATCAAAATTATAGTATGAATCTATCATATGCTGTGTGGGTTAATAGTGATCAATGTAATATTAGTAATTTTACCATTAGAGATTGCATTTTAGGTTGTGTTTTTACTTCAAATAATAACAGTAAGATTGAAAACAATGTTTTTAATAATACAATGGTCGGAATATATATTTTATCAAATACTACTTCTTATAATATCTATCCACCCGGTCTAGTAGGTAGTTCAATAGGTAACACCACAGTTTCAAATAATATTATCCACAACTCTTTATTTTCAGGTATTTTTTGTATTGGTGATAATATATTTATTGAAAATAATACTATGGATTGTCAGAATTTTAGTGTAATTGTTGGTTTGTTATCTTGGGGAAATAATAACACAATTATTAACAATTCAATCGATAATCAGTACATAAGCTCATTGATTACCTATTCAAATAACAACATTATTTATAATAATAACTTTTCAAATGCCTTTATTGCTGGACTTGGTATTATCTATTCAGATAATAATAAAATCTATGGTAACCAAATAGGAAATTCTAATTTTAGTGGTTTACTGCTTTCGGGCTCTAACAATAATACAATTTATTATAACAAATTCTTAAATAACAATTATAGCGTAAGTGATGACGGTGATAATTACTGGTACTCATCGACTTACTGTATTGGAAATTATTATGATAATTACTCGGGCTTAGATACAAATAATGATGGTCTAGGAGATACTCCGTATAGCATATCAGATGGAAATAATCTGGATTTATATCCTATTTTTAATGAACCAACAGTTCCTCCAACTTTTGTGTGGGTGGATGATGATTATAATGGTTCTGCACCTGGTTGGCATGTTGATCATTTTTATAATATACAAGCTGCAGTTGATAATGTAACTTCTGGAGGAGGAATATATTTTTACAATGGCACTTATTATGAAAATATTGATATAAGTAAAAAGCTTACTCTTACAGGTAGTGGATTCAATAATTGTATTGTTAATTCTACTAAAAATGACCATATAATCAATGTGAATTCTGACTGGGTTAATGTTTCAGGAATTACTGCTGAAAACGGATCAAATGAAAAAGCTGGTTTTTATTTAAATGTTGTTGAAAATGTTTCAATAAATTTGGTAAAAAGTCATTCTAATGATTATGGCTTTAGAATGACATCCTGTAATAACATTTGTATCAGTAATAGCATCATATGTGAAAATTCCTATGATGGTCTTTATATAACTAATTCAAACAATAACACCATTTGCAAAAATAGGGTTTATAACAATACATTGATTGGTATTAGAGTCTTAGATTCTTCAAATAATACAATATATCATAATAATTTTTATAACAATTCCAATGATAATTGTAATGATGACTCAATTTCTAATAATACTTGGTATAACACAACAATTTCTGAGGGTAACTACTGGGGAGATTATACTACAGAATATCCTAATGCCAGCTATTCAAACGGTATTTATGATACGCCATATAATATAACTGGCGGCGTTAATAATGATACTTATCCACTAGTTTCACAATTTGAGAACTATCTAATTCTTAAAATAATTGATGCACCGCCATCTATTACTGAAGGACGTGATTTTACTGTTACAGTGAAAACATTAGGAAATACCTATGTTGAAAACGCATTGGTAAGTATACAAGAAGATAGTGATACAACAAATTCAAATGGACAGGCTACTTTAACAGCACCATCAGTTTCATCTGATACATCAAAAATAATTACTGCATCAAAAACTGGATATACATCAAATACGACGTCTATCAATGTTAATAATCAACAGTCCTCTTCTCCTTCTGGATCAAGCCCTCCGCCTTCTATTCCTACTAATAATCCACCTACAGCAAATGCGGGCGGTTCATATAGCGGTATGATAAATTCTGAAATAACTTTTGATGGATCAAGTAGCTCTGATCCAGATGAAGATACTCTCACATATAGTTGGAATTTTGGAGATGGAAATACAGGTACTGGGGATAGTACAAAACATTCATATGCATCTGCAGGTACATATACTGCAACTCTTACCGTAAGTGATGGTTCATCTTCAAATAGTGATACTGCAAATGTAACAATTAAAGTCCCAGGAAGTCTAAATCCACCTGTTTCTAATGCTGATGGGCCATATAATGGTTTAACCTATGAAAAAATAATTTTTGACGGATCAAAAAGTTATGATAATGGAACAATTGTAAATTACACATGGGATTTTGGCGACGGCACAAAAGATTACAATAAAAAAACATCCCATATCTATAATACAAATGGAAAATTTACAGTAAAATTGATAGTTACAGATGATGAAGATTATAGTAGCACAGATACAACTATTGCGACAATTAAACTAGATACAGATGCAGATGGCTGGTCAGATGAAGAAGAAAAGAAATATGGCTATAACTATACTAATTCTAGTAATTGCCCTATAGATACTGACGGAAACAGAATTCCTGATGATCATGACGATGACGATGATGGTGATGGATTAGACGATATGATTGAAGATGCTGTTGGATCAAATAAAACAGATAAAAACGATGTTAAAAAGATTAATAGTAGCTATTATCTGATAGATGCAGACTTAGATGGTATTTTTGAAAAGCTTTATTATAAAAATAAAGGAGTTGTAACTCATACTAAAATATTAGATGATGGAAGCTATCTTTTAGATATGGACAACGATGAAAAATGGGATCATGTATATACTCCTTCTGAAAACAAAGTAGATAGTTATGAAGAAGAAAAAGAGGATGCCTATAATATACCATGGATTCCATTAATAGCTATAATTGCTATAATAATTGTTGTACTTGTAATTTTAATACTATACAAAATTGGTTATATCTGGATAGAAGAATATGAAGAATAATAATCTTTGAGTAAAATTGAACAAAGGTTTAAATAATAGAAAATAGATTTTTTATTCAACTAGGATGCACTATATAATTCAACAATAAATTAATTTAAACTAGTTTTTGTTTAAAAGATGGGATGCAAAAAAATGATTAAAAAATCATTTAATTTAAAAAAGATAAATTTCAAAAAATTCTATAAAATAAGTTATTTCTTAATCATCTTTTTAATATTTTTTTCTTTTACTTTTTCAATTAATGTTTATTCTCAGAAAACAACTTTTAAAGATACAGATATGGATGGATTATCAGATATATATGAAGATTTTTTAGGATCAAACGCTAACAATTCAAGCGATGTTTTAAAAATTGAAATTTCAAATTCAACCTTTTTATTAGTTGATACAAATTCAGATAATTTTTTTGAAATAATTTTTAACCCATTGAAAAATAAATATGACAATGTTTGCTACGTTGATGGCATTCTACATATTGATATCAACAATGATAACGAATGGGATTACACGTATAATAATGAAATAAAGCCCTTTGAAAAAAACTCTTTTGAAATACCATGGCTTTTTGTTGTAATAGGATCAATAATTATTGTAATACTTCTAGTAATATTTTTACTATTCAAACTTGGTGTTTTATATACCTATGAAGAAGAATACGTTGTAGAAGAATAATATTATAGTATTTTTTGCAATATGTTTAATATAGAAGTTTTCTTTTCCAAATTTGAAAATACTATGATAAGTCTTGGTATAGAAGGTACAGCTCATTCGATAGCTATTGGTATCATTAAAAAAAGTAACAATAGCTGTAAGGTTTTATCTAATCTAATAAAAATTTATCATCCTAAAAAAGGGGGTATTCACCCAAGAGAGGCTGCAAATCATCATGCAGAAAATGTATCAGAACTTATAAAACAGTCAGTTCGAAAAGCAAATATAGATTTTAAAGATATAGATCTTATATCTTTTTCCAAAGGGCCAGGTCTTGGTCCATGTCTTAGAACTGCTGCAACTGCAGCTAGAGCTCTAAGCCTTTCTTTAAAAAAACCATTGATTGGTGTAAATCATTGTGTAGCTCACCTAGAGATTGGTAGAGGAATAATGGATAAATGCGATGATCCAGTATTACTTTATACTTCAGGTGCAAACACACAAGTTATAGCTTTTTCTGAAGGTAAATATCGAGTTTTTGGTGAAACACTAGATATAGGTATAGGAAACTGCCTTGATAAATTTGGAAGAAGTGTAGGCCTTAGTTTTCCATCAGGACCTATTATTGAAAAACTAGCAAAAAAAGGAGAAGAATACTTAGAACTTCCTTATTCAATTAAAGGTATGGATATTGCTTTTTCAGGTCTTTTAACATCTGCAAAAAAATACTATAAAAATAAAGAAAAATTAGAAGATATTTGTTATTCTATTCAAGAAACTACTTTTGCAGCATTAACTGAAGTAACAGAAAGAGCTATGGCCCATACTGAAAAAAATCAGGTACTTTTAGGAGGAGGAGTTGCTGCAAATAAAAGACTTAGAGAAATGGTAAAAACAATGGCTAATGAAAGAAATGCTAGTTTTTTCTGCCCTCCAAAAGACCTTTGTATCGATAACGGTGCAATGATTGCATGGCTAGGCAGTTTAATGTATGATAGTGGCGTTAGAATGAAAGTATCAGAAAGCTTAATTGATCAGCGTTTTAGAACAGATATGGTGGATGTGACCTGGCGTGGTTAAAAAAGTGTTGTATAAAGGTGCTGAAGCAGAATTATTTCTTTCCAATTATATGGATAAAACTGTTTTAAAAAAACACAGAATCAAAAAATCATATAGAATCAAAGAAATAGATGAAAAATTAATATCTTTTAGAACTAAAGAAGAAGCAAAACTAATTAATTTAGCAAGAAGCGCTGGTGTATCTGTACCAATTATTTATGATATACATCTAAAGAGTGGTACTATTACAATGCAGTATCTAAAAGGTCAAAGGGTAAAAGATATATTTGAAAAATTTTCTGATATTAAAAGAAAAAATCTTTGTGTAGAGATTGGTAAAAATATAGCAAGGCTTCATAATTTTGATATAATTCATGGAGATATCACTACTTCTAATCTTATTTTATATGATAAAAGAGTTCATTTCATTGATTTTGGACTTGGGGAGATTAATACCGAAGCAGAGTCCAAAGGTGTTGATTTGCATGTTTTAATGGAAGCAATTGAATCTACTCATTCTAAATTTTCAGATTGTTTTAAATATGTTTTAGATGGTTATTCATATGAATACAAGAAAGATTCCAAACAAATTTTTAAGAAAATTGATGATATAATAAAAAGAGGAAGGTATAGATGAATAATATCTATTTTGTAACTGGTAACAAGGGAAAGTTTATCGAAGCAGAAAAAAAACTTAGAAAATTAGATGTTAACATTGTTCAAAAAGATTTAGGTTATCCTGAGATACAAGCTGATACTCTTTTGGATGTTGCAAAATATGGTGTTAGTTATATCAAGGAAAAAACAGATAAACCTTTTATTTTAGAAGATGCAGGTATTTTTATTGATTCATTAGAAGGTTTTCCAGGGGTTTACTCAAAATATGTTTATTATACAATTGGTTGTAAAGGCATATTAAAATTAATGGAAGATGTAAATAATAAAAAAGCTATTTTTAGATCAGTATATGCATATAATAATAAAGATGTAACAAAATTTTTTACAGGTGAATGTGAGGGGAGTATTTCAGATAAAATTATTGGCACAAAAGGTTTTGGATATGATCCTATTTTTATTCCAAATGGTTCTGATAAAACCTTTGCTCAAATGGATGTATCAATGAAAAACAGTTTTTCTCATAGAGGTAAAGCTTTAGATAAATTAGTTGATTTTTTTAAAAAAATTTGAATAGAAAATTTTAAAAGTATATAAAAACAATACATATTATAGGATTGTTATGCCAAATATACAAATTAATAAGGAGTTAAGATCATTAGAAAATAGTTTAATAAAACGTTATTCAATGATTTCTAAAATACTTTTTTTATCAACAATTATCTTTGTTTTATTGGTAGTAATAATATCTGCTGGAGTATATGCATTAGGTTTTAGTTATAACTGGGCAGGTCTCACCCTTAACAACTGGCTCTTAGTTTTATCTGTTGTTCTTTGTTTTTTTATACTTATAAATGTCTTTTTGTATTATCATTTTAAAAATGCTAACATACAAAGAGTTGAAGCTGAAAAACCCAAGCCCGAGTTTGTAGGTGGAAAAAAAGTACATGTATATACCCATCCAAAAGAATCAGAGGGCGGAATATTTAGTAAAACATATATTGAATTAGATGAGCATAACATTCTAAGACTTAGATTATTAATGGTAAAACCAAGCGAATTATGGTCTAAATCTAAAGAAGAATAAATTATTTTTTTAATACACCCATTTCAGATAATTTATCAGGTAAATAGGTATCTGTTACATAATCAAGACCGTATTTAGCTAGAGCCTGCTGTTCTGATTTTTTACCAAGTTTAAGTTGTAATTTAATTTCACCTTTCCAAAAAGAATCATTGAACCTAGGGTCAGATAGTTCACTTTTAAGTGCTGCTATATCTCCCTTTGTAAGAGTATCTGTTGGTAGATCATAGTTTTCAATATCAGACGGTGTGACACCTAAATATTGAGAAGAAGGCGTTGCAAGATACTCAGAAATATGGGCTGTTTTAATTGCACCATATGCAACACTAGCATAAATCCTATAACTCCATGGATCACAATCTGTAAAAACAAGAACTGGTACTTTTTTTTCTTTACTTAATCTTTGGATAAATCTTCTTGTTGACCGCGCAGGCTGACCCTTTAGATGTACTAGTATAGATCTATGGCTTTGATCAAACCCGTTTTCTACAAGTCTATCAAACATACCACCTGTTTCTATTGCTAAAATAAAATCAGCATCAGCATCCATAAACTTTATTTTTTCTGGTTCAACATTATATGGGATGCTATAACCTGCATCACCTACATCTTCCTGGCAGTGAATCTTTCTTTTCTTTTTATTTCTAGTAATCTCTTCAACCCTGAGATTACCCATGACTCGTGCTCCATCCTCTTCTGGTCTTAACTTAAAATCTTCCCGCATACAACTAGTAATAGTTTCCAAATCCTCAGCTAAAAGATTAGATTCATCCTGAGAATGAAACTTAGCCATCTCCCATCCTTCAGAAATATAATACATCTCTCTTAACGTAGAGGATTTTTCAGAGTTTATCATATTTTTTATAAACTCTGTCATATACATTGTACGAAGAAGCATATATGCACCCTTCAAAGATTTAGCAGAACGCTCTGATCTATTTTTACCATATTTCCACACATTTAATTTTTCATCAAAATCAATGTTTGATTTAGTTCGGGTTGGTAGTTCAATATAAGGAATATTATGTTTTTGAAAATCTTCATAGACTTTATATGCTATACCATCAATTTTTTTAATAACATTAGTGTAATCCTTTTTCATATTTAGCTGCCCCCTTCCCATTTATCTGCACCAATAACATAAGTAGGGTTGATTTTCTCAGTATAAAGATCGTTTTCGTCAAAATCTCCTTCTTTTAAGCCTGCTAGTTCAAAAGAAATATCAATCTTATTTGCCGGTTGAATACTTGGTAGTTTCCATTTTATGTAGTTATCTGTAACTTTATCAGGTTTTGGTTCTACATTTCCAACAACTGCTTCTTTTGGTATAAGTGTATATAGGTTAAACTGTTGGGCTTTTGCTTTATAGTTTACAACCATAATCTTACTTTTTGTAATAGTTCCAATTCTTGGATTTTCACTGTCATCTGGATTTTCAGTTATCTTTGTCTGTACTGCTCCTTTTCTTTTTATTTTTTCATACTGTATTGCATCTTCAATCCATACTACATCCATAATCTTTGTAATTATTGGATCTAACTTTGGAATAGGTTTATTCAGCATTTCAGATGATTTTTTAGCTATTTCAGGTAAAATTTTTGTGATTAAATCAAATTTCTCACGGGTTTTTTGTCGTTTTTGTTTTTTATTGATATGTTTTTTAACTTTTCTGGCGCATTCTCTAAACGCAAGTTGTACTTCTTTTTTAATTTCATCAACATCTGCGATTGCTTCTTTACTTTCAGATGTGAAAGGAATTTGAGTACTTGCAACATGGACTAGTAATATAGCAGGACCAGATGGAATGCCTCTGCCTCCTTTTTGATCAAGTCCATATCTACGCCAATCAATTGATGAAATGGCCTTTGTTGTAATGCACCCTCCTTGCTGATACAAGAGAGGTACCCTGTTTGCAAAACGCATGATATTTACTGTTTGATCTTTTGAAAGTTTTCCACCATAAACAAGACCTACTTCTATCTTAAAAGGATTTCCAGAATACACTGAGGCTGGTCTTGAAGAAGTAAAAATAAATTCTGGTGAAATTTCACTTGTCTCATTTCTTAAACTTCTTTTAATAAGCATTTCACCAATAGGTGATAGACAATCAGTTGAAGGAGCCATCACTTTTGTTTTTTTAAAAGCTTTATGCAGGCTAAGAAACTGTTCTCTTTTCATATTATTTGGTTTAAGATCTTTATCAAGATTTGCTTTTTGTATTGCTTCATTTGTTGCTCGGTTTCCCATACTGCTGAATTCAGTTTTTAAAAAGCTGGTTAGTTTTCGTGCTTTAGTAAATTTTCCCATTTTAATAAGTGTTCCTAATTCTACTCCATGAGGATGGGGTTTAATAGAGGTTGATTTTTTTGGAATTTCTTCTGCTGTTCTTTCAAAAATATGCTTACTTCCATCAGGTTCTTTGAAAATGATTCTAGCATGAGGATTTACAATAGATGTACTTTGTAAATAATCATATACAAAACGGCGCCCGCGTTTATAATCAGCAATAATTCTTGATTCAAATCGAGTCCCCTGAGATTTATCCCAATGCATGGTATCATATTTTATCACTTCAGCTCTGTTTTTATTTGTATTAATTGCAAGTTCAACTATATTTGCAGGCATTTTTTCACTAGTTTTTGATGTAATAATCGCATGTCTGCCGGTACTTAATTGACTGTATAATACAACAGCTGATATTCCAATACCTTGTTGTCCTCTACTCTGACGGATCTCGTGAAAACGTGAACCATATAATAATCTACCAAAAATGTGTTTTATCTGTTTTTTTACAATACCTGGGCCATTATCCTCAATAATTAAGGTTGTTTCTCCATCATCGTCACCGTTTTTTAGCTCAACATAGATATCAGGTAATATATTTGCTTCTTCACAGGCATCTAAACTGTTATCAACTGCTTCTTTTACACTTGTCACAAGAGCACGTGTCGGATTTCCAAAGCCAAGTATATGCTTGTTCTTTTCAAAAAATTCTGCAACAGAAATTTTTTTCTGTTTTTTTGCAAGATCATTTGCTGTTATTTTAGTCAAAACTAATTCCTCCTATGATTTAGAGTAGTTTCCACCCAAAACATGTAATAGAGAACATAATTATATAATTATTTATTAAAAGATTTAACAAGAGGTAGTTTAAACTATAAATTCACATAAAAATACAAATTTTTTAGTTGTATTCTCCAGCTATAAAACCAAAAGAATAGTTTCTCTTATTTTGTAATTTTTTTTGAATTATTTTTGTTTTAAGTTTTTTGTTTTTCTTTTTTAACATTTATTAAGCGCCAATAAAAAATTTAAATTTTATAATTTATAAAACCTATTTGTCAATATTTCAAAATGATAAAATTTAGATTATTTTTAGTCTATCATTTTTTCTTATATTGTTTTTTTTACAAAATCCCATGTTTGTTTCTATAACATATTTACATAGGCCCATACTACAGTAATTCTTATGAAATATGCTTTTTTCTACAGGTGCTTCATATATTTTTATTATTCTTTGTTTCCTATCAACAAAAATTATATCGAGAGGAATTTTTACGTTTTTCATCCAGAAAAATCTAATACAGGGAAATAAAAAAATAAATAGCATTCCCTTATTTTCTGAAAGTTTTTTTCTATTCATTAATCCCTTTGTTTTTTGAAAAAATGTTTTTGCTACTTCACAGTTTAAATAAGTTTTTTTCTTTTTTTTACTGTGAAATTCTACTTTTTTTTTATCCATTTTGTAATTGTTATAAAAAAAGCATTATTTATAACTATTAAACTGTTTTATTTGTTGGATTAAGCGATATGATTAGAAAAATTTTTAGTGCTGGTTTAACCTTATTAATTCTTTCTTGTTTTTTGAATAGTTGTTTATCTATTAATGTAGATTCTACTGATCAAGAAATATATTATGTTGGGGGATCTGGAAATAAAAATTTCTCATCAATTAGTGAAGCGATAAATAATTCTAGTAGTGGAGATTTTATCTATGTTTATCCTGGTGTTTATAGTGGAATGGTAGTAATTGATAAACCTCTAACCATTGTTGGTAAAGATAAGGATAAAACTATTATTGATGGTAATGGTAGTTATTATTGTTTTAGTATTTGCTCTAACAATGTATCTATTTCAAATTTTAAATTTAAAGAAGCCTCCATTGGTATTTATGTTTTAGATAATCTTTTTGATTCTAACGTATTAATTATTTCAAATTCTTTCTATAATAATACAAATGCTATATTGCTTGATGAAAAATCAGGTAGCGTTTATGTTTCTCATAATCAATTTATAAATAATTCTGAAGATATTAGACTCTATAATTCCTCAGAAAATACTTTTTATAATAATTATTTTTTTAATGCTGAAGAGTTTAATATTTTTATTTTAGATGGTTCAAATAATAATTTGTTTTCAGAAAACATTATGAGAAATTCTGGATTGGCTCTATCTTTTGAAAGATTTTCTAATAAAAATACTTTTACAAAGAATAATGTTTCTAATAATGAAAATGGTCTTTCTATAAATAGATGTAATAATGTTTCTATAGTTAATAATATATTTTTTAATAATTCCAGAAATGGGATTAGTATCAAGGATTCTAAAAATATTGATATAACTAATAATAACATTTCAAAGACGGGGCGGTATGGTATTTATATTGATAATTGTGAAGATTATAATATAACTGAGGATAATGTTTTTATTGATAATAATCAGGATATTAAATTTAAATCAAATCCACCTCGAATTAAAATTCCTAGTTTTGAAGTGGCCGTGATAATTATTTTGTTGATATTTTCGTTGGTTCTATTCTTTATTAAAGTAAAAAAAGATAAAAAATAGTATTTTTTTACGTTTTGCTAAAAATAACATTATTTTAAGTTAATTTGTTACAATTAAAAATGTTAAAAGTAATGGGATATAGTAAAATATATATAATACGAGATAGAAATAGTATATAGGGGTTGAAAAATGAATAAAAAAGAGAAAATAGATTCTCTAGATAATGATATTGGATATATTTTATGGGAATTAGAATCTTATGAAAATTTTTTCCCATGTCTAAAATCTATGATGAAAAAAGAAAAATAAATAATTTGAATTTATTTCTTTTGTTTATAACTTTTTGAAAAGGTACCATCTGTTTTTTGAATTAATACTGTAGCCTTTTTTTCTCTTCCAAGTTTTCTGGCTGCTTTTATTGCATTGACCTTTATTCTGTGATGACTAAATATTTTTCCATGTGTTCTTACCGCCCAATCTCCTTTTACTTGTCCTGGTTGGGGTTTACTTACAACATAAATTACATTAGAATTTCTTTTGTGATTATTGTTTGTTTTTTTATCTTCTTCTTTTTCTGTTTTTTTCTTTTCTTCTTTTTTATTGCTTTTCTTTTTTAGATAGGGCATTTTACTTCTTTTATTTACGCCTACTGTGTATCCTTCTGGTAGATATGTTGGTGTTCCACTTTTTGGTTTATGTTTTGAAAAGAAATGAATTGTTACCATTCCATTTTTATTTTTAAGTTTGACATCTCTTTTGTATAAAGTATAGTCTTTGTATGTGTATATTTTCTTTTCCTCTTTTTTATTATTAATCTTTTTTAGATAAGGCATTTTGCTTCTTTTGTTTACTTCTACTGTGTATCCTTCTGGTAGATATGTTGGTGTTCCACTTTTTGGTTCCTTTTTGGAAAAGAAATGAATTGTTACAATACCGTTTTTATTTTTAAGTTGAACATCTTTCTTGTAAAGTGTGTATCCGTTATATGTGAATATTTTTATTTTTTCAAAGTAATCTATTACTCTTTGTGAAAATAGATAAATTATCATTAAAACATATATAACCAGATAAACAAAGTTTAAGAAAACATTATTTCCAACTAAGAGAGACCATACAGGCCAAAGTAAAGCCCATACAATATATAGTATTGCGAACTTTTGTGTCCAAGGTCTTCTGTGTAAAAAGCCATAAATAACAGCCATTAAGCCACAAAAAACCATAGCATATAAGAAAAGTGTAATCAGTATGTATGGTGCGAGTGTGAGAGCTGATATTGCATATCCGTAATGTATGAATAATCCTATTGTATAATAATCAAAGAAAAAATAATAGACAATCATTGCGATTATAGATATTAAAAATAGTGAAATATTTATAGGCATTTTTTTAATTTTATACAAAGTATCGCCTCCTAAAATAAAGTGTTCCAAGAGTTGCAAGAAGACCAGTGCTAAGGCCTGTTACTATATACCAAAAAGTGGTGTCTTCTTCTTTTGATTTATCTTTATCTATAATTTCTATAGTTCTTTTTTCTGTTTCAGTTGATCCATGTGTATCCTCTATAGTAAGTTTTATTGTATATTTGCCTGGTTTTTTGTATATGTGGGTTACTTTTTCTCCGTAAGCTGTGTTTCCGTCGCCAAAGTCCCATTTATAGGTCATTGAATCTCCATTTGGATCGTAGCTGTCTGATGCATCAAAACTTATTTTTTGATCGGTTTCTCCTTCGTATGGGCCTGAAATTTTAGCTACTGGTTTTTCATTTGCATTTTTATTATCTGGGTCATCTGGATCTGTTTTATCTGGATCTGTTTCCTCTGGCTCAGTTTCATCACCTCTATTTCTTAATAGCCTAATGATACTCCCTGCTGCTAAAACACCTCCTGCAATTAAAACGAATTTTTTGAGTTTATCTTTGTCTATGTCATCCCAGAAGTTGTCATCGTTTATATCCCAGTCATCTCCAAAAATAATCTTTCCAATTATTGCTATTTTTGAAAGTAAAAATTTTGGTCTTTCTCTGTGAACTGTTATTTGATCGCTGTTTTTGTTTCCTTCTTTATCATATGCTACAACTGTTACATTGTAGCTATCTGTTAGGTCTATAGGTTTTATCCACCATGTCCATCTATATGGAAAATTTTTATCTGTGTGTTTTAGTTTTCCATTTATATAGAATTCTACCTTTTCAATTCCAACATCGCTATCTGCTTTTGCTTTTATTGTTATCGGTCCAATTATTTTTGTTTTTTTTGCTCGGAGCCTGAAACCTATTGGAATATTATAAAAATAAGATATGTGTTTTTTTGGTTTTTTTATTTCAACGGTTGGTTTTTCTATACTTCCGTTTTCTTTAAAATGTGCTGTTACTGTTTTGTTTTCATTAATAGTAATTGATTTAACATTTTCATTTCCAGAAATATCTCCGCTCCAGCATTCAAATACCCATCCTTCTTTTGGTATTGCGGTTAGTACTACTTCACTTCCTTGAAAATATTCAGTTTTATTTGGATTTTTTGTGATAATTCCTTGTCCTACGGTATTTGTTTCAAGTGTGTATTTAGGTGTCTCTATTTCTATAAAATATACTTTTAAATTTTTATCACTGTTCATAGTTATTGTTTCTGTTTTATCTGTGCTCCCATCGATTTCAGCTCCTTCCCAATGATCAAAGACCCATCCTGTATTTTCTATTGCTTCAAGTGTTACTTCTTCTCCTTGTAAATAATTATAGTTATCGGGATATTTTGTAACTGTTCCTTGCCCTGTTATGTCAATATTTAAATTGTATGTTTCTGTTGTTGTTACAGTTAATATAGCTTCTGATTCATTGTATCGGGGTAGATCATAGCAACTTTCAATAGCATTTACTTCAACTTTATTTTTTAGTGTACCCTCTTTTGAAACTTCTACATCAAACTCCAAAGTGTAAGTATCTGGGTGAGAGTCTTCTAACTCTGTTAGGGCTACTTCATCAGTTAGGTTCCATTCAATTACTCTGTTATCATTTGATATATCATCTGCTTCTCTGGTTGCATTATTTCTGTATATTAATCCTTTTGGAAGAATATCTGTGATTACAATATTTTTTAAAATGTATCCGTTTGGTTCATTTCCAACGGCTTCACCATCTACATCGTGGTATGTAATATTAATTCTAAATCTTACTATTGAGCCATTTTCTGTTTCATAATTTGTAAATTCTTCATTATCTACTAATATATATTTTCTTACTTCCATACAGCTAGCAAATTCTTCACTATTTATTGTTAAATCTGAACTTTTTATACAAGAAGCTGACAGAATAGGAGTTAAAGATGAAATTATCAGTATTGTTACTGTTGTAATAGCTATAATTGAATATATTTTTTTCATTTTTTATACAACCTTTTGATTGTTATATTATAAAAGTTGTTTTAATAATATATAAAGTTTATTATATAATTGTTACCTATATTAGTAAGTTTGGTTAGATCTAGTTATATATTATAGTTGGAAAAAATTGAATTAAGATAGAAATATAAATAAGATTTTTCTTTTTTTGGTTTTAAAAGTTACCTTTTATTTTCATCCAAAGGTTTTTCGTGGGGAGAAATTAGATCCATCATATGTTTTTTTAAAATTAATTTAACAGCTAACATCCAAATAACTGCTATTATGATATAAATGATCGTTAAATAATCCCATTTATTTATCACAAGTCCAAGAGCTATCCCAGCAGATGGGGCATGCTCAGTATTAGTAACTGCCATAATAAATATAGCCAATCCTACCGCAGTTGTACCAAGAATTACTAAGGTTGTAGTATTACTAACACCTAGATTGTTAATAAATTCTGATATTGAAAATAAATAAAAAATAAATCCAGATGCTAAGCCTACAAGATAACCACCTAACAAACGCCTGGAATCAGAAGAATATTGATGAGGCATTGTAAAAACAATAAAAGCACTTGCGCCAAGAGCTGTTATTATAGCAGTTTCATTTAATACATCTAAAAAGAAAAGAAAAGAAATGCAAGTATAGTAAGACCTGCTAATATACATTGAAAAATGTATCTAAATGGGTTTTTTTTAAATTTTTTATCAACTAGAATTAATTTTTTCATTTCTAATCCTCGACTAAATCCTAGAACTACCCAAATTATTATTAATTTAAACATTTTTATGAAATACTATTCAAGGAAAGTTTCTCTTTTATAAGCTGATGGAATAAATAAAATTAAAGCTGTAAAAATCTCTAGTCTACCTAGCCACATACAAAATGTGAGCCATATTTTTCCTGCTTCAGGAATTGCAGCATAGGTATTAGATGGATCAACTATTCCTAAAGCCGGTCCAATGTTTCCTAGGCAAGAAGCCGCAGCAGAAGCACCAGAGATCATGTCAAGACCTAGGGCAACCATAGCAAGGCTAGAAATAATAAATAGCAAAATATATGCAAAGAAGAACATAGATAATGTATGAAGTGTTTCGTCAGAAACAATATTTTCACCTAATCGTACAGGTATTACTATATTTGGGTGAAGTAATTTCTGAAGTTTTCTTTTAAGCATTTTAAACATCAATAAAATTCGAACTTGCTTTACTGCACCTGCAGTAGAACCAGCACAGCCTCCAACAAACATTAAAACAAAAATTAAAAGTTTTGAAAAGCTAGACCAATCTCCATAATTTGCTGTGGTATATCCAGTTGTAGTTATAATTGATACTGATTGAAAGGCAGATTGAGTAATTGCCTCTTGAAAAATATAACCACTCGCAAGTAAATCAACGAATATCAGAGCAGCAACAACAGAGATCATAGCAATATAGAATCTAAATTCAGGGTCGCTGCGATAACTTTTCTTTTTTCCATGTAAGGCATAATAATGAATAGTAAAATTTGTACCACCAATAATCATAAAAAATATAATTATCCAATGGACAATTGGAGAAGTATAATATGCGATACTTTCAGTATGTGGAGAAAAACCAGCAGTAGACATTGTTGTAAATGCGTGATAAATTCCTTCATAGAAAGAAACTCCAGCTACCCTCAGAGCTAAGACTTCTGCAATTGTAAAAAAAACATAGATCATCCAAAGTAATTTAGCAGTCTGCTTTATTGTTGGTTTTAATTTATTTAATGAAGGACCAGGGGCTTCTGATTCTATTAATTTTTTACCACCAGAAGTAAGTCTAGTAAGAATTGCAACACTTAGAACTATAATTCCCATTCCTCCAAGCCATTGTAAAAAAGCTCTCCAAAATAGTACGCTTTCTAGATAATTTTCAAAATTATGTGAATATGAGAGAATTGTCGCTCCAGTTGTAGTAAGTCCTGACATTGCTTCAAAATAAGCTTGTGGAATTGTAAAAACAGATTTTGTTAAAATAAAAGGAAGGCAGGCAAATATTGCAACAATTAACCATCCACCGGATACAATTGCAAATCCTTCTTTATCTGTAAAATCTTCAGTTGAACCAGTTTTTTCTAATATAATTCCAATAATAAGAGTTAATAGAAAACAAAATAAAAATACAATAATTGAAAATGGAATTTCATAAGTTATGTATGGAATTTTGTAAGGAAAAATTAATAACTCCTTTTCCCAAAAATATAATGCGGGAAGTATTGGAATTAAAAAAGCCAGGGAAAAAAACTTTAGGATTGTGCCAATTGTCCCAAAAACAACTTTTATTCTCAATTTTTTCACCCGATAAGCCATCTTTTAACTGATTTTTCATCTGTTGAATGAAATAAAACAAATAAAATATCTCCATCTTTTATTGTATAATCCTGGCTGGGAATAAATCCCTTTTTGTCTTTTTTGGATACACAAGGTATAAAAAAATTACCTGATTCAGGAGAGAAAGTACCAATCTTTTTATTAATACATCTCATCCTTTTATTTACCTTTAAGAGTCTTAAGATTATATCTTTTGTTTGTAAAGAACTTATTTTTAATGCTCTTCTTTTTCTAGTTCTATCTTTTATTTCATGTTTTTGTTTTAGTATATTAATAATTGTTTTTACAAGTAAAAGATTTGGAACAACTGCATTGTCTATTAGTGTTCCCTCAATAGACTCTTTTAGATCTATCCTATCAATTAAAGTCACTGCTTTTTCTATATCATATTGTTTTCCAATTAATGAAATAAAAATATTTCTTTCAAGACTATTACTAAGGGTCATTAATACATCAAAGTCCTCGATTCCTTCTTTTTTTAATACACCATGGCCTAAAGGATCTCCATGCACCACCGATGCTTTTTTTAGTCTTCTAGCAGCTCTATTTACTCTTTGTTTAGATAGATCCATTATTGTTACAGATATATCTGATTCTAATAGATCATTTGAAAGTGTTAATCCAATATCAGTTGCACCGGCGATAAAAACGTTTTCTACTTCTGAGTAAGGAAAAATATTACAATCAATAGATTTTGCAACATCTTTTATTTTCACTCTTTCATCCATTAGGATGCATAATTCATCTTGAGATTGTAAAACAAGGGAGTCTGTTGGTAAAAATTGATTTACTCCTCTGAAAACAGATATTATTCTTGCTCCCTCTGCAATGTTTAAACTGGAAATACTTTTCTCTCTACTTTTTGACTCTTCATCAATTATTGCTCTATATATTCCAATTCTATATTTTTTAACTTTTTTTAATCTTGAAGGAAAAGCAAAAATTCTTGAGATTTGAGAGGAAATAATTAAGGAGGGGCATAGAACTATATCTGCACCGATTGTTGTATACCTTCTTGAAACAGGTTCTTTTGAAAGAAAAGGAGATTTTACTCTAGCAATTGTTCTTTTCCCATAAAAATTTGCTAATGAGCAACTAACAAGATTTTCACTATCTTCTTTAACTAGGCCGATATAATAATCACAATCAGTTATACCTGCATCTAAAAGAGTTTTAAAATCACATACATTTCCTTTGACAACTAAAGCATCGATTTCTCTTGCTTTTTCAACTGCTCTTGAGTCGTTATCGATTAATACTACTTCATGACCTTCTTTTGATAGTATTTTTCCAAGATGTCTTCCTGCATCTCCTGCACCACCAATGATTACATACATACGACTATCAAACTCGCATTATTATTTAATTTGAAAACTTCGGTTCAATCTTATTTTTCTTAAATTCTTTTAAAATTCCTTCTGAAATAGCAGATCTAACTTCTGCTCTTTCTTTTAATCTGCAGAAATATCTTAAGGTCAATAAAACACCATTTGGTTCTATAGAAAGTTCAGTTATGGGGACTGTTGGCACTTCAGAACCTGGTGACATTTTAGATAGCATCTCTTTTCTACGTTTCTTCATGATTGGCCCAACAATACTCTTTGCTACTTCAGCGATAATATCTTCAGCTAATAAATAATTAGTTCTTGATGGCAACATAATTTTTATTTCATCCCAGATAACTGATTTATATTCAGGAATTAACGAAATAGGTTTTGAAAAAATACTGGAATTTGGAATGTTTATTGTTCTCCCTGTATATCCTGGATCTTTCAGACTAGTTGCCTTTTCTTCTAAAACTATGTTCATAGTTGTTACTTCAGAAATTCTTCCTTTTTTACCATCTATTTCTACAAGATCTCCTTTTTTAATAGGACTTGAAAAAATTATATGAAGCCATCCCACAAAATTGGATATTGGTTTATATGAAATTATAATAAAAAGTACGATTATAAAAGCAATAGATAATCCAACACCTGTGTTTATTTGTTCACCGACTAGTATACCTACTAAAAGTATAATTAATATGATAAAAGATATCGTCCAAATCAAGTAATTTATAAATTGCCAGGTATTTTTAACATTATATGGGTTTATATATTTCTGAAGTGATTTTTTAAAAATTGGTTCTAAGACTATTGTGAATAATTTTGTTACAACAATTACAGTTATGATTAATAATATTGGGGGAAACAATGTAGATAGAATGTCCTGTAATGATGTAATTTCAAATATTTTTTGACCTCCGGCAAAGATCATTATCAATAAAAAAAGTAGAATAATTTCCCATAGTAATAATTTAGAAAGTTTGCTCCTCCTCTTCACCATACCTAATGTAAATAAACTTTTTATTATTTCAAAGTTACTAACATTGAAAATATCAAAGAATTATTTATTGACTTAGATTTTT
>CAZWYI010000030.1:0-22799 GCA_964638155.1 uncultured Thermoplasmatales archaeon | reverse complement strand
CTGCATAATGTTTTCACGGTCAGAGTAGGAAGGAATTAATTTTGTCCCAATGCCGTTTCTATATTAGTTATATATAATTATCCAAGTATAAGACCTTCTGAACTGCCAAAAATACCTCTTCTAGGATATCTATCACTAATCTGAGGTGCCATTTTACTGTAATCTTCAAGTTCTTTTTCAGTTCTAAGAATATATTTAGCATAATAAAAGGCCTCCTCAACAGAGACAATACCATCTTTAAATATATCTAGGCGGGTTTCTTTTCCTCTATTAAATAAACCAGATCTAAAACCATCAGCTTCTTTTGAATACATACCATAAAACCATAGCATAGAAAACAAAGGACCTGTTTCAACACTAGCATATCCTACTCTAAATTTACTAGCACCAGAGATAACAACCCTTCCATTCTTAGGGATATTAGATCTAAACAAAAACAACTCAGGAATATTAAAAATTGTTTTATCAACAAAGCCACCGCTAAAACAAGCATCAACAATGACACAAGTTTCTTCAGATTTTAAGTTCTGAAGAAGAGCACCAAGTTCGTTATCCTCAAGTGTATCATCCCACAAAAATATAGAACTTCTCTCAAAGAGTTTACCACCAGTAAAAGGATTTTCATTATCCCCGCATCCATGACTGGAAACCCACAAAAATACTTCGCTATCATCAAAATTATTAGAAGATTGAACAACATAATCTACAACTGAAACAAAATTTTTCTTTGTAGCAGCAGCATATGAAATATCATACTCTGAACTGCGTTCCTGAAGAGTAATTAATCTTTTTCCAAAACCATTATCACTTCTAAGCCAGCCATCGTCAAATAAAATAAAGATATTCGAAGTAGGGTAACCCTTTTCTTCTATAAGATAAGAAGCCATTTCTTCAGCTAGATAAAAACCACCATTGCCTAGTTTACTTTCATTTTCTTCAGGAAAATTAGCAACAAAAGTAAAAACAGCCCATTTATGAGCATCGGTTTCAACTACTTTCGGATTATCTACCTTAACTGTTATCTCAAAAAGATCAGATTGTAGATTACCATCCCAGGCACGAGCAGAAATTTCATAAAAACCATCCTCTAAGGAATATGTATCCCAATTATAGCTCCATTTCTCAATGCCGTCAACTGCAATCCAGGTATCATTAATGTTAATTTCGACTAACTTTATTGTTTGATCACCATTAGGATCTGAAGCAGTACCAGAAATAGTAACAATTTTTGAAACAATACTATTATCTATAGGGTGAGTTATAACAACTTCAGGTTTTTTATTAAAAGATTTTTCTTCTTCAAAACAACCAGATAACAAAGTAATTAGCAATAGAATTAGCACTGTTACCGCGATTATTTTTTTATTCATCGTATTGTTCCAATTATACACTTTATAGTTTATTATTTATAAATGTTATTTAACAATCTATGCCAAAATAAAAAAATTTAACATAAAAACTATGTTACCCTTTTTATATATTAGAAAAAGAAGGTTGATAATTTTGAAAAAAATGACCTATAAAGACAGTGGTGTAGACATAGAAAAAGAAGAAAAAGCAGTAAAAGAAATAATATCAAGTTTTAAAAACACAAGAAAAGGCATAGGAAAACCACTTGGCGGGCACTACGCAGGAATGATAGAATTCGGAGAATATGCACTGGTACTATGCACAGATGGAGTTGGAAGCAAAGTAAAAATCGCAGAACAAATAAAAAAATATGATACAGTAGGAATAGACTGCATAGCTATGAATGTAAATGATGCGATATGTGTCGGAGCTGAACCACTTTCTTTTGTAGATTATCTTGCAATTGATAATCCAGATCCGAAAATTACAAAAGAAATAGGAAAAGGATTATATGAAGGAGCAAAACAGGCAAATATATCAATAATAGGTGGAGAAACAGCATCTCTTCCAGAAATAATAAATGGGTTTGACTTAGCTGGTACATGCCTTGCTTATGTAAAAAAAGACGAAATAATAACTGGTGAAAAAATAGAATCAGGCGATATAATAATTGGCATAAAAAGTAGTGGAATACATTCAAATGGATATACACTTGCAAGAAAAGTTATACAAAATGCTGATTTGTTTTATACTGACAAATTTCCAAATAATATATATCAAAATAAAACAATAGGAGAAATATTACTTATACCAACCCAAATCTATGTTAAAGAAGTAGTAGAATTGTTAAAACAAATAAAACCAAATGGAATCGCACATATCACAGGAGGAGGATTGTTAAATCTAAAGCGATTAAATAAAAATGTAAAATATGTGATAGATGATCCATTTGAACCACAGGATATTTTTAAATTTTTAAAAGAAAGTGGAAATATAGACGATAAAGAAATGTATAAAACATTTAATATGGGAATGGGGCTAGCAGTAATAGTAGACAAAAAAGATTCTGAAAAAACACTTAAGATTTTAAAAAGATATAGCAAGAAAGATGTTAAAATAGTAGGAAAAATAGAAAAAGGAAAAGGAGTAGAAATAACATCTCTTAATCTAAAATATTAAATACAGTTGAATTAAACCGATAATTAGGATTTGATGTAAAAAATAAATAATAAGAGAATTTTTACCGAGAAAACATAAGAATTTAATAATTTTTACATCTGATATATCAGGTAAAGTAAAAACTCTTTTATAATTAGGATATAAAATATTTCCAAAACCAATACCAAAAAGTACTACACCAAACCATGGAAGAAGAGGAAAATAATCAACTGTATAAAAATTTCTAGGGATAAAGCCTAAAAACAAAAGATAATTAAAATCAAAAGTAAAAGACCTGAGAATAATACCGATAAGAAAAAGAATATAACCTAAAATCAAGTTTAAAAATCTAAATCTAATAAAAAAAACAGAGAGAATAATTGATATACCAATACAATGAAGTATTCCAAATATTACAAAGCCTTCTTCTAAAAATATCCAGGTAAAAAAAGTAATAACAAGACCAAGAGAAAATATTTTTATTCCACGTAAAAAAAACTTCAAATAAAGATCCTTTTTCGATAAATTTTTTTTAGCTTTATTATAACTCAAAGTAAGAGAAACGCCAACTAAAAAAAGAAAAGTAGTACCAATTGGAAAAAGAAATATTCTAAAAGGCAAAGAATGAATATTAAAAGAATAAACATCAAAAAAATATATGTTATATAAAATATGATAGATTATCATCATAAGTATTGCTATACCTCTAAGAAAATCTATCTCCCAAAATCTTAGATATCTTGAATTTTTAGACATATTCAAAATAGATCCATATCGTTACTAGTAATATAATAAATACCTTCACGGGTTAACTCAATTTCATTATTTGAAGAATATTTAACAAGTCCTAAATCTAGTAAACCATCTACAAGTTTTTCTAATTCATTATCAGATATCCTCATTTTACTTTTAACATGATCAGAATCAACATCATCAAGATACATCATTTTTAATAGCACAGTTTCTCTAGAATTTGGTTCATATCTTGTAGAAACAGGTTCATCATCTGAAAAAAGATTTGTATTTAGGAATTGATTATCGATCTTCTTAATAATATCAGATTTATCCTCTTTTCCTTCTTTATTTTTTGATTTTTTCTTAAAAAAATTAAGTGGAGATTTTGAAGGATTTCTTTTTATATGTTTAATCATATGATCTATTGTCCTCCCCAAACAGCAAAAAAAATAATAAAAAGATAATTTAAAAAGATTTGTTTTTTTATAAAAATAGTAGCGGGGAGTGGATTTGAACCACTGATCTACGGGTTATGGGCCCGTCGGGATTTCCTGGCTACCCCACCCTTATAGACAACAATCAAATTTTGATTATTGTTCGCTATAGTGGGTAGCACACCACCGCAAATATTTATTACGACTTTTTCCGAATATATTACTCATACTTAAACTTACTACTTATTATTTTCGAATTATATAAATTTTGGATTAATTGAATGCCTATAAAAAAAAGTATTATAAACTATAAACCAGATAAGATTATAGGGAGGTTGAAAGATAAATGGGTATAAAGACTCATTTAGTTAAAAAAACTGCAAAAAATCCTGTTGTATGTACTAACTGTGATAATAAAATAGAAAAAGGAAAAAACTATCATATTGAAGAAGGTGTATCTGAACATCTGCATTCTCTTCTTGCAAGGAAATTTTGCTCTGATTGCTATGCAAAATATGGTGAAAAAAAGCTATTGAAATCAGATTAATAAAAAAAGTTATATTTTTAATGTAAAAAACTTTTTGAGTGACTTTCATATTAGAGGTCCTAATCTTGCAGGGGTACCCGAGCGGTCAAAGGGGCAGGGCTTAGGAATGCCTAAGCATTAAGAAACCCTGTGACGTAGGTCTTCGAGCGTTCGAATCGCTCCCCCTGCACTATAAAATTTTATGGTGAAAAAATTGAAGATTATAGCTTTTGCAGGTATGCCTTTTTCAGGAAAAAGCGAAGCAGTAAAAATTGCAAAAGAACAAAATATCCCAGTAATTCGAATGGGAGATATGGTATGGGGAGAAGTAAGAAATAGAAACCTGGAGATAAACGATAAAAACGTGGGATTTGTAGCAAATGAAATGCGTAAAAAACATGGAAAAGATATCTGGGCAAAAAAAACTATAGAAAAAATCCAATCTATAAAAAATAGCGATATTATAGTGATCGATGGTGTCAGAAACGAAGAAGAAGTTGAAACCTTTAAAAGAAAATTAGACAAAGATTTCTTACTAATTGCAATAGATGTATCAGATGATAAAAGATACAAACGTGCCATGATGCGTAATAGAAAAGACGATAGTAAAGATATTGAAAAAATAAAAGAGCGGGACAGAAGGGAAATAGTTTGGGGCCTACCAAATGTTATAGCAACAGCTGATATTATAATAAAAAATGAAGAATCTCTTAAAGATTTTAGAAATGAAATTAAAAAAATATTTGAAAAAATTTGAAAAAAATTATCCAAAAACGATAACCTTATCTAGTATTTTTTTAATGCCAAAAATATAAGAGGAATAATATTTTATGTTTGAAGCAAAGGTTACAATTGGTTTAAAAAAAGGAGTATCTGACCCAGAAGGAACAAACACATTAAAAGCATTAAAACTACTTGGTTTTGATAATGTAAAAAAAGCAAAGACAACCCGTACTTTTGATCTTTTAATAGATGGAAAAGATAAAAGTAGTGTTCTTAAAGATGTTGAACAAATGTGTGAAAGGCTTCTTACAAATCCAGTGATTCATACCTATAAAATTGATATCATAAAAAAATAATTTTGGTGAGAATATTTTGAGTTTAGAAAAATTGTTTAAGAAAAAAACAGATAAATGTGATTGTTTTGAAATAGATATTTTATCTGCTACTGATAAAAATTTATTAGAAATTTCAGAGAAAATGGGTATAGCTCTAAATTTGGATGAGATGAAAAGAATTAAAGATTATTTCAAAGAAAAAAATAGAAATCCAACTGATATAGAATTGCAAGCTCTTGGTCAAGCTTGGAGTGAACACTGTTGTTATAAATCAAGTAAGGTTCCCCTAAAGCAACATGTTTTTGGAATAGAAGAAGATAAAATTATTGCACGTGAAGATGCTGGTGTAGTAGAGTTTGATAAAGATCATTATTATTGTGCAGCACTTGAGTCACATAATCACCCTAGTGCAGTTGAGCCATACGGTGGTGCTGCAACAGGTGTAGGCGGGATTGTTAGAGACATAGTTTGTATGGGTTCTCAGCCTATAGCATATATAGATCCCTTGTTTTTTGGGCCACTTGATTTACCTTTAAAAGAAGTACCCAAAGGTACAAAACATCCACGGTTTTTATTCAAAGGTGTTGTTGATGGAATACGTGATTACGGTAATAGAATAGGTGTTCCAACTCTTTCAGGTCAAGTATATTTTCATAAAGGATATACTGGAAATTGCCTGGTAAATGTTGGATGCATTGGTGTAATGAAAAAAGAGGAACTAATTCATAGTAGAGCTAAAGCACCTGGAAATATCTATGTTTATGTCGGTGGAAAAACGGGTAGAGATGGGATACATGGTGTTACTTTTGCTAGTGCAGAACTTACTGATGAAAGTGAAGAATCAAGTAGATCTGCAGTACAAGTAGGAGATCCTATAACAAAAGAACCATTGATTCATGTTACTCTTGAATGCAATAAAAAAGGACTTCTCGAAGGGCTTAAAGATTTTGGAGGAGGAGGACTTTCTTGTGTGTGTGGAGAACTTGCTTATGATGCAGGTTTTGGTGCTGAAATTCACCTTGATGATATTCCTTTAAAAGAAGAAGGACTTAGCCCTTGGGAGATATGGGTTTCTGAAAGCCAGGAGCGTATGATGTTTCTTGTTTCACCTGAAAATGTAGATAAAGTACTTCACATTTGTAACCAGTGGGATGTAACAGCAGTTATAGTTGGAAAAGTAATTCCCGAGAAAATAACAAGGGTTTTTTACAAAGGTGAAAAAATATTAGAGATGGATATGGATTTTTTTACAGGTGGACCTGTATATGATACCTGTGAAAGACCAGTAGCTAAACCAAAAGAATATGATTCAAAGGATTCAGATTTTGAGATGCCAGATTTAAATAATATTTTACAAAAACTCTTGTCTAGTTATAATATCGCAAGTAAAGAATGGGTCATACGTCAATATGATCATGAAGTACGTGGAAATACTGTTATAAAACCACTGCAAGGCAAAATTAATTTTGAAGGACACGGCGATGCAACTGTTTTAAAACCATTGAAAGATAGTTTCAGAGGTCTTGCGGTTACTGCAAATGTTAATCCTAGATTTATGGAAAGAGATACTTATTGGGGTGCAGTATCAGCAATCGATGAAAACTGCAGGAATCTAGTTTCAGTTGGTGCAAAACCTGATGCGCTTCTTGATTGCTTAAATTTTGGAAATCCTGAAAAACCAGAGAGAATGGGTGAATTTTATGAAGCGTGTAAAGGCCTAGGTGATGCTGCAAAAGAAATGAAACTACCTTTTATGTCAGGAAACGTAAGTTTTTATAATGAGTCAGTTAAAACATCTGTTCCACCAACACCTCAGATAACAAGTATTGGAATAATAAAAGATATTAGAAAATGTGTCACATCTGATTTTAAAGATAATGGAAATCATATTTATTTAGTTGGAAAGAATACAGAAAAAGAAATGGGTGGATCTGAATATTATAAAGCAATTTCAGTAGATGGAGGGATTGTTCCAAAAAGCAATTTGAAAATATTAAAAGATTGTATAAATGGAATACTAAACTCAATTAAAAAAGAACTAATTTTGTCCTGCCATGATGTTAGCGAAGGCGGAATTGCAGTTTCTTTATCTGAGATGTGCATAGGTGGAGACATAGGTTGTGAAGTTGATATAACAAATGTTGGAGAAAGTTTAAGATCTGATTTTAAACTATTTTCAGAGTCTAATACCAGATGGATAGTAGAAATAAAAAAAGATAAACAAAAAGAGTTTGAAAAAATCCTTAAAGAATCAAATACGCCATATTTGAAAATAGGTAAAACAAAAAATGAAAAACTACTAATAAATGATAATGGTTCAAATGTTTTAGATCAAAAAATTGATAATTTACGAAATATTTGGAAAAATACTATTTGGGATGTAATGGGATAATTTAGGAGAAATAAATGAATTTTAAGAGCAAAAGATTTCTTGGGTTTTTCATTGTTCTTATAATTTTGTTATTATCTTTATCAATTACTTTTGTATCTGCTGAAAGTTATTATGCAGATATAGAAATAACTGTAGATGACACCGGATCTATAGATATAAAAGGTATATCTAACTATCCTAATTTAATAATTCAAGATACTGAAGAATATACCTATAAAAAACAGAGTTATTGGTTTTTAAATATTACAATAGAAAAAAATTTTTCTGATTATATCTATAATTTAAATCTACCAGAAGGCTCAAAAATTAATTATATTGATGCCTCTGGTTTTAATTCAATAGAGGAAAAAGAGGGTAGTTTAGTTATTTCTGGTTCTGGAAAAAATGAGCCCTTATCAATTGCTGTCCAATATCAGATAGATAACAAGTTATCTAAGGATATTACATTAAATAACATTATTTTAGCAGGTCTTTTGATTTTAATATTTATTGTTTTGTCTTTATTGATCTATTTCATATATCAAGATAGAAAAAATAAATTTAATACTAAAAAAGAAATAGATGATAAACTCGACTATGACCTAAAGGGTCTTAGCAAAAGACAAAAAGAAATAGTAAATCTTTTAGTTGATAAAAAAAGACCTTTAACTCAAACCGATATCCAAAAAGAACTAGAAATTCCAAAGGCAGCAGTATCAAGAAATGTTCATTCTTTAGAACTTAAAGGCTTAGTTGAAATTGAAAAAACTGGTATGTCAAATTTAATCCGTCTTAAAAAACCATAAATTTTTGTTTTTTTTGTATTTTCTTCCGGTTTGTTCCGCCTAGTTCCGGTTAGATTATATATGCTGTTTCAACCAATATTATATTGTATTTCGGAAGTTAAGTTCCGAGGATGTGTATGATATGAAAAAAATGATGAGTATAATTATGGTGCTGATGCTAATTGTTTCTATAACTTCATTAGCATTAGCAGATGAAGCTGAAGAAGAATCAGAAGATGAAAATGAATATGAAAATACAAGTAATAGTGATGAAAATGAAACATCAGATCCTATAGATAGTGAAACAGAAGAAGAAGTTGAAATAATGAATTATTCACTAGGTGCTGAAATAAGGCTTTTACAACTTGAAAAAGCAATTACTAGAAATCTTTTAAAAGGTGAAATGACAGTCGATGTTTTAGAAGAGCTTGGTTGTAACATAACAGATTTTATAGCAATACTTGAGGAATTAGAAATTCTATTAGAACAAGTAAATGATACAGATCCGCAGTCTAACGATTCAGTTGAGGTTTTTGTTGGTTTAAAAATTGATGCAAAAAATCTTACAAAACAATTTAGAGATACAGTAAAAGATCTACTTAGTGATGATAAGTACCAAGAAGTAAGAGAGCAAATAAGAGAAAACCTTACTGGCGAATTAGAAAATTATAGTAAGACAATTAGAGTAAGAATAAAGCAGTTTAATAAAAATCAAATGTATAGATTATCTGGAATAATTGGCAATGAAAATAATTCTTGTGTAAATCAATACATGAATGGTACAATGAATCTTTCGCAATTAAAATTACAAGTAAATAAAATGGTTAACAATAGAACAAAAGAAAAGAAACAAGAGATTTTTTCAGAGATGAAAAAAGAAAAAATACAAAATAAAGCTAGTATAACTTCTCATTTAGAACAAGTAAAACAAAATTTTTCACAGGGAACACAAGAAAGATTACAGGAAAGACTGGATATGGCAAACGAAAAAGGAAATGAAAATTTAGCTGAAAAAATACAAGAAAAGATACAAAACATTCCAGGCCCTGGAGGTCAAGGAAACAGCGGCCCTCCAAGTTCAGTTGGTAATGGAAAAGGGAAAGGACAAGGAAATTAAAATAGGAGGAAAAGATAGATATGAATAAAAAAATTATATCAACATTTGTTCTTTTATTAATTTTAATTTCTGCAACATTGGTTTTTGTTATGTTTAATCAGCCGGAATCTGATGATAGAAGTGAGGATTACACTCCAACTGATGATGTTACAGACGATGATATATCAAACGAAATAGATGAATATTTTATTTCAGAAGATGATGATTTAGATATCGGAGATATGATTTAATAATAGGATTTTTCCCTTCTCTCTTTTTATTTTTTTGTAGATTACAAATAAGCATAATTATTAAATCCATGTGATTTCATTTCATTTTTAATGATGAACGAACCCTTTCTGAGACCTTTTGGTCTGTGATGAAGATCTTGAGTGCTGAAAAAAGTTTGCTAGATATGCTTACATAGCATATCAGCAACTTTCTCAAGAAAAACTGAATCTTTTTTAGTAAAAGCACCCTTTTTATCTGAATCAATATCTATTTCACCAACAATTTTACCCTTCTTTTTAATTGGAACAACTATTTCAGATTTTGTTGATACAAAACAAGATAGATACCTATCATCAGAATGTACATCATCGACAAGCTCAGTTTTTCCAGATGATGCAGCACTTCCACATACACCCTTTCCAATTGGAATTTTTGTATGCTCTGTAGCACTTGATCCTTTCCATGGGCCAAGAACTAAATCGTTACCTTCTACAATATAAATTCCAACCCAACTGTAATGTTCAAAATTTTTACATAAAAAATCAACAACATCTTCTAAAGCATTATCTGAATTTGAAATGATTTTTTTAATTTCTAAGAGCGCTTTTTTATAATCCATAAATATCCTTTTCCTTTCTAATAATCAACAAGGCTACTTTGTTTATTTTCTGGGCCAAGATTTGGAATTGATATTGCATCTTCAGAGGGAAGAAGAATCTTTCCATATTCTCCTCCTCCACCAGGTATAATTGTAACTTTATTATCTCGGAAAGCTTGAATTGCAGAAGCTATTGCTGGAGCTGTAACCCTCGCTACTTTATTTATATCCGCTTCAAGTAAAACTTCAATTTCACTTCCAAAGGCATCTACAAGTTCATCAAAGCGTTTTGTAACGGTCTTAGTGAAAGGATTTCTTTGACCAACTGCTTTAGTTATAATCTCGGCCATTGGAATCAAATGAATATATTCAGGGCGATGAGAGGGATGTTCAGGCTCAATTAATTCAGCTTTTTCATTTATATTGTCTTTAACTCCTTTTTTGATTCTTCCACCGCAACTGCATTTAAATCGTCTGCGGATAGCATCATTTATATCATAATGTGTGTAACATTTACGGCATGCTGTCTCATGGTATTTTCCTTCCTGAGGTGGAAGACCAACATTTAAAACAGAGCTATTACCATCTTTTCTAAGAATCGCCTTTTTAATTTCATTGAAAGTTGCATCTTTTACTTTAAAACGATTAAACTCACGACCAAGTCTTACTGGATGAGGGCTGTGACAGTCAGAATTTGTAAGAAAAGTAAGTCTATGTAGTTCTTTTATTTTATCAGCAAAAAAAGTATCAGCACTAAGGCCAAGCTCTACAAAACTTACATAATCTGACATATCTCCATAACAGTCTTTTAAAGAATTATAGGCTGCATACATTGAAGTATATGGCGTGAATGCATGTGCTGGACCAATTAATGCATCTACATCTTTAGCAATTTCAGCAAGTTCCTCGCCAGACATTTTAACATTAGGTCTTCCATCTGTTTCAAGATTTTTTGATTTTGATTTTATCCTTTCCTTAAAATCTATAACAGAAGGAAAACTAGGAAAATATACAAGATGATGCACGCGTTTTATTGCTTCAATTTCAACAGTCAGAATGAATCTTGTGCCATTGAGTTCAAAAGTTCCTTCTTCAACTAAATTACATTGTTTAATTTCTTTAAGCCAACCGCTGTGAAGACAATCACCTGTTCCCACAATATTAATACCTTTTCTTGGAGCTTCTTTTGATATTGTTTCAATATTCATCTTATTACTAGTTGCACCTGAAAAACGCGAATGTATATGAAGATCACAATTTACAATCAACCAAAAACCCCCTAAAATCTAAAATTGATATAGAAAAAGTGGTTAAAAGAGTTTTACAAAAAAGAAAGAAAAATGGTTTTTTTATTTATTATATTTAAAATTCAAAAAATTTTCTAGAAGATGTAATATCATAGGATTTCTTTCAAAGAATCTATCTAGAATCTTAGTTAAAAATAGATCATCTTTAGATTTATCTTTTGGCATTGTAACACTTAATGGCTCTGACCACTCTGTTTCCTTATAACTATATTCATTATAATCCACAAGTAACGCTTTAATTCTGACATTGTAAACACCTGATTTTGACCAAGTGTGTGATGCTTCAACTTCATCGCCAGAGTTGTATGAACCAAGTACTTCACTATAAGTTCCGTCATCCCAATCAAACAAATAATATACCTCATCTAATGATGGATCACTTGGAGCGTTAGTACTAAAAGTATATTCAACTCCAGCACTACCTGAAGAAACACCATCTGGTTTATCTGGTTTGGAATCATCAAATAAAGCAGTACTAAATGTTTCTACAGTTTCATCTGAATTTTCTATATTAGAGTTCAAAGATGGATATCCACCTACTTTTAAGGTTGGATCACCTAAAAGGATAAATTCTTCTAAGGTTATACAATCCTTCCATTCTCTTTCGTTTAAATAATCATTTTGGGCGCTAACTAACATTTCAGAAACTGTGATACCAGGTTCATATGCTTTAAAGAAATGAACATTCATAAAGCCAGCTCCACCGTGAATTCCTTCATTATCAACCATTGTAAAAGCAACTCTTGTCGCACCAATTGTTGCAACTGCTCCTCCAAAAGGTTTTATTATTAGATACCAGGCAAAAGAAGGTACTTTGATATTATATAATGTATAATCAAGTCTTGCAGTTGAACATGCATCAAAGAAAAATATTGGATATTTTTTACCGTTCTGCATTCCAAGAGTATATGGAGTGAAATATTCTATTCTATCCTCTTCATTTGGTGGAGAAGTACCAAAACCCGTTTCATAACCATGGCCTGAATAACTAACAAAGCCAGCGCCTTTTGAAATTTCTTTATTAATATTTCTTGGTTTAAATGTTTCAGTTGAAGTCCATAATTTAATATTGTTAAAACTAGAAAGTTCATTAGAAACTGCTTCAGTTACAACCTCGCCTTCATATATACTTCTACCTGGAAAGGTGTCACCACCCATAAGAACTGCTCTATCAAACCAATCTGAATTATAGGTCTTTGTTTCATATGTAATAATTTTATTAATAGCTGTTTTTAGTTCAAATTTATTTTTACATGGAATTCTTCCGACGTTAATATCAGCATAGCCATCTATAAAATCAATATCTCCTTCTCTCCACTCATATTCTCCAAATTTACCATTATTATTAGTATCCCATGTACAAAAAGTACCATTTTCATCATATATATCTGCATAGTATAAATCAGTTGGAAGACCTTCTTGGTTGTAAATATTAATGTCTGTAAGCCTAATTGGCATTAAATCCATATCACCTATAAATAATGCATATTTTGCACCGTATGTCTCAATTGCATCTTTAATGAAATATTTAATCTTCTCAGGCTTGTCTCTTCCCTCATACTCTGAAAAAATCTCCTCAGTTGTCTTTATCATAGTAGAGATATCGACGCTATTCTTATGATTTACAAAGCCTTGAAGAGTGGAAGAAAATATCTCTGGAGTAACTATTATCAGATCATAATCATCTCCAAAAGATGCCGGATTTTTTGGTTTTTCATAATTAAGATCTATATTAATATTTTCACTATAAAAAATAATATTTTCAGACGGATTATATCTAACAGGATAGCAATAAATTGATAGATAAGTTACATGTTCTTTTCCGTTAAGTCCAGCACCTAAACGATAGGTAAATTCTTTTTTTGGATAAAGTTCTGAACTCTCATAAATAGATGAATCTAAAGATGGATTATCATCTGTTTTTTTGATTGAGTTTAATGGTTGCAAGCCAGAAGAAGGTTTAACATAACTATCTACATTTATTTCTTTTCTACCTGAAAAACTAACCTTTATGTCTTTAATCTTTGAGCCAAAAGGCAAGATATATGTTTTTGTAAAAAATGGAAGCATAGGCTTTCCTTCTTCACTTAAAAAAGATGTTGATTTTTCAAAATCAATATTTAAATAATCTCCAGTTTCTTTAATCAATGGTTTTTCAATTTTTATTGACTCACTAATATGTGGTTGATTACTTGCTGCTACTATAGCTCCTATTCCACTTAAAACTAACATTCCTACTAATGTTATACTTAAAATATTTCTTTTCAAATTTTTGCCTCCACATTGAAAACTAATTCTAGTTAACAATCATTAATTAGGATTATTTAATATTTTCTCTAGAACTATTTTATTATTTTTTAAAAAATAGAGTACAATTACTCGCCTTTATTTTCTCCTTGCTGTTTTTTATCTTGCTCTTTTTTCATAGATTTAAATGTGTTAACTGGGTTTTTAATTTTAGATTTATCCAATTTTTTAGAAGATTCTTTTGGTTGGAAGAAATCTTTATCAGCAATAATCTCAATTATTCCAGCGATCAACATAATTATTCCACCAAAAACTAGTAAATAAGCACCTAAACCAAGCCCCCAGCTTACACCGATATATCCTGAAACATCTTCTGAAACAGGTAAAATTATTTCTTTTTTTCCACCCATAGGTGAATTGCTTATAGAACCTAACATTTCTGTGATATAATTACTAGATTCAGTACTTCCTTCTATACTAAAAGATTGCGGTATTAAATTACCAATGCTCATGATAACAACTAGGAGTATAACTATTGGTAAAAAAATCTTAAGGCCCCGCCAAATATATTTTTTACCAAGTTTTTTACTTTTAGATATACCAATTGTAGAAATAAATAGAAAAACAATACCGATTCCTATTATAACTGAAAAAGGAATTAACAGAGCTCCAATTGGTATAGCTCCTCCTGTTCCGGGGAGAGCAACTCGAAAGCCATTTATACCATCAAGGGAAATCAATTTCATTACTCCACCTGTTCCATAGCCTTCGATATCAATATCTGCAGAAACAGAATACCAGGAATAAAATAGACCTAAAATAGCTATAAAAATACCAACAAAACAAATAATGTTACCAATACTTTTAAGATTTAAACCATCAATATAAAACATTGACACAATTCTTGGACCGAGACCTTGTTTTTTATATCTACTATATATATTAAATGTAATAATTGCAAGAGCGATTCCAGAAAACAAGATAAAAAGATGGATAAAATTATAGATAAACCATTCGCCAAGAAACATTGAATCTGAAGAAGCCATAAGGCCATTAACCCAGGAAACAGAATTATCCCACATGGATCCAGATTCTCTAAATTTTGGACCAAATGGGCCAGCTCTACCAAGGACTATATCTTCTTCAGAATTAACCTCGCCCCATCGTCCATTATATTCAATCCAGTCTTGGGATGATAACTCTTCTAGTTCATAATCCCCATATTCCAAAAATTTACCATTTGCACCAACATAATCGCTACCCATGCCAATACCTAGTTTACCAGAATATGATCGAAGATAGTTTGCATGTGAACCTCTTGCAACATATACCTTAATATTTGTACCGCTTTTTTCAACCTGGTTCCAATTTGCTTTTTGCCCGCTGTGATGCTGACTGTATGCAACCCACTTAGAAGAACCATCTGAAGGTAAAACAACCTGTACCATCTCCCAGTCTCCTTCGTGTTTATTTAGTTCACCATCATTAAAGGCATAAAATATCCAATACTGAATAACTTGATTACCTTCACTTGTAAAAGATCTATAATAAACCTTGTATCCTAAAGAACTTTCTTTATTTTGATAATCTTCAATGATTTTTTTATCATCAACATTCCCTATTGTATTATCAAGATGAGTATACTGAATATCTTCCTCATTTATTCCGGGTACCAAAGTTGAAAGAGAAGATAGTTGAACTGTAGATGCATCCACCGGAAGAAGTAACTCATAGCCTTCTTCAAAAGTATCTAAATTTGCATTATTTAGATGATACGAAACATCAACAGGATAACATTTTTCTTCAGATTCAAAGTAAAAAACGGGTGCATAATCTTCATAGTCGGCAGCATTAACAGATATAAAAGTCATAGATATTAAAAATAGCATTACAAAAACAAGAAGTATTTTTCTTGTAAATTTCAATTTTTTTTCGTTAATATTTTTCAATTATCATCACCAAAATCCTGTATATAAAAATGTAAATCGATTTATATCTTTTTTTAAAAAAAACAGAGCAATATTTTAACTGTTTTTAATAGCAACATTTATTAGCCTCTACTCCATATGAAAATAGTTAAAAAAGCACCCGTGAGATGGGATGAAAAAATAACTCTTATAAATTCACTAAATTAGTGTGATTACTATAAATCAAAAAGTGAGAAATATGGCAGAAAAAAAAGATGAAAATGGACTATATGATACTGATTCCATACAAGTTTTAGAAGGACTAGCAGCAGTAAAACAAAACCCTGCAATGTACATAGGAAGTACAGATGAGCGTGGACTTCATCATCTTGTATATGAAGTTGTTGATAATTCGATAGATGAAGCACTTGCCGGTTATGCATCAAAAATAGATGTATCGTTAAATAAAGATGGATCAGTAACAGTTGAAGATGACGGACGTGGAATACCAGTTAAAACTCATAAAAAATATAATAAAACTGGTGTAGAACTCATTATGACAACACTTCATGCCGGTGGAAAATTTGATTCAGAAGCATATAAAGTTTCAGGTGGACTTCACGGTGTTGGTGTGTCTTGTGTAAATGGGCTTTCTGAATGGCTTAAAGTTACAGTTAGAAGAGATGGTAAAAAATATCATCAAGAATACGATCACGGTAATACAGCTACCGAATTAAAGGAAATTGGAGATTCTGATGGGAAAGGAACAACTATAACTTTTAAACCAGATCCAGAAATTTTTGAAACAACTGAATTTAAATATGAAACTGTAAAAAAAAGATTAAAAGAACTTGCTTATCTAAATGCAGGGCTACATGTAAATTTATTTGAAGAAAAAACCGGTAGAAAAGATAGTTATAAGTTCGATGGTGGAATAAAAGAGTTTGTTAAAGAAATAAATAAGAATAAGAATCCACTACATCCAGATCCAATTTATTTAGAGGCTAAAGAAGAAGATGTTGAAGTAGAGATATCTATACAATACACAGACGGCTATACAGAAAACATTCATACTTTTGCAAATAATATTAATACTCACGAAGGTGGCACTCATTTATCTGGTTTTAAAGGCGCTTTAACTAGAGTTATGAATAAGTATGGTAAAGAAAACAACTTATTTGATAGTAAAGATTTCAGCCTTAGTGGAGAAGACTGCAGAGAAGGAATTACTAGTATTGTTTCAGTCAAAGTAAAAAGCCCTCAATTTGAAGGGCAAACTAAAACAAAACTTGGTAATTCTGAAGTTAGAGGTATGGTTGAAAGCCTTACAAATGAAAAACTTAGTGAATATTTCGAAGAAACTCCAGTTGTTGCTAAAACAATTTTACAAAAATGTATAAATGCAAGTAAAGCAAGAGTTGCTGCTAGAAAAGCAAGGGAGCTGACACGAAGAAAAGGGCTACTTGAATCAACTGCTCTGCCGGGTAAACTTGCTGATTGTTCAAGTCGCGATCCAAGTAAAACTGAATTATATATTGTTGAGGGTGACAGCGCAGGTGGATCTAGTAAACAAGGACGTAACAGAGATTTTCAAGCAATTCTACCACTTAGAGGAAAAATTCTAAATGTTGAAAAAGCAAGAATGGATAAAATCCTAAAAAATAATGAAATACTTGCATTAATCACTGCCATTGGAACTGGTATCGGTGAAGAATTCGAGCTTGATAAAGCACGCTACCATAAGATTATTATTATGACTGATGCAGATGTAGATGGCGAACATATTAGAATACTTCTTTTGACATTTTTCTTCAGATATATGAGATCTCTAGTAGAGGAAGGATATTTATATATCGCTCAACCCCCGCTCTATAAAATAAGCAGAGGTAAAAAGGTTGAATATGCTTATTATGAAAGAGAAAAAGCAAAAATAATTGAAGAGATGGGCGAGAGAGGAATTAGTCTTCAAAGATACAAAGGTCTAGGTGAAATGAATCCTAAGCAACTCTGGGAGACAACAATGGATCCAGAGAATAGACTTACAGCAAAAGTTACTGTTGATGATGCAGTTGAAGCTGATGAATTATTTACTATGCTTATGGGTGATAAAGTTGAACCCAGAAGAGAATTTATTGAAAAACATGCTAAAGAGGTTGAAAACTTAGATATTTAAGGTGATTTTATGACTGACGAAGAACTTCCAAAAAAAGATATAACTAAAACTCTTGAATCAGAGATGAAACGTGCATTCATGGATTATTCTATGAGTGTTATTATGAGTAGAGCTTTACCCGATGTTAGAGATGGTTTAAAGCCAGTTCATAGACGTATTTTGTATGCTATGAACGATATGGGTCTAACTTATAACAAGCCACATAAAAAGTCAGCTCGTGTTGTTGGTGAGTGTTTTACCAAAGATACAATGGTTCTAACTAAAGATGGATTAAAACCTATACAGGATATTAAAAGGCAAGATATGGTTTACACTCATAACGGAGTTGAAAAGGTAAAAGAATTATATGTCATGCCCAAACGTGAGCTTCTAAAAGTGACTTTAAAAAATGGAATAGAAAATGAAGTAACTAAATCTCAAAGATTTAAGGTATTGACAAAAGATTGGAGATTTGAATGGAAAGAAGCAAAAGACCTAAAGAATAATGATTTTATTGTAATAAAGCATGATTTCCCAGATATTAAGAAATATGTAAAATTAAAAGATGCTAAGGGGAAAAAAGCCCATAATTTAAATGAAAATATTGGATATCTATTAGGTATTTTTACATCTGATGGCTATATATCAAACGATTATTGTATTAAAAAATATCCAAGGATATGTTTTTATTCAGGGACAAGTAAAGAAATTGCTGATAAAGTAATTGAAGCAATCAAGAAAGAATTTAATTATAAGCCTACTATAGAAAAGAGAGAATATAAATTAAATGGTAGAAAGAAGAAATGTCTTTATTCAGTTAGAATAAATAGAAAAGAAATCAATGATTTTTTTGTTTCAAATTTTAATCTTAAAAACGTAAATGCTAAAACAAAAAGACTGTCAAAACAAATTTTTTGTTCTCCGAAAAAAGTAATATTCTCATTTGTTTCAGGTTTAATAGACGGCGATGGTTCCATCCATAAGAACAGAAACATGATTCATTATGGTTCAATTTCCGAAGAAATAATTGATAAACTAATGATACTGCTTCAACATCAAGGAATTTTTAGTTCAAAAATTAGGAGAAACAGAAAAGGAGAGCATTACATAGATAAAAAAAGAATAGTGGATCGTCATCCATTTTTTCATCTGGAGATAAATGGAGCCAATGCAGTTGAATTAGCTTCTAACCTAAAGCTGGCAAATTTAAGAAAAAAAATGCTTGCAAAACATTTAGCAAAAGGTAGATTAACAAAAAGAGATGCTTGGACAAAATATGATATCATTCCTTATGCGGGGAAAAACATATTTGGTGAGCTTAGCGAACTTCATCTTGGTGCAGGTTGGTATCAAGATGCAAATGGAGAAAAATTTAGAAGCGGAATTAAATATCCTGAAGGATGTAAAATTAGATATTCAACTGATTTGAAAGAAAAATCTTTGCACTTAACACAAATTCAGAATTGGGGGATCAAAGAAAAACTTGAGAGAATTGGTTCAGATACAAATAATTTTATTGACAAAATTATTAAAGATAAAATTACTTTTTTGAAAGTTTCTTCTGTAAAACCAATTGAACCCCAAAAAACTTATGATATCGAAGTTGAAAATGACCACGAATTTGTCGCAAATGGGATGATTTCACATAATTGTCTAGGTAAATATCATCCACACGGCGATCAAGCAGTATATGATTCTATGGTTCGTATGGCCCAGGATTTCTCACTGCGTTACCCTCTCGTTGATGGACAAGGTAATTTTGGAAGTATTGACGGGGATTCCGCAGCCGCCATGAGATATACTGAAAGCCGTCTTGCGAAAATATCAGCCTTAATGTTACAAGATATCAGTAAAGAAACTGTTGACTGGTCTGATAATTTTGATGGAAGTCTTAAAGAACCTGTTATGCTTCCTTCAGTTATTCCAAATCTTCTAATTAATGGTTCATCTGGAATTGCTGTTGGAATGGCAACAAACATGGCCCCACATAATCTGTCTGAAGTAGTAGATGGAACAATTCAAGTTATTGATGACCCTGAAATAAACACAGTTGACTTGATGGAAACAATAAAGGGACCTGATTTTCCAACTGGCGGAACAATCTATGGAAAAGGTGGAATTCTTCAGGCTTATTCAGAAGGTAGAGGCCTATTAAGAGTTCGTGCTAAAACTCATATCGAAGAAAAAGAAAATAGAAAAAGAATTATCATTACTGAGCTTCCTTATCAAGTAAATAAATCAAAACTTTTACAATCTATTGCAAGACTTGTTAAAGATAAAAAAATAGAAGGAATTAGTGATCTTCGTGATGAATCAGATAGAGAAGGTATGAGAGTTGTAATCCTTCTTAAGCGTGATGCAATAGAAGAGGTTGTATTATCTCAACTATTTAAACATACTGAGATGCAGACGACTTTTGGTGTAAATAATCTTGCTATTGTCGATGGTGAACCAAAAACACTTGGTCTTAAAGAACTGATTGAACATTTTATCGAGTATAGAGTAATAGTTATTACTCGCAGAACTAACTATGATCTTAAAAAAGCACGGGAAAAGATGCATATCCTTGAAGGATATATGCTTGCTCTTAAAAACATCGATGAAGTAATAAAAATAATTAGAGCAAGTAACACACCTGATGAAGCAAAAGAAAAACTAATGGAAAGATTTGAATTTAGTGAAGAACAAGTCAAAGCAATACTTGATTTAAGGCTCCAAAAGCTTACTGGTATGGAAATAGAAAAAGTCGAACAAGACTATAATGAAACTAAAAAATTAATTGAAGAGCTTGAATGGCTTCTATCTGACAGACAACATATTCTTGATGAAATCAAAAAAGAACTGCTTGAGATTAAAGAAAAATTTGGTGATGAAAGACGTACTGATATTGTTGAAGGTGAAATCACTGTTGATATGGAAGATTTAATCCCTGAACAGGATGTAATAATTACTATTACTGACAGTGGTTACATTAAAAGAATTCCATGTGAAACATATAGAACTCAGCACCGTGGTGGAAAAGGCCTTGTTGGTATGAAAACAAAAGAAGAGGATGTAATTGTTGACTCTTTTATTACTTCAACTCATGATTACATCATGTTTTTTACAAACCAGGGTAAATGCTTCTGGCTCAAGGGATATAAGATTCCTGAAGGTGGAAGACACTCAAAAGGAAAAGCAATTGTTAACTTACTTCCAAGGCTTGAAGAAGGTGAATATGTTGAAACAGCAATACCGATCCATGAGTTTGATGATGAACACAACCTAGTTTTCTCAACTAAAAATGGTCTTGTTAAAAAAACAGTTCTTTCTGCTTATAGTAATATTAGAGTAAATGGAGTGCGCGCTATACGTCTTGATGAAGACGACGAACTTATTGCAACACGTCTTTCTGATGGAAATCAAACAATTCTACTTGCTTCAGCAAAGGGTCAAGCATGTAAATTCGATGAAAAAGAAGTACGAACTATGGGGAGAGTCACACGTGGTGTCATTGGCATGAGGCTAAAAAAAGGCGATAAAGTAGTATCTATGGCAATAGTTGAACATGAAGATGGGAACCTTCTCACAATAACTGAAAATGGATACGGTAAAAGATCACCTATTTCTGAGTATCGTAAAACACATCGTGGAAGCAAAGGTGTTAGAACAATTATTACAAATGAGCGTAACGGTCAAGTAATCTATGTTCGTGAACTAACTGATGACGATGAGATAATGATTACTAGTAAAATGGGAATGGTTGTAAGAATACCAATAAAGGATATTCGTATACAGGGACGTAATACAATGGGTGTTACAATTATGAGGCTAAACAAAGAGGACAAAGTAGTAAGTGTTGCAAAAATAATGGAAGAGGATGATGAAGAAGAGTGCGACGTAGAGAAAAATGAAGAAGAGGAAAACGAAAACGATTAATTAAAAATTTTTCTCGAAGGATGCTTATCCATATTAACCCATGGTATAGGAAGCTTTCCAACGTTGGTATAACCAAATATTAATTTTGGTAAAATACGTGGTTTATTCCAATAATTGTTATTCCATAAATTTTTTTCGCAGTCTAAGAATAAAGCAGAAATTATATTTTGTTTTTTACTTATAAATTTCCAGTTATATGTAACTTAAATAAAACATGGTAAAAAAAGCAAGCCTATTCTTAGATATATTTGTTTAATCATAAAAAAAAGAATCTAAAATTTTTTCAATTCTGATGTCATAGAACAGATTGAGTCTGTTTGTTAATTTAGTGTATAACACCGATTAGAGAAACTAACTTTATAACAAAAATAGAAAATGAATGATTTCAAATAGTTGGTTTTTTTGCTGGGTTCCAGTCAATACCCGATATAGTATAAGGAATTAGAAATGTTGGTATGACCTTTCTTAGTGTAAGACATCCAAAAATAATTTTTGGGAATAGTCTTGGTCTATTCCAGTAATTATTGTTATAATAATTTCTTATTTTACCCGTTGATCGTACACATAAAAGATTTTTTATAATTGTATTATTTTCAATATAATTTTCATATGCATCTAAGATTATACTAAATCCAAATACATTATTACTTAATTTGTTATTATAAAAACAATTACCTGAAGACTTATTAGATATTCTTATACCTTCTGTGTTGTCATGTATTTTGTTCTTGTAGACTTTGTTATTCTTTGATGAGGTCATAACTGTTATTCCTGCAATATTATTGTATACATTATTATATCTAACTACATTATCTGTTGACTCATAATCTAAACAAACTCCAAATATCATATCTGAAGCATTATTATATTGAATAGAGGACTTTGAATAACCTTCTGTTTTATTCAATTTTCCATCTTAACGTGTG
>CAZWYI010000029.1:0-25781 GCA_964638155.1 uncultured Thermoplasmatales archaeon | reverse complement strand
GAGCTTATGTCATCATCTTAAAAGAATGACAACTAATTTTGTCCCAATGCCTATAAGACCGGTAAATATAACAAATATGTATTTTTTTGTGTTTCTCTTTACCATACAACTCTCCTTAGTATTAGATCAAAAGTATGATGTTATATATATTACGTAAAAATATAAACAAAAAATATCTTAATTGTTATTATTATAACAAAATGGTTGAATTTTTATCTTTTGGCTAATTTTGTTATTATTATAACAGAAATTTTATTCTTTTTTTAAATTTTGTTATTTTTAGGAAATTTAGAATAATATTGGGTTATTAATAGCCCCATAATTTTTAATATACTCTTTGATATTCATGGGAGAATACAAATGAGTGTTTTACCTCAAGCAAGTTTATTTCTAGGCATTATACCTGCTTTATTCTTTTTATATTTAAGTTTAAGTGGTTATGAAAAATACTATAAAGATAAAACAATTTTTATTATTTTTATTACTGGTATAATCCTAGGATTTATTGCAGCATTTGTACAGTTCTATTTTTATGCCATTTCTATAATTTCACTTATTCTACTTGCATTCTTTGATCAACTTATTAAAACAATAATTCTAAATCTTAGACGTTTCCAAGGTAAAAAAGAAACACCGATCTATGGTTTAGCAATGGGCCTTGGATTTGGGTCATCTTTTACTCCTTTTATGATGTTAGCAGCATCAAAAAGCCAAGAGATTCCAGATAATACATTTATTATTTCTCTTATTGCCTTAGGAACAATGGGATTAATTTTATTCCATGGGGCAACAGGTGCCTATATTGGTTTTGGAGTTTTTTCTGGAAAATTATTCAAAAAATTGTTAATTTCTATAATACTTGAAATACCTCTAAGTTTCTTTGTTATTTTGACTTTTATTTCAGATGTTTCAAATATATATATTCAAGCAAGTTTTGTAGCATTATCTATAATATATGGCCTAATTATTTTCTTATATGTAACAAGAAAAATTCTTCCAAAGATCAAAAAAAGAAAAAGATCAAACTCTTAATTCAAGTTGAGGTATTAATATTAAAGAAGATGATCAAAATTTAGAATTTAATAGGCTTGAGGATGAAAATAAAGTTAATGATCCCAAAATTATAATCGCAGGGATTTTGTTAATAATAGCGGGATTGCTATCTATATTATCATGGGCTTCAATATTTGCAACTGACATCCAAATGTTAGAACAGATTATTGATATGAATCAGTTTCAAGAAATAAATCCAAGTATTACAGTTGAATCAGTTAGAAGTGTTTTAACAGTTTGTGCCACAATTGGAATGATTATATCTATTTTTCCAGTTTTAGGTGGAATCCTTACCATTAATAAAAAATTGTGGGGAGTTTCACTTGCCTGTGCAATAATTGGGCTTGCAACATTTCTACCTATAATAATACCAGGGATATTATGTATCGTGGCAATTATTTTAATCTATATATCAAAGGAAGAATTTAAATAATTTTTTAATTATAAGTTCTCGAATCTTTTACCGCAATAGGGACAAATATTTGCATCAAATGGAATATTTTTATTACAATTTGGGCATATTCTATTTGGAATATGTTGAGTTTCACTTGACCAAATTTGAGGGACAAGTTCACCCTCTTTTATACGCTTATATGGTATGTATAATGCATAAATAAATAGGAGATTGGGTATTACTCCAATAACACTAATTTTTCCAAGATTTTGAGTTAGTGCAAATGATGAATAATTGCTGATATTATTAGTTGAAATTGAACCAAAAATTTCACCAAGCATTCCTGTAATATAAAATGATAATACAATTGAAATTGCAATAGAAACAAATATTGCAGTAAATAAAATGATTTTACCTTTCTCATCCTGCAGTTCTATAAGTGAAAAATAATACATTAAACCACCTAGAAATGCAGTTATAATTGTTGTAATTATAATAAACGGAGTTACTGATCCAAAAATCCCCTCTATTGAAGAAGTTGATATTGCTGAATAGACCATAAATGACATTATTACAACCAAAATGATTACCACTATCATATTTATAAGAAAAACGATAGCTGCTCTGGTTACATTTTTTTGATGTATTTCACCAAATTCTTTTCTTCCTAAAAGAAATAGGATAGCTCCTATTATTACAATTATAGAACCAATAAATGAAATAATTCCAAGGATGCTTCTAATTATTGTAGCATTAAATCCTTCTGTAACAAAACTACTAATCGATAATAAAACACCATAAATTGTTGTAATAATTAAGCCAATAATTACAAATAATAACCCTTTTTGAGTCTTACAATCCATTTCTCATCACCTTAAACAGGTTTATATCAATAATCTTATTATTAACAATTATAGATTAAAAAAAAAAGAAAAAAGTTTGGTTTATTGTTGTCCTGGTGGCCTAAAATCTTTACCGCAATAAGGGCATACCTGGGCATCCATTGGTATAGGACGTCCGCAAGATGGACATTTTCTCTCGTTTGCTGCTGTTGAAGCTTGTTTTTCTCCACCGATTGGAGGGCGTACAACTAGCCATATAATCAATCCAATTGGGAAAGTAATCCATACGATTAATAGCCATAATATTCCACTTTTCCCTCTTTTCTCTGCATCTTTGTAAACCCATATTGCAATAAGAAGCCCTATTATAGCAGGTATTGCAAAGGCTATACAGCACATTGTACTTAGGCCTAGAAATGCTGCATCACTTCCTGTAGGCATATCATAATATGCCCCGGCAATTACTGTGATAGCCGTTAAAAATAAGATTCCGACCATCATTAAAATTGTAGATTTTTTAGTTATATTCAAACTTTTTCACCTCTCAAATTTATCACAAGAATTAATTACTTCAATATATAATTTGTTAAATATTTACAAATATGGTTTATTTATTGGATTTTTTATATTGTTTTTTCTTTTTATCCTTTAGAATTAAAGATATTTCATCAATAATAAGACCTATTGCTATACCAGATATTACTCCAATTAATCCACCAGTTAGAACTCTCACTAGGTTACTACTCTCCCATAGGCTAAATAACTGTCCTAAACCATCTATCGCGATAGGAATTATTCCTAAAATCAGTATGAAAAGGAATTTTTCATCAAGTTTAATTCTATAAAAAAGCATAAAAGCAACACTAATAGTAAGACCAATCCAAATAGCACTACATCTTGCACAAAAAGGCATTTGATTTCCATTAATAAAAAAAGATCTAGATGACAACTGATGACATAATTTATCACCCGCTTTATAAACAGAATTCCATGGAAAACTCATTTCATCTATTTCATCTTGATTATCAACAAATCCAACTACCCCATCAAGCTTTTCTACACTATTAGATGACAAAGCAATGGGGGCTAAAAACTGTAACATACTCCAAATCAAACTAATGGAGAATATTACTAATATAATGAAAAAAACTTTAGAATATTTTTCCCTTATCTCCATTTTTAAATTCCTCTCTAGAAAGTAGAATAATTACAAAAGCAACAATGCTTAGAATTGAACCTATAAAGAAGAAACCAAAAGAAAAAATTGCAAGAAAAGAACCGGCTATTGCAACATCCAAGTGTTCTCTTTTAAGACAAGTTATAACAGAGAAAATTGAAAACACAGAAAAAATAATAATAATTATCGAGCATCCAAAGGAATTAAACTCTGTTTTTTTTACATCATTTGAGCTACTATTTATCCTAAAAGTCGTCTTTGATGTAATAAATGGTGTTACAAGAACTTCTGATTTTTTGGTATAATCATCTTTTGAAATTACTACTTCTTGAATCCCAGGCTCAATATTTTCTTTTTTATAGATCGTAGTATTATCTCTATTAATTATTACACTATTTATACTAACCGTAGTATTGTTTACTGGTTCACCATTTTCATTTACAATCTCAAACTCAACAGTACCAGTTAAACCTACTTGAGATGCTACATCCATAGATGATTCAACAAAAGTTTCAGAAAAAACAGCTGTATTAATACCAATTGCAAAAACACATACAAGGATTATTGCAGCAATCATAGGCCTATTTGTTTTAGGTTTAATTGATGATAAAACAGTTTTTCTTGGTTCGCCATGTTCTTCCCATGTGCATTCAACTTCAGAGCCTTTAGTTTCACATTTAGCTTTAATATTAAATTTATGTTCACATCTAGGGCAAACAACTAGTTTTTTGGTGCCACTTGTGGGAATATCCACAATGAATTTATTATTACAATTAGGACACGTTGCCTTACCCTTCATATAAGTCACCTACTTTATGATATATCTACCTATTAAGTAAATTTCTATAATTTTAAAACCCAATTTTGAAATTGCAAAATGCAATTCTATTTAAAATATCTGTGCATTATCTTTATATAATATATCTTTATTAGGGGTACAATTAGTAGGCGGAAGATAATATGGCAAGATTTCCCGAAGCAGAGCAAAGGACTTTAAACAAACAAGTTTGTATGAAATGCGGAGCGTTAAATGCACCACGTGCAAGTAGATGTCGCAGATGCAGATCTAAGGAATTAAGAGTCAAAGCAAAAGAAGGAAGAGGCGTATAAATTCTTTTTTTTAATAACCGTCATATTTAATAGCATTATTTCTTTTTCGAAAATGCAGGTTGAATACACTATGCCGGAGACAAAAATTAAAAAAACAGAAGATTTCAACGAGTGGTATAATGAAATAGTTGAACTATCTGATCTATGTGACAAAAGATATCCAATTAAAGGTATGAACGTTTGGAAACCATACGGCTGGACACTAATGTCACATGTTGATAGGCTAATTAGGGATGAGATGATAAAAACAAATCATTCTGAAGTAAATTTTCCACTTTTAATACCTGAATCCTCATTTAAAAAAGAAGAAGAACACATTGAGGGATTTGGAAGTGAGGTATACTGGATTACACATGCCGGGCTAAACAAACTTGAAGAAAAATGGCTTCTAAGGCCTACTTCAGAAACAGCTATGTATCCAATGTTTTCACTCTGGATTAGATCACATGCTGATCTACCTCTTAAAACATATCAGATAGTAAATACATTTAGATATGAAACAAAACAAACAAGGGCATTTATCAGAGTCCGGGAAATACATTTTTTTGAGGCACATACCTGTCATGTAGACTTTGAGGATGCTGAAAAACAAATAAAAGAAGACAAAGAAATTGCTAAAAGGTTATTTGACAAATTATGTCTTCCTTTTATGTTTGGAAAAAGACCAGAATGGGATAAATTTGCAGGAGCAGATTACACAATAAGTTTGGATGTATTAATGCCATCTATGAGAACATTACAACTTGGATCAATTCATCAATATAGGGATAATTTTTCAAAACCATATGATATAAAATATGAAACTGAAGAAGGAAATCATTCACATTGTCATCAAACAACCTATGGTATGAGCGAGAGAATACTAGGTGCTTTAATAGGCATACATGGTGATAACAAAGGCCTTGTTATGCCGCCAGCTGTTGCCCCCACTCAAATTGTTGTGGTTCCAATTATTTTTAAGGGAAAGGAAAAAAAAGTAGTTGATTTTGCAGAAACAGTATATGAAAAACTTAAAAAAGAAGATTTAAGAGTAATATATGATGATAGAGACATTACCCCTGGTAGTAAATACTATGACTGGGAACTTAAAGGAGTTCCAATAAGAATGGAGATAGGGCCAAGAGATGTAGAAAAAAACCAAGTGGTAATTGTTAGAAGAGATACATCTGAAAAAATTTTTATAGAAGAAAAAAATATTATAGAAAAAGTAGATGAAACACTAAAAGATATCTCAAAGGATCTTTATAAAAAAGCTGAAGAAATTTTAAATAAAAATATACATAGAATAAAAACACTTGAAAAAGCAAAGGATTTAAAAGGAATAATTGAGCTTCCATGGTGCGGAAATAAGGATTGTGCCTTAGAAATAGAAGATATATTAGAAAAAAATACTTTAGGTGAACCATTAGATAAAAAAGAGTGTAACTCAAACTGTCCAATTTGTAACAAAAAAGGAGTTACCTGGATGAGATATGCAAAAACATATTAAAAAGAGGTGGAAAAAATGAGTGTTAAAATAACTAATTTCATTAGGGAATATATGTTGATTTTTAGTAGTATATTAACTGTAATAGGAATAATTTTATTATTTCTTGGAATAACGGGGATATGGTTTCAAGATATACCACAAGCGATGAATATCTCAGAAGATATTTTACCTTGGAGTATATATATTTTGATAATAGGTTTTATTGTTTTAATAGCAGGTGTTATCTATCTATATGGATACTTGAAAAATAGAAAGTTTATACTTGAAGAACTTAACACAAATAAAAGATCAGAACTTTCAAAAAAACATTTGGAAATCAAACAAACTGTAAAACACATGCCTAGTAAATATAAAAAAATGCTAAAAGAAAAAGAAAAACAATTAAGACTATAGAAAATAATACAATTTTTTGGAAGGTGAATTAAGATACCCGAGTTTTATGTAATAGTTGTAGAACCAAAATATAGTGGCAATATTGGTGCTATTGCAAGAGTAATGGCAAATTTTGATTTTAAAAACCTTATACTTGTTAATCCTTGTAAGTTAGACGATGACTGTTACGCTCGTGCTATGCATGCACAAAATATTTTAGATGAAGCAAAAATCGTAGATACTTACAAAAAAGCAATTGAAAAAATGGATTATTTGATTACAACATCTTCTATTGAGACAAAGAATGACAAAAAACACTTGAGAAAGGCTTTGTCAATAGAAAAATTACCTGAAAAAATTTTAAATCTTGATGGAAAAATAGGTCTTATTTTTGGAAGAGAAGACTATGGACTTTACAATGAAGAAATTGCCGAATGTGACATGCTAGTAAAAATTCCAACTAGTAAATCGTATTTATCTATGAATCTATCCCATGCTGTAGCAATTGTTCTTTATTCTTTGTTTGACAAGGAATCAGATACAATTTCTAATAAAAGAGTTATAAATAATTTAGAAAAAGATAAACTTTATAAATTTTTTAGTGAAACACTAGATGTAAGTTGCTATCCAGAATATAAAAAAGAAAAAACAAAAGTAATGTTTAAGCGTCTAATGGGGAGAGCTATCCCTTCTAAATGGGAATATCATACATTGATGGGTGTTTTTAGTAATATAATAAAAAAGTTAAATAAAAAATAACAAAAAATTAAACGGTTTCAATACTAAATAATACATTGGAATTTTTAAGTGCAGCATGAACTTTATCTGCAAACCATATAAGATCTTCTACTTTTACGTCTTTTTCATCCCATTCATATATAAAATCATAGTTTCCTTTAGCTGCTTTGAAGCCTAAATTTAACAACTGATTTTTTACATCAGACGGAGTTGTCCCTTCACTGTTAAACATAATTGTTAGATACGTTTTCATTTAAATCACTTCTAATTAACTACATTGAAAAAAGGGTATATAAATTATTTTAAAAACTTCTGTTTAGATTGACTAAGCTCTCATCATTGGGAATGGGATAAAACATAAAACTAGTATCAAAACAGCTAAAATAAAAAGCATCTTTCTTTTGTTATCAAGTTTTGTATTATCGTTTAATGGTGGAGGATGAGATGCCCCCATCATAAAAAGAATTATTATAACAAAGAAAAACCATCCTGTGAAAACCATCAAAAAAATTACAGCCCATGCTACATATTTTTGTTTATCGCCAAGAACAGATCTAAAAATGTGGCCACCATCAAGTTGACCAGCGGGTAAAAGATTAATTGATGTTATTAGAAGTCCTACCCATCCCGCAAACAAAACAGGGTTCATATCAATAGTATAACCTGAAGGTATATCCCTAACTAACTCAATTAATACATCAATCAAAAGAGAACTACTAAACACAGTTGTCCCTGCAGGTATTTGATCAACTGAGACTTGAGCAACTGTTTCAGCTGTAGCAATTCCAAAAATAGTTACAGGTATTGCAACTATAAATCCAGCTAACGGACCTGCAAAACCCACGTCAAAAAGAGCTTTTTTGTCTGGCATTGGTTCCCTACTAGAGATAATCGCTCCAAAGGTACCAATATTAAAATAGGGTAAAATAGGTGGAATAGGGATAAAAAAAGGAAATGATGTAGCTATATTATGTTTCTTTGAAATATAATAGTGCCCCATTTCATGAATAAAAAGGATACTCATAAGAGGAAATGCAAACAAAAGTCCACCATATAATAAGTTAATAGGTTTGAATATATCTAGTGGATTTTTCATACTCCAAATATCATATGAACCTTGATATAACATTGATCCAGTTAGGACAGTTGTTATGATTACAGCTGCAAGGAGAGCAAAGTTAACCCATATTGGTTTTTCTTTCTTCTTTTGTTTTTTAATGACATATATAATGTCTTCTCCTTTTTCATGTTTAAGCATTGGAATATAACCTTTTTTAGATAGAGTTTTTCTTAGAGAATCAAAGTTTTCCTCTAATCTATTTTCATCAATCCTACAATAAAAGGCTGCTGTTTTATTGTCATATCTTAGATCATAAAAAGGAAATCTTTGAGCTACTTCTTTTTTTAATAAATCTATATCAAGGTTTGTTTGTTGATTTTGGTTAAAGAAACTCCAGTTGTATTCATTAGACATTTCTAACAATCAGCGAAACAACCCTATTTTATAAAACCTTCGATTAAAATTGTATTCTTTCCAGCATATTTATTTATACCTTATTTTATGCAGGAGTTGTGAAAAACTCATGACTATTGATCTTGTAATTGGTACACAATGGGGAGACGAAGGAAAAGGAAAAGTTGTTGATTACTATTCAAAAAATGCAGAGTATGTTGTAAGATTTCAAGGTGGAAGTATAATAGGTGAGACACCTGTTTTTATAAATAATTGTAAAATTTCAAATATCGTAAAAATAAAAGATTTCATAGATCCATTTTTTGAAAAAGATGAAGAAGGATTTAAACCGATAAAGAATACTTCAACACTTGGAGCAAATATTTCAGATAATCCAGGTATCAAAGGTTTTGATATTTCAAATACAAAAGGTGTATACAGACATAAAGTGGATAAAATATACAAACTCAAATACAATGGAGGAAACATTTCATTAACTCCGGACCACTCGATATTTATTTATGATAAAACTCTTGGAAGACTCATATGTAAAAAAACATCCGAAGTGAAAAAAGGAGATATATTGGTAAGTTTTCCTCACAAAAATCTATTAAGAGGACATAATAAAAAAAATGTTTATTTTTCAGATATATCTGAAAAAGAAGATTTAAAAATAGACTTTAAAAAAGATGGTTTTTTTCAAACTCTTCCAATATCAGATGAATTGTTACGTCTTTTTGGATACTATGTGGCTGAAGGAAATTCAAGTATTAGAAAACGGCAAAGAAAAGAAAAATATCGAAAAAGTCCTTCATATGATTATGATATCACTTTTTCATTTAATTCAAAAGAAAAAGATTACATCAATTTTATACTAAACGCTATGGAGGAATTATTTAACGAAAATAACCCTAATGTTTTTTCACCACCAAATGAAATCAGCGAAACATGTATTAGATACTCTAAAAAGTATCTTGCGTATCTGTTTAAGGAATTATTTGCAGAAAATTCAAGAAATAAAAAATTACCTGATTTCTTCTTTAAACTTTCAAGAGAACAATTCTTAATATTTTTCAAATCATATCTTCAAGGAGATGGCTATATCCATAAGTCAGGGAAAATTGAAGTTAGCAGCGTTTCAAAAAATTTAGCAATTCAACTCAATTGGTTACTAAATTTACATAACATTAAATCTACGATATTTGAAAAAACAACAAAAGAAAGTATTGCTCCACAAGGACATATATTACATAAAACAAAAGTATATACAATTAAAATCGGTGAATCGAATAATCCTTTTTTAGATAGGGAACCGAAACGAAAAAATAGTTTTAAACTAAGAAGAATTCTAGAAATAACTAAAGAATCATATTCTGGATTTGTATACGATTTATGTGGCTGTGATAATGAAGCATTTTTTGGTGGAATTAGCCCCATATTACTACATAATAGTAATGCCGGCCATACGATAAAGGTTGGAGATGAAGTGTATAAGCTTCATTTAACTCCTTCAGGTGTAATACAAGGTAAAACTGGTGTAATTGGTAATGGGGTTGTTATCGATCCTAAAACCTTTATATCTGAAATAAAAGAATTAAAAAACAGAGGTCATAATCCAAAAATTTTAATTAGTGATCGGACAAATATTATTATGCCCTATCATAAAATCCTGGATGGTGCTGAAGAAAAATATCTAGCAAATAAAAAAATAGGTACAACAAAAAGAGGAATAGGCCCATGTTACAGCGATAAGATTGCAAGAAGAGGCATTAGAGCAATTGATCTAATAAATAAAGAAACTTTAAGTAAAAAACTTGATGATTTAATTCCTATTAAACAAAAAATTTTTGAGATATATGATATTGATAAAAAACTTGATAAAAATAAGATTTTGGAAGAATACTATTCTTATGGAAAAAAATTAAAGAATTACATAAAACCTGTTCATATACTATTAAATACTGCCATAGAAAAAAACGAAAATATCCTTTTTGAAGGGGCTCAGGGAACAATGCTTGATGTTGATTTTGGTACTTATCCTTTCACAACTTCTTCCCATACCATAGCTGGCGGAGTTAGTATTGGAACTGGAGTTGGCCCTAAAAATATTGATAATATAATTGGTATTGTTAAAGCGTATACAACTAGAGTTGGAGAAGGACCTCTTCCCACTGAGCTTTTTGATGAAAATGGAAAACATTTACAAGAAAAAGGACATGAATTTGGAACAACTACAAGTAGACCACGTAGATGCGGATGGCTTGATCTTGTTGTAGTAAACCATTCCTGTATGATATCTGGTATTACAAAAATAGCCTTAACAAAACTTGATGTTTTAGATGGACTTGATGAAATCAAAATATGTACTAAATATAATATCAATGGAAAAGAAATAGATTATTTTCCAGCTGATATAGAAGATGTCAAAAAATGTAAACCAGTTTATAAAACATTTAAAGGATGGAAAAAAATAGATCGAAATTGTAAATCTTTTTATGATTTACCAAAGGAAGCACAAGATTATTTAAAGTTTATAGAAAAAGAAATTAAAACACCAATTTTTATAGTATCAATTGGACCAGGTAGATCTGAAACAATAGAAATTTAAATAGCTTTTTTTACATTTAAAGCAGTATTAATCCAGCGTAAATATGAGTTTATTGCAGCACGAAGAGAACTTATATCTTTTGCTTTTATTTCTAAAAAAAGTTTTTTACCTTTAATTTTTAGATTCACTTTTGTTTTAGGAATCCTATGTTTTATTTCAGGTTCTATAGAATCAGATATAATCTTTGCAGAAGAATCTGAATCAAAAATAATAACGAAAGATGCTTTTTTCATAAAAATAAAAAATTATTTGGATTTAATTCTTTTTGCAACAGTAGGCCGTTCTTTGTAAAAAATTTTACTACCACAATATGGACATTGCATACCTATATTTTTTACATCAAACTTTACACTTTTTTTACAAAGACCACATCTATAACCAGCCATATCTATTCTTCTCCTTCTTCTACAATTTCTTTTGTTTCTTCTTTAGACATATCTGCTACATCAGGAATAATTTCTCCTCTGAGTATTTTTTCAACATTTTGACCTGATTCAGTTCTAGGGTTATATGCGCCGCCTGCAAATTTTATGCCGCATTTTCTGCACTGCCATATACTAGTTCCAACTCTTTTTACTTTTTTATGACCACAGCTGGGGCATATATGTTTAGCTCTTTGTATCAACTCAACGTTTTTAACACGGGTTCTAGCCCGAACTCCGTATCTAGATGAAAAACGTCCAGCTGGACCAACTTTTTTTGTTCTTTTTGCCATTTATTTTCCCACACTTTTATATAATTGTTTGCGGATTTTTTTGCCGTTATCTAAAGAGTCCTTTATAACTTTTTTTATCTCTTCAACAGTAAAACTACCATTTAAACCTTTCTGCATAGCACGAATATCGCCTTTTTGATCAGTTGAAACAGTAAGTCTTGCTTCTGCAATCTCTTCTTCGTCAAGAGATGGATCCATTACAATAGTATCATCAAATTTTACAGATGTACAAGATATTGGTGGCTCACTTAGAGGAAGTGGTTTATCTTCTCCCATCTCAAATCTTTCATTTGGGAGTTTAGTAGTCATTAAAGCTGCAAGAGCAGCTAGTGATGCGGCATCAAAAAGATTTCCATCATAGTCAAGGATATGTAAGTCAATAAAAATGATCCATACTTTTTCTCCTTTTTCAATGCAGAGTTTTTCAACATCTATAATATTTGACTCACGTATACCTCTATCCACAACTCGGGCAAGTTCAATTGCATTTTCCCGTGGTGGACCTGCTTCAAAATCAGGTGAAGCCATAGGTATTAATTCTGCAGCTGTTGTCATAACACCTGAATTTGGTGAATCCGGATAAGGTTCACCCATATCCATTTTAATTCCTGCAATAACCTGAGTGTTCCCGATTTTTACTTTAGCAGATCCCTCTGCCTTTGAAATAAGTCCGGGTTCTATAGTTATATCTCTAAATTCGTTGAATTTTCTATCATCTATACGTTTACCATTTTTTGCAAGTTTAATTAAATAATCTTTTTTAATTGAAGGAACAACTGTCATTTTTATTTTCCCTCCTTTGGTTGTTTCTTATATTCTTCCATAATTGCCTTTTTTTGCATCTCTGAAACCTTTTGACATCCTTTAATTGCAAGATCTAATGCTTCATCAAATTCTTTAACAGTTAAATGACCATCCATCTGTAAAAGAAGAATTTCACCTGTTCTAGGGGCAATAGCTATTGGTAAATCTGCATCACCAAAATTGTCCTCTTCTTTTGCAAGATCCAAAACTATTTTTCCTTCAATTTTACCTGCAGCACAGGCGACAGGTATATCTTTCATAGGAATTCCAGCATCAACAAGAGCTACTGCGGCAGCAGTAAGACCTGCACAGCGAGTACCTGCTTCTGCTTCTAACACTTCGATATTAACATCAATAGCTGCTCTTGGATATTTTTCAACTAGAATTACTTTCTCAAGTGCTTCAGATGTAACCTTAGTGATTTCTCTACTGCGTCTATCTGGACCTGGTCTTTTTCTATCATCTACACTAAAAGCAGCCATATTATATCTAGCATTTACAATTGCCCTAAGTGGATTCTGTGTGTGTCTAGGGATTGCTTCTCTTGGACCATATACTGCTACAAGGACTTTATTTCCACCCCATTCAAGATAGCATGATCCTTCTGCTCTGTGAAGCACTCCTACTTCAATTTTTATTTTACGTAAATCTTCAGGATTACGTCCGTCTAATCTTTTACCTTTTTCGAATAATTTTATATCTGATTTCATTTAATGCACTTCCTTAGCATCTTTTTTTAACATTTCTTCTACTCTATTTGTGAGACCATATGATAAAGCTTCACGCTCTATTAGCCTAATAGTTTTTTTTAATTTTTCAAGGCCTTCTTCAGTTCCATCAATCCATATTCTACCGTTTTGTCCAACAAACATTCTGCATTTTGTATATTTCTTTAGAATCCTAATCATTGATCCTTTTTTCCCAATGATCCTTGGAACTTTTGAAGGCTGAACTTCTATTATTTCTCCACCTTTTACTTTGTAAAGGTTTCTATCTTTTAAAGTAATTTGTAATTTTTTTTCTTGATCAACTTGTAGTATTTTAGCCATTACTACATCGCCTGTATTTAGATATTTGTCTGTTTCATTAAATTCTACATCCCATGGCACTTCTTTAACATGTAGAAGAGCAGGATATGGAGCATTGATATCTACAAGCCATGCTGAAGACAAAGTTTCACTTACAACAGCTATAACAAAATCCTTTTCAACTGGTTCATATTTTCCTTTTAAAGATACTACATCAATGTATTTAGAGCTTTCATTTAAAACTCCTAGTATTCCTGAATATATCTTTCCATTTTCTACATATGTCCCTCGTCCAGCTTTTTTATTTTTGATTTCACCTAAAAACTGACTAGGGATTACTATTTCTCGACTTTTTCCTGTCATAAAAATAACCTTAATATAATCATTTTAATATCTTTGTGGATACATTACCTTTAGTTGCATCATTTATTTTTTCATAAAATTTGTTTTGCATGCCAGCAGCAAGCTTAATTATTCCAACCCATGAGCCATCAGATTGCCAGTCTTCTCTCTCAAGGGATCCAAAATTCCTAATTGTTCCATATGCTTTACCTATTTGTTCTGCAGGGATTTTAACTGAAACTCTTACTTGTTCCATTGATAGTGGAATAATCGGTCTTAATGATTCAATTATTGTTTTTACTTGTTCGCTTACTGGTTTAAAAGGATCAACGTGAACTCCTGCTTGTTTCATTGCTAGTTCAATTCTTTGTCTTGGATGAGGTGATTTTGTCTTTGGGTCCATCGCATTCTTTGTGATATTTTCAATAATCCTATTTTCTTTATTTTTCTGCATTTTATGTCTCTGTTCGGTTGTTAGCTGAATACTTCCTTTTTTGATTATTTTTTTTGCAATTTCTTCAGTACTATTCGTTCCAAAAACTTTTTGGAGTGATTCCTCTGAAGCGTGTTCGCCTTTTTTTGCGTCTTCAAATATTTCATCTATTGCTAGATTATTAGTTATGTTTACCTCTTTTCCTTCTAAAAAATCAGCTGCTGCATATGGATCTACAAGAATTTCAAAACGATCATCGTCTCTTTTATATCTTGCTATAACTGCTTCATCAAGGCTTACCAACTTTATTTTCCTCCAACTGCTTTTGACACAAGGTGTTTTGTTTCTTCTTGTGGCAAAATTTTGAATTTTGTATCTTTGTCAACTATTCCTATCTCTGCTGCATCTGGGTTTAACTTTCCTTCTGTTGCTTTGTGTAAGGCTTTAATAGCCATGTTTACTGCATCTTCTTTTCCCATATCATCTTTGTAATTACTTTCAAAATAACTCATAGCTCCGTTTCTACCTGATCCTTCACTACTTGCTTTATATTCCATGAGTGCACCAGATGGATCAGTTGAAAATAAACGTGGGCCTGAATTATCTACGCCTGCAATTAGTAAAGCTGTACCGAATGGTCTTACTCCACCGTATTGGGTGTAAGTTTGTTTAAAATCACAGATTCTTTTAACAAGTGTTTTAACCTGTATTTTTTCATCATATGTGATTTCATTTATTTGCGCATCAATACGTGCTCTATCAATTAAAGATCGTGCATCTGCAACTAGGCCTGATGTTGCACAACCTATGTGATCATCGATTTCAAATATTTTTTCTATAGAGTTAGGTTCTATTAAACGTGAGGTAATTCTTTTATCAACAATTAATACTGCCCCAGTTTTATATTTTAAACCAACAGTTGTTGTTCCTCTTTTTACTGCTTCTCTAGCATATTCTACCTGAAATAATCTCCCGTCTGGAGAAAAAACAGTGATTGCTCTATCATAAGCCATATTTGCTGGTTGCATTTTTTCTTTCACCTCATATTGTTTTATAAATATTTTAGTCTAATTTACTTTATTTAATTTTTTACTCAGAATACACTAATCGTGTATATAGTTTGTGTGTAATATGGTATGGTATAAAATATTATCCCTTTTGTTTTTTTATCTGGAGTTTAAAGATTCTTTCCATATAAATTTGTGTAATTGTAAACCTAGCCTAACATTAAGTCCATCAGTTAAAATCCATTCAGCAATTTTTTTTACATTTGTTTTCCAAACTGGTTGAAAATAAATAGAACATTTTATATTGTATTTATCCAAAATTTCTTTTGCATAATTGTAATCATTTTTGTTTTTAATTACAAATTTTAGTTGGTCTTTTTTTCTTAAAAATTTCAAATTTTTAAAATTCATTTTTTCAGCCATATTTGAACTAGGGCATTTTATATCTAATGAAATAGTTAAATTCTCAAATCCTGAAATTTTTTTAATATTTTTACTTCCATTTGTTTCAATAATTATATGATAATTTTTTTCTTCTAATTTTCTTATTAACTTTTCAATGTTATTTTGTAGCAAAGGTTCTCCACCTGTGATACATATTTTTTTACATGGATATTTTTTTATGTAGTTTATAATTTCATTACTTTTTTTTTGTTCTCCTTTTTCATAAGCATATTTTGTATCACAATAGGAGCATCTTAGATTGCATCCAGATGTTCTGATAAATATATTTGGTAATCCGCTCCATTTACCTTCGCCTTGTAGGGAGTAAAATATTTCATTGATTTTCATTAAATTTTTTTATCTTTTTTAGATACTTAAATCTTTTATCTGCATATTCACCTGCATATGCACCTGCAAATAAAGGTAATAAGTTACATAACTATTCATTTGTACAAGTAACTATATATTTAGTTAAATATTCGGATATTTGCTTGAGATGGGATGTAAGATGGGAAAGAAGTTAATTACACCATTAATGAATAGAAGAGCTGCTATAGGTATGGGTGCCATGATTGTTTTTATAGCGATGGTGCTTATTGCGGGTATTGCAGCATCAATTTTTATACAGACTGCAAATAAACTAGAAATCCAAAGTATGCAATCTGGTTCAGATACAACAGAAGATGTATCTGCAGGATTAAGTATTGTAGATATAGACGGACAAAAAGGTAATAGAAATATTAGTGGCACATGGTATAATGAAACAATTCATAATGTGACAATTAGTGTAACACCAAGAGCAGGATCGCCTGACATAGATTTAAGCGAAGCGGTTTTAGAAATTTCTAATAGTTCTGTCAAATGTATTTTAAGTTATAATAGTGGTGAGCCAGAGTATGTTGCAAGTGTACCGGCAGGCGGAGTTTTTAGTAGTCAAGATGGATCAACAAGTATATTTGAGCAGGCTACTAATACATTTGGTATCATAGAAATCGAGGATCCAGATGGAACATGCGATGCAGATGCTCCTGTTATAAACAGTGGAGATATGGTTATGGTTACTGTGAATGCTACCGCTTGCTTTAATGGTCTTCCAAGTAGAACAGATGTATGGGGGACGTTGATTCCTGAGCAAGGATCTCAAGCTCAATTTTCTTTTAGAGTTCCCGGGCTAGGTGGAGATACAATCTACGATTTATACTAATAGTTATGATTTTTTCAATTATCTTTTCTTAATAAATTTTAAGTATTTAACAAACATCAAGGTTTTAAGTCACGTTAATATATCTTAGGAAGAGGTTTTTATTTTGAAACACAGAAAAACCATAGAAGAAATTTAAAAATCTATTGGTGAATATAAAATATCAACTAAAAAAAGAGATCTTTATTCGTATCCTTTTGATTTCTGATCGATAACTTTACATTGGATAGTAAAAAACAAATGGAAAATATACTCATAACCTTAAAAATATTGTTCATATTAATTTATACAATCTAGATAATAAAAAATGTTATTCCCATAATAATAAAAATTATTCCAGCTATTTTGTTTATTGTTTTTTTAGACAATTTTTTGTAAATAATTTTTCCAAAAAATATTGCTATCAAAGATAATAAAGTAAGGGCCAGCATTGTTCCAATTAAAACCATAAATGGGTTGTATTTAGTTGCAAATAAGGCAGCTGCTATCTGGGTTTTATCTCCAAGTTCTGCTGCTGAAACAGCAATTAATGGTATTAGTATTCCTTCAATTATTTTTTACAGGTCTCCATTAATTTTTATTCCATCATGAAGAATAGAATTAATAGTTTTTTGATTTTAAAAATCTTAATCTAGGATTTTATTTTTTTAGCAAGATAGATAAATGGAGTATCAAAAACTGCGACTATCAATTTTAGCATTAATGAAGTTAAAAAAATTTGCATTATGATATTCCATTCAAAAACACCAGTAAATGCTATTAATGTAAAGATTGTATTATCCAAAAGTTGACTAGTTATAGTTGATAAGTTGTTTCTAAACCATAGATTCTTTTTGCCAAACCTTTTTTTTAATTTGTCAAAAAACCATACATCATGAGATTGTGATATAAGATATGCTACTAAACTTGCAAAGGCAATTCTTGGCATTAATGAAAATATTGCAGTTATATGTTCACTTAAAAAATCAGATTCATCAGGGATAAACTGAAGGGTTATCTGCATGATAATTGTCATTGAAATTAATACAAAAAAACCTATCCAAACTGATTTCTGAGCGTCTTTTTTTGAATGGTTTTCATTTAGAATATCTGTAACTAGAAACAAAGATGCATAGATAACATTTCCAAGAGCAGTGACTAGCCCAAAAACTTGGACTGTTTTCATCACTTGAATATTTGCAAGAATTACTGCGACAGAAGTCCAAGCATAAAGACCAATTTTACCAAATAATTTATAAGCAATAATTACAGTTATAAAACTACAAAATAATAATCCAAACCATAATAATTCGTTAATCATTAAAAAAAGAAAATACTTATTTCAGTTTTAATTTTACTATATTTTATGGGCGAGTTAAAATTTCAAGTCACATCAGAAGAAGGAAAAGCAAGAACAGGTGTTTTAAAATTAAAACATGGTAAAGTTAATACTCCCGAACTTATGCCTGTTGCGACAAAAGCTACTGTTAAGGCTCTATCGCCAGATGATTTAATGGAGATCAACGCTCAGATTTTAATTTGTAACACATATCATTTAATGCTACAGCCAAAAGCTGAAGTTATTTTAGATTTAGGTGGGTTACATAAGTTTATGAACTGGGATAGACCAATTGTTACTGATAGTGGAGGTTTTCAGGCTTTTTCTTTGGGCCTAGGAAAAGAACATGCCGTTGGTAAAATCTTTTTCCCAGGTGAACAATACTCTCAAAGTAAACCACAGGGTAAATCAATAGCAGATATAAATGATAAAGGAATTAAATTTAGATCAATTTATGATAACTCCCGTCAGAAGTTGACTCCTGAAAAATCTATTAAAATTCAAGAAAAATTAGGTGCTGATATGATCCTTGTTCTTGATGAATGTACTTCTCCTTTATCAGATAAAGAGTACACTGCAAAAAGTCTAGAACGCACACATAAATGGGCAAAAGAATGCAAAAATGTTCATAAGACTGATCAAGCAATTGTAGGAATTATTCAAGGTGGACATTGGGAAGATTTAAGAAAAAAAAGTGCAAAATATATTTCTTCTCTAGGTTTTGATTCTTTTGCAATTGGTGGTTCTCTAGGGAAATCAAAAAAAGATATGCATAATGTTCTTGATTGGACAATTCCGAATCTATCTGAAAATAAACCTCGCCATCTTCTGGGTATAGGAGTAGTTGAAGATATCTTTGAATCTGTTGAAAGAGGTATTGATTTATTTGACTGTGTATCGCCTACTCGAATTGCTAGAAGTGGCTATGCTCATATATTTCCACCTCTTGGGACAAAGGAAAATAAGTATAGGTATAAACTAAAATCAATTAAATACAAAAAAGACCGAGGACCAATTGATCCAAACTGTCAATGTAAGGTTTGTAAGAATTATTCTAGAGCTTACATTTATCATCTCTTAAAAACAGAGGAGCTTTTAGGTTTTAATCTAATTAGTTATCATAATGTTTATTTTATGCTTGAATTAATGCGTGAAATTAGAAAATCAATTAATGAAGGTTATTTTCAAGATTTGAAGAAAAAATGGTTTGGATAAATAGGCCTGCTGAGAGACAAACAGGTTACAGAAAAAAACATTATAGTCAATATGCCGTTTTGATTTACTTATCCAATTAAATTATAGAAAAGGGTATTTCTTTTTAAGTGCAGATGAAATTTTATCTTTATACTCGTAGTTGATATAGACTGCTTTTCCGTGCTTTGATGGTTTTTTAATTACAACATTCTTTTTAATTAATTCATCAAGTTCTCCTAGCATTTGACCTTTAATATGGCTTGGAAAACCTCCAACTAAGTTGTCTAATAGCATATGTCCTTTCCCAAAACATCTATTTCACCATAATTTGAATAATAGATCCACTTGCAAATCTGTAAAATTCATCTTATTTTTTATATAGGGATTAGGATTATATGTATTATGTAAAATTTTTTTACATAGTTGTTAAAAAAGTTTATATACTTTGGGCGGCATATATAGATATAGGTGTGTATGGTGTTCAAAGAGATCTTTGGAAATAGTCCGCAAACAAAAATACTTGACTTCCTTGCAGATCATCCAAATTATGATTACAATGTTTCAGATATTTCAAAGAATTCAGAGGTAAGTCGTCCAACTGTATACAAAATTATTAAAATACTTCTTAAAAAGAAATTGATAGTAAAAACCAGAGAATCTGGAAATTCATCTCTTTATAAGTTAAATATGCAAAATAAACTTGTTCAGGTTATATTGAAATTTGATTTTGAATTAGCAAGTCAAATTGCTGAAACAGAATCAAAAAGTTCCGTTAAAGAATACAAACCAGTTCTTACTTATTCCAAATCAAGAACAATTACAACATAACTTTTTATGTCTGATGGGCCTGCTGAGAGGCAAATAGGTTAATAGGAGTAAATCTAGGTAAAACATTCGATAGATTTTTGCGTTTTGTTTAGATTTACTTTACTACCATCAAATTGTATAATATTTTTTTGAGAGTGATATTTTTGACAGGAAGTTATATATATTAATCCCGTATATATATTATCTTAAGGTTGTATTAATATGGTGCAGGCTATAATAAATATCAAAGAAAATACTAATAGAATTTTAAATATTCTCAAGGCAAAATATGGACTTAAAGACAAAAGTCAAGCAATTGATATTATGGCTAAAGAATACGAACAAGAAATTCTTGAACCGGAACTTAGACCAGAATATATTGAAAAAGCTAAAGAAATAATGAAGGAAAAACCTGTAAAAGTCGGGACTTCTAAAGACCTTAGGAAAATGATGGGCTTGAAGTAAAAATGTACAATCTAAATATCAGACCATCTTTAAAGAAGAAATTAATGAAATTAGGATCGAAGAGCCCTAAACAAGCGGAGATTGTTGCAAAAAAATCTGAAGAAATTGTTATTGATCCGCACAGGTATAAAAATCTTAAGTCACCATTAAATAATTGGAAAAGGGTTCACATCGATAGACATTTTGTTTTAACTTTTTCAATTGATGAAGATACAAATACCGTAATTTTAGAAGATTATGAGCATCACGATAAAATATACAAATAAAGAATTCTAAATGATACATATTTTTTAACAAAATATTGGCCTGCTGAGAGGCACACAGTTTAACAGAAGAAAAATTAGGTAAAACTATAGTAGTATCTTGATGTTTTAAAATTCTTTAATTGTATCTTTAATCTTTTTGATAAAAAAGTCACAGTTATCTAATATTTCTTCGCATTCTTCTTTGGTTATTTTAACTCCGACATCATAATCTGCTCTTAATCTCATAGTTTCTGCTTGAGCTAAAATATATCCATTTTCTTTCCTAAAAGACCTGATTTAACAAATTCTTCTCCAAATTTTTGTATACCTCCTTTGTGACTTTTAGGATATATTTCTTTAAGAATAAGGAGTGCTTGAGTTGCGTGAAACATGCTATAATATGCCCGAGATATTGCCTCTCGATAGAATTCTTTTTCAAATAAAATGTAAGAAGCGTTTAGTTCTTCTTCTGCTTGATCAAGATACTCTTTATATGGCATGTATTGCATCATTCCTTACGTTATGTAAAAAAATCGTATCTCTTTCAAGATCTTTAGATTTCATTGTTTGAACAGATATGTATTCTCCAGTTTCTAATAGAATATCAAATGCTATTGTTGCAAGCTTCATTTGATTCTTAAAAGCATTTCTTTTAACGACTACAATAACATCTATATCTGAATCATTTTTTGCTTCACCACGGGCAACACTACCATAAATAATGATATCAACTAAATTGTTCTTGAGTAAATTATTAACTTTTGAAGAAAATTTTTTTATTGCTTTTTCACGAGGTTTAGTTATAGATCTATTTTTTATCATTTGCTTAAATACATATATACTAAAAGCTCTACTTAATTATTTTTAACATAAGTGGGCCTGCTGAGAGGCACACAGATTATCAGGAGAAAATTCAGATAGAACATATTCTTTTATATGTAGTTTTAATCTGTAAATCATTTATGATACATATCGGCAAATGTTATTTTTGACCGATACCGATATATATTAGTAACTACATATCGGTATATTATGAAATATGCTGATGCCGATATCATTATAAATGATTCGCTTGTAGATAAAATTGAAAAGAAAAAGGAAAAATTAGATTCATTAAGACCACTTCCAAAAGATGCCGTTAAAAGAATTATAGAAGATATTCGACTTAGACATACATATCATTCTGATGCAATTGAGGGAAACACTCTTACCCTTCAAGAAACAAAGCTTGTAATTGAAGAAGGAATAACAATAGGTGGCAAACCTCTAAAGGATCATATAGAAGCCAGAAATGATGCAGAAGCATTTGATTTAATGATAGAACTTGTAAATTCTAAAAAGAAGATTTCCCAAGAAATAATTCAACAAATACATGAGTTTGTCATGAAGGGAATAATCAAAAATCCTGGACAGTACAGAACTGAAAATGTTACAATAACTGGTGCAAAAATAAGACCCCCAAGTTATCTTAAAATTGTTAAATTAATGGATGACTATATTCAAAACATAGAAAAACTTAAACTTCAAACTATTAAAAAAACATCTTTTATTCATCATGAGTTTGTGAGAATTCACCCCTTTATAGATGGGAACGGAAGAGTTGCAAGACTTCTTACAAATTTTTATCTCATGAAAAAAGGTTATCCGCCTATTATTATACAAAAAGAAGATAGGAAAAAATACTACAAAACATTAAACAAGGCAGATCAGGGAGATTTATCAGATTTTGCAATGTTTATTGCTCATTTGATAAATGAGTCTCTTCAATATTATCTATCAAGTTTTATCGATGAGGAAAGACTTGTAACATTATCTGAATTATCTAAAACATCTGAGTATTCTCAAGAATATTTAAGTCTTAGAGCAAGACAAGGAAAGTTTGATGCAGTTAAGATTGAAAATGTTTGGTATTCTTCAAAAAGAGCTTTAAACGACTATAAAGAAAAGGTTAAAAAATAATATTTTGGAAAAAAGGGAGCCAGCTGAAAGATACAAAGTTTTACAGCACTAATTTAAGGTAAAACATTGATGAATTATTCTCGTTTTATTTTTTAACTTGAATTGTAGTAATGATCCATATGGTCTGCTCTATGGGTTGTTAAAGAATTCATATCTTCAGTTATTTCTTATAGAAAAATTTATTAGTATACTAATAGATATTTAATATGTGATAACATGAACATTAGTATCGAAATCACTGGAGAAATATTGGAATATTTGAATTCAAAGGTTGAAAGTGGTTTATATAAAAGTAGAAGCGAAGCAATTAGAAATGCAATTCGAGAAATGATACAAAAAGATTTGGAAGAACAATTGCGTGCTAAAGGGATTTCCCCCAAAAATATAAAAAAGCTGAGAAAAGAAGCAGCTGGTGAAATTATTGCAAAAAAATACAAATAACCTCATAAAAATAAAAATTTTGAATACTTACAACGACCCCTTAAAAGAGTATTTAATATAATAAAAATGTTATCAAATAATGGGGTAAAGGGCATGAGAATACTAATTGATACTAACATTTTTATCTACCGTGAAGACGATCAACCCATAAAAGAAAACCTACAAAGACTACTGCGAATACTAAACGAGACAAATGTCACAATTTTAATTCATCCAGCATCCATAAAAGAAATAGAAAACGATAAAGATAAAAAACGAAGAGAAACAATTCTTTCAAAAATAGAAACATACCCAATTTTAAAAAAACCACCAGAATACCAAAAAGATACCAATTTTACAAACATCATTGGAAAAGAAAAAAATACCCATGATGCAAATGATAACGCAATTTTATACACCGTATATCGTGATGCAGTAGATTTTTTAATAACAGAAGACAAAGGAATTCATAAAAAAGCCAAAGAAATAAAAATTTCAGATAGAATCTTTCTAATACAGGATGCTTTAGAATTCTTCGAAGAATATACAAAGACAAAACCACTTCCAGCACCACCGGCACTAAAAAAAGATTTTGTTTATAACTTAGATATAAACGATCCAATATTTGACTCCTTAAAAAAAGAATATAAGGGTTTTGAAAACTGGTTTAAAAAAATAGCAAGAAAAGGACGAGAATGCCTTGTCAGCTATAGATCTAATGGAAGCATCGGTGCTGTTTTAATATACAAAATAGAAGACGAATCAATAGAGGACAGTGTTCCAAGACTACCAAAAAAGAAAAGAGTAAAAATATGCACATTAAAAGTTACACATATCGGTCATAAAATAGGTGAGCTTTTTATAAAAATGTGTGTAAATTATGCAAAGAACAATCAGATTTATGAGATATACTTAACACATTTCACTCAAGAAGAAGATATGCTACTAAATCTAATAACTCAATACGGTTTTTCAAAAGCAGCTGTAAAAAAGAACAAAGAAGAAATCTATCTAAAAAAATTAACAGTTGAAAAAGAAGAAATACAAAAACTATCATTTATCGAAATAGATAAACAATATTACCCAAGTTTATATGATGGTGAACAAGTAAAAAAATATATCATCCCAATTAGACCTGAATATTACAATAGACTTTTTACAGACTCAAAAGAAAGACAATCAAGCCTGACAGAGTACTCAGGTGATTTCATAGTTGAAGGAAACACTATTAAAAAAGCATATTTAACCCATTCAAAAATAAAGAAAATGAACCCTGGAGATATCATTATATTTTATTTATCAAAGGGAAAAAGACAACTAAGTCAAATAAGATCAATAGGGGTGATTGAAGAAATATACCAAGGAATTAAAGATAGCAATGATATCATAAAATATGTTGGTAAAAGAACAGTGTATTCTAAAGAAGAAATAAAACGGATATCTCAAAAACCAACAACAGTTATTTTATTTCAGCATCATTTCTATTTAGAAAAACCATTATCCTTAAATAAACTATTAAATATGAATATATTGTCTGCAGCACCACAGACAATCACAGGGATAGATCATAAAAAATATTTAAAAATAAAAGAGGAAGGTGGGATAAATAAACGTTTTACTGTCAATTAAACCAAAATATGTTGAAAAAATAGTAAACGGAGAGAAACAATACGAGTTTCGAAAAAGAATTTTTAGAAATAAAAATGTAGAAAAAGCAATTATCTACTCAACAGCTCCTACAAAAAAAATAATCGGAGAATTCAGTATCGGAAGCATTATTGAAGATGATCCAGTTAAATTATGGATAGAACTGCAGGAAGTATCAGGTATAAATGAAGAAGAGTTTTTTGAATATTTTAAAAATCTTAACAAAGGATTTGCAATAGGAATCAAGGATCTAAATATCTTTGACGAGCCTATCGAACCAAACAAGATAATAAATGATTTTTCTCCACCTCAATCATTTTGTTATCTAAATAGCAGGATACCCGCAGAATTTTAGTTAAAAAAATTATTTTTATATTTTATTTAATTGAATACTTTCAATGACCTCATAAAAGTAGTTATAAGGAGAAATAACCATACAAAACAGCAAACACAACAAAACACGTATAATCCCAATAGATCAAAAAATGCTCAAAGGAAGAACATATCCATCTATAA
>CAZWYI010000028.1:0-29277 GCA_964638155.1 uncultured Thermoplasmatales archaeon | reverse complement strand
AAGCTTTGTCATCCCTGCATGTAATTCAAAACGAAATAATTTTTGTACTCTACAAAACTAAAAAAATACCAAAAAGAACTTGAAGAAAGAGTTAAAAACAGAACAGAGGAACTTGAAAAGTCTCATTTGGAATCTGAAAGAACTAAAAATAATCTTAAGAATATTATTGATAGTGCAGATGAGGTTATAATTACATTTGACAAATATAATCGGGTTTTGATCTGGGGGAAAAGAGTAGAAAACCTTACAGGTTATAAAAACAAAGAGATAAGTGGAAAGAGTATAAAAAAGTTAAAAGTTTTTGATAATTCAAATGAATTAATAAGTAATATTTCTAAATTATATGATGGTAAACCAATATCTTCAAATATACTAATTTTAAATGCAAAGAATAACTCTAAAAGAATAATTAAAAGCTCTTTTTCAAAAATTACAAAAGGAGGCTTAACAGATGGTATCCTTTTAATAGGTGAGGATATCACAAATGAAATTGAAAGCCATGAACGATTTTTAAGTGGTTATAGTTATTATTTTCTTAATGAAAAAAAAGATTTTGTTCTTCAAATTTTTAAGAATATTGTTGAACTAGATACCAAAAAAGGACTTTATATTACTCGTAACAAACATGGAGTATTAATTGATAATATTGAATCAAACAGAATTGAAACATTTAATCTAACCCAAAAAAATATCCAGGATTTAAAAAATGGATTCAGCTTAGATACTGTATTAGAAAAAATAAAAAATTTTATTGGCCAAAACAAAAAATCAATTATTTTAATTGATAGAATTGACTATTTAATTTCAAATTTTTCTTTTGAAAAGTTTATAAAATATTTGTATAGAATAACAGACATTATTTCTGAAAAAAATTCTATATTTATTGTAAATATAAATTCATCGTTTCTAGATGAAAAACAATTATCTATCATTAAAAATGAGCTTGTTTCTGTTCCAAACAAAGAAATAGATAAAATACAAATTAGGGATGATTATTATCATATATTGCAACTTATCAATAGATACAACATGAATGGTATTTTAGTTCCTTTCAAAAAGATTAGTGATGAGTTATCTGTTAATAGAAAAACACTCTCTAAAAAGATAAACTATTTAGAAAAACAGGGTTTAATAATAGTTGATAAAAATGGCCGAAGTAAAACACCCTATGTAACAGATAAAGGAAAAATTGTTTTAAATAAAAAGAAAAGTTAAGATATGTATTTTGTTAAATAAAATATTTCAACGATATACACCATAAGTCCTTTAATTTACTGGTATTATACCTATTTTTTGGACAAATATATAAATAGATAAACGTATTTGTATCTAGTTACCAACAATTTTATGAGGGAGGAAGAGATAAAATGATATTTGGTAACAAGCGTAGCGAGAGTGAAATTCTTGCCCAAATATTATCTACTGCAAAAAAAGAAGTTAAAAAAACTCATTTGTTATACAGTACAAATACTTCCTATACAAATTTTAATAAATATTTTAATTTTTTAATAAATAAGAATTTTATAGAGCTAAAAAATGGGAATCCATCAGGAAAAGTTTATAAAACGACAGAAAAAGGTGAAACTTTCTTAAGAAGTATCAATCAGCTTTTAAGTGAGATATAATAGTTTAATAATGATTTGAATTTTAGAAGATACAATATCAAAATATGTTATATATGTTTTTAAAATTGATTTATTTATGTTAAATGTTACAATTTATAATTTTTATTATAACAAAATATTAACATCTCGTGTATTTTTCTTATATATTGCTTTTATAATGGACAAATGTTAAAATATTAAAAATCTCTTTTTAAATAAGATCTAAATTAAAGATTTTGGGGGAAGATTCAAAAATGATATTTAAAAATAAACGTAGTGAAATTGAGATTATAAACAAGATATTAAATACTGCTAAAGGAGAAGCGAAAAAACCTATCTTCTATATAACACCAACCTATGCTATAATCATTTTTTAGACTATCTAGATTTTCTAGTAGAAAAAAAATTTATAGACATTGAAAATAAACTTAATACTGGTAATTTATACCATATGACAAAAAAGGGTGAAAAGTTTCTAAGTTCAATTGAAAATGTAATTCATCTTACAAAATAAATTTTAAAGAGAATAATTATAAAAAAAATCATTCTTACCGAAAAAGTATTAATCCAATTTTTTACAGGCATATTACTCATATAATGGACAAATGTTTTTATAATCATAAATTATTAGAGTAAGTTACCAAAAATTATTTTTCGTGGGGGAGAATAAGAATATGATATTCGCAAACAAGCGAAGTGAGAGTGAGATACTCGCAAGAATATTAAATTCGGCTGAAGAGAAAGCAAAAAAAACACAAATGTTGTACAATGCTAATATTTCATACACACATTTTATAAAATATTTCAATTTTTTAATGGAAAGAAATTTCATAGAGGTAAAAAATGGGAACCCATCAGGAAAAGTTTATCATATAACTAAAAAAGGATCTAATTTTTTAAACAATATCAACGATGTACTACAACAGATAAAATAAAAAAATTTATTCTTCACTATTTTTTTCTTCCAAGGCCATAATTCTTTTTTCTAACTCAGAAATTCTAAAATATAATTTATTTAATCCAATATCAATAACCGAGCCTAGCATTTTAACCAAATCAAGTCGCTTATCCATTTCCATTTCGTCAAATCCTCTAAGGATAAGCATTAACGAATACTCGATGAATTTTGAGATATCTTTTTTTTCACTTTCGCTTAAATCAGTCATTAATAGTACTATCAAAATTTAGTATATAAAATCATATAGATAGCAAGTATAGACCGCTTAATTTATAGACATAATATATAGATATCCTATCCATATTATATTAAGTAGAATATTTTATATAATATAATTAAATTATATAATATGGAGTGGAAAAAAAATGAGAAAAATTTCAAAAAAATTTTTGTCAGTAATTATAATATTTCTGTTGGTAGGAATAGGGTTAAGTCAGACATCTATTGCAAAAACAAAAATTGAAGATAATCAAGAGAAAACAATGAAAAAAATTGATTTATTAGATGAAAAAATAAAATCAATTTCTCTAAAGAAAGATAAATTTGAAACATTTTTAAATTTAGTATCAGAGATTATCCAAAATATCAACTTAGATGAAGATAACTTGCAAAAATTAATAGAAATTATACAACAACTAGATGAAAACGATAACCCTCTCATAGATATGATAAAAAATTACATTCAAAATAGATTAAACAATAACAGACCTTTATTAGAAAAGACTCTTATAATAAGTCAAGGGTGGAACTACAATTTTAATCTATACAAAACAAGTAAATTTGAATTAGAGAAAAATGCTTTTTCATTTTGGCACTATATGAAGGGTACTAGAAATGGAAAAGAAAGTAAAACCCTGATCTTAAGGCCAGATAAAGTAATGAGTTCTAAATCAGCAGAATTATTTATAGGCAGACAAACAGGTTTTATGATCCGCCCAACTGGCTTGTACATATATCAATCAAATATTTTTCCGAAGCAAAGTTACACCTTCTTTATTGGTTTTGCAAATTATGCATATGCATATGGTAGTGAACAAGTAGAATTAAACCTACCACTAACATAAAATAACCTTTTTCTAAAAATTAGAATAGGGGGAGATACATTTATTATCCATGAGGCAGGATGAGGAGATTTAGTCACATAAATAAAAAGAATTGTAATCTCCCCCTTTCTTCTTCAAAAATAAAATGAGTTACTAGTTTTTAAATATATAACTATAAGATGTATAGATAGGCTATTCATAAAATTCAAATATTGTAGTAGTAAAGGATGATGAGAATGGAAAAATAGGTTAAATTATAACAATTGAGGAGACAGGTATGGTCAGTTGTTAAAATAAAAAACCCATTTTTTCCATTCTCAATTGTAATATGAATATTGTCTAGGTTTTTAAACAAATATTGATAGGAAATATAGATTTAGTCTCCATATGTTTATAAATATCTATTAAACAAATATATCTTAAAAAAAAAAAACAAAATTTTGTCACTCTGCTACATATTTTAAAAACCTTACCTAGACATGCTATACATATCACTTTATTTATTGAAAATGGCATAACTATTTTGTAAACAAACGATCTTATCGACAAATCTCTTTGTAATCTTTGGGGGAGAGAAAAAATTGATTAATTTGAAATTCGATTCAGTTGCTAATTTATTAAAATATTGTAAAAATTTAATATTTCTTTTTAGACCATTTACACTTTTTTTATATCTGATTGTATCTATTTTAGTTATGACCGCTAGTATAATGTATAACAATGTTGAGCTAAATTCTAATTTGTGGATAAATATTATTATTGCTGGTTTTACATTAGTTCTTATTTATGCAGCATCTAATACAATAAATCAGGCTTCTGATTGGAAATCAGATAGGATTTCCAAGCCAAATAGACCCATTCCAAAAGGAGCGATAAAAGTTGCAGATGCTCACAGCATTGCATTTATAATTTTTTTACTTGCAATATTGTTATCAATTAAAGTAAATGTTTTGTTTGGAAGTATTGTTTTTATGATTGCTTTCTTTTCCATTACATATTCTTTACCACCTAGATTTAAAAAATATCTTTTTATAAATCAAATTTGGATTTCAATTCCTAGAGGAATTCTTGGGATATTGGCTGCTTGGAGTGTATTTGGAAATCCATTCAACCCTACTCCAGTAATAATTGGATTAATTGCTACAACATTTTTGATAGGCGGAATTGCAACAAAAGATATAAGAGATATAGAAGCTGATAAAAAAACAGGAGTTAAAACCTTAATGAATACATTCGGAATTCAAAAAACAGCTTTCATATGTTTACCATTTTTAATAATACCTTTCGTATTTGTCCCTCTTTTAATAAAAATTGATTTGCTTGAATGGTATTTCTGGCCCTTGACATTAATGATAATCCCAAGCTGTTTTATTTACTATAATATGAAAAACGACCTGAAAAATAATATTATAAAAGATACGACAGCTTGGTCTTTTATATACGCTGAATACATGTTTTTAGTATTAGGTTTTTCATTATGTACAATATTTAATAACAGTTTTTTTTGCTAAAAGACAATATTTTTGTAAAATTATTTTGTATAATAATATAAACTAAGAGTTAAACAATTTTTCATAAATATATGAGTAGGAGAGAATGGGAGACTCCAAAAAAGATTATTTTCCATTAGCAGTATGGAGAGGATCTAGTTAGGCCAAATAGGCATAAAAAATTATTCTCCCACTCTCAAATAAAAAATATACTCTCAGTTTATAAATTCATAGCTATATAGGGTATAGACATGCTATTCATAATAATTTAAATGTAAACTAACAATTAGAAAATATGCAATATTAGGGCAGGTAAACTTGAGCCTAATATACAGTTGTTACGGAGAGGAACATAAATCGAAAAACAATGTTTTACAAAAAAAGTTTTTATTACATCTCAGATTAAAAAAAGATTTTTATTATATTAACAAACTTGGTAAAAAAATTGTTTTATTTACAAACTATAATTTCATATGGATGTATATGGTAATCTTAACAAAAACTAATACCTATAATACATACAAAAGAATAAATTGTAAAAGTAATGAAATAACAGAATTTGTATATTTTGATATTATTTATCGTAAAGAAGTATATAGAGGTGGGGATTTTTTTGAATATTGAAAAATATTATAAAACAAAAAAATACATTATATTTAATCCTTCAATTACTTTTTATAAATCAAACAAAATCTGGAAAATATTATTTATCTTATTAGAGACTTTTTTTCTGGTGTATTTGTTTTCTACTTCTATTTATGATTATTTATGGAGTGTGAAATAAATGAGAGAGATAATAGACGATATGTTTTTTTGGGAGGCTAGGGAATTATCGATGGAGGATTTTTGTAATGAATGCTTTGAAGCAAAAGACTTTATTGCAAGTATATTAAAATTAAATTATGTATCAATAGAAAAAAACCAGAAAGTTTATTCCAGAGAAATTGAGACTTTACAAAAACCATATTCATTTAGGTGTTCAATTAGTAATATACTAAAAGAAAAAGTGAATTTTACAAAGGCAATCAATGATAAAAAACAAAAAAGATTGTAAAAAAAGTTACTTTGTAAAGTGTAAAAAAATATGGATAGCCTATTCATATTGTTTTAAGTACCGTTAATTGTTTTAAAATATTGGGAGTACTAAAATCAGATTTGGTGGAGGTGAAAAATGAAAAAAATTTTACTATCGATTATAGTTTTTTGTATTTTACTATGCTTTATCTCTCCTACAGTTATTTCTACACAGTTTGCAGAAAAGAATAATGATAATATAAAAACAAATGAAGACAATTCTTACCAATACGAAATTGAGATAATAACCCCAGCTGAAGGAAATTTATATGCCCTAGGTGCACAATTTTTCAGCTTACCTTTTGGTTGGACAATAATTGTAGGGCCGATAACCGTTAGGGCAGAGGTAACAGGAGAAGATGATTTTACAGTTAGATTCCTCATAAACGACGTTTTTCAAGTAAACGACACTAATTCTCCATATGAATATCCATGGTGGGCTACCGGATTTGGAAAACATACAATAAAAGTTGAACTATATTCAGAAGGAATATTAAGAGACACAGACAGTATCGACGTATTTAAAATTCTGTAAATTAGGAAAAAAATAGTTATAAAAAAAAAAATTAAACTATCTTGCTCTAATTTAATATTATAAATCAAAATATTTTAAAAATGGATAATCACATTTTATCTTAAAAATAACAAAAAGAGAATGGGAGAAAAATGATAATTATTATGGCCATTTGGGAGCAAGTTTAATTTATCTTAAGCATGATTAAATAAGCTTTCCCCCACTCTCAATTAATAATAATAACTATTAGTTTTTAAACCCCTATATATAGCACGTATAGATAGCATATTCATTATATAATAAATATTTCAAGATATTTATATCTACTATAGATTGCCTATCCATATACATTTAACTACTATTGAATGTTTAAATCTTAGGAAAAGTATTATCATTAAAATCTTAGAAAATTTTGATATATGAGAATTAAAATAGATTTATTCAAAAAATTTAGTAAAATAATGCAGGTGGAGCTAAAGATAACTATTCAAACAATCTTCGTCAGTGGGGGAAGATTCTTTTAGAAGTAGGTGACCTTTGTCCACCTGCATCAGATTTTCCGAATAAAATTTTCGATATAAATATGTTTGGTTTTATTTTATTACATTATTCGACTAAATAAAAAGATTTAAACCAGAATATACCTCAAAAAAGTCCATAAAATTACCAAAACCACAACATATATAATATTCTTTTTTTAAACATAAACAACAGACAGCTACAGTATAACATATAATTAATATATCAAAAATGTATTTCATATATTGAAAATGGGATGAAACATGGGATGCAAAAGATTTACTATTCCAATATATAAAAAACAAAAACTATTTTTATATTTTGAGGGTTCAAAATGAATGAACCTGAAATAGTAAAAACACTTAGAGAAGAAGAAAAAAAAGGTTTACTTAAATCAGATACCGCCAGTTATAAATCATCCCAAGAAACAGCAAAAAAGATAGAAAGCAATCTACTAGATTTAATAGAAAATTCTGACAATAATATTTTAGATTCAATAAAAATAAAAGATTTTGAAGAAAGCTATAAAAAAATTTTTGAAAACTATTTTGTAGGAATAACTATAGCAGATGAAAAAGAGAGGATAATTTCCTGGAACAAATACACAGAAAAATTACTTGGAATGACAGAAAAGGACCTTTTCTTAAGAAACGTAAGCACCCTATACCCGCCTGACAGCTGGGACGAAATACGGTCTGAAAACATCAGGCAAAAAGGCATGAAATACAAAATGGAAACAAAAATGCTTAGAAAAAACGGAGAGGAAATTGACGTTGAATTATCACTATGCATGCTAAAAGGGGCAAGAGGAAAACCAATTGGATCGATAGGTATAATTAATGATATTTCCCAAAAGAAAAAAATCAAAAATGATTTGGATTTAAAACAAGATTTATTAGAGACACTATTGAACAATATCCCAGATTGCATTTATTTTAAAGATAAAAAAAGTAGATATATAAAAACAAATAAGGCGAAGGCAGAAAGAACAAATAACAAACAAAGTGAAATAATAGGAAAAACAGATTTTGATTTATATAATAAAGAAGAAGCAGAAATAAACTATAAAGATGATCAAAAAGTTTTGAAAAAAGGAAAAACTATAATAAATAAGGTTCAGCAAATAACAGACAGTATCGGAAATAAACACTGGGTTTCAGTTACAAAAATTCCAAGATACAACAAAAAGGGAAATATAATAGGTTTGATGGGGATAGATAGAGAGATAACAAATATTAAAGAGTCAGAAACAAAATATAAAAATCTCTTTGAAACAGCAATGGACCCCATAATAATACTAGATAATACGGGAAGATTTGTAGATTTGAATAATAAAGTATCAGAAATACTGGGATACAATAGAAAGGATCTGATTAACAATAAATTTTATGAAACAAATATCTTAAGTGATGAGTATAAAAAGAAATCGATGAAAAATTTTAAAAAAAGAATAAAAGGAGAAAATGTAGCACCTTATGAACTTGAAGTTATATCCAAAAAAGGAGAAATAATACCTGCTGAAATAAATGGCAGTACAATAATCGAAAATAACAAGGTAGTTGGAGAAATAATAATAATTAGGGATCTTAGAGACAGATATAAAAGTAAAAAGATTGCAAAGGAGCTAACAGAATCAGAAAAAAAATTTAGAGATATTTTCAATGCAACAAGTGATTTTCTGATATATCTAGAAAATGAAATAATCCTTGATATAAATAATGCAGCTCTGGAAATATTAGATATTGATAAAGAAGAAATCATTGGTAAAAAAATATCAAATCTTAAAAATATTTTCAGAAAAGAAGATATTGAAAAACATTTAGATTCAATAAAAAATGCCTCTTTGGGAAAGAAAGTATCTGATTATAAAACTCAAATTTTGACAAAAAAAGAAAATCAATACCAGTATCTCTTTTCAATAGATTCCATTAGATACAATGATCAAATAAAGGGACTTATAATACGCGGGAGAGACATAACTCAAAGGCAAAGAGCATGGAATGAACTAGTAAGACTTGAAGAAAGATATAGAGTACTTGCTGAAACTTCTGCGGATGGCGTAATAACTATAGATCCAATGGGTAGACTAACATATGTAAATCCTTCTTTTGAAAAAATGCTAAAAAGAAGAAAAAGTAAGATTTTAGCAACATTATTCAGGGATTATTTATCAGATGACTCAGTTTATTTTTTCCAACAACTTTTCCTTGATACTAGAAAGAAAGAAGAAAAAATTGAAAATGTTGAACTTGAGCTAGCTCTTCCAGAAAATGAGATTATGCCAATAGAAGTTAATATGTCGCCTGTTGAAAAAAATGGTAAATTTTCAGGAATAGTATGCACCATAAGAGATATAACAGAGAGGAGAAAAGTAGAAGATGAACTTAAAAAATCAGAGAGATTAAAAACAGAATTTATGAATATTGCAGCACACGAACTTAAATCACCAGTTACACCAATTAAAGGCTATCTAGATTTAATAATCTCAGATGAAAAGACTAGCGAACACATAAAAAAATGGGCCAAGGTAAGCCTAAGAAATGCTGAAAGACTCCTAAGATTAGTAAATGATATCCTAGATGTTTCAAGGCTAGATACAGATACTATGAGATTTGACATGGAGAAATTAGATACATTAAAAATAATTAATGAAATAGTTGAAGATATGAAACCTGCTGTGAAAAAGAAAGGATTAAAATTTAAAGCAGAAATATCAGATGATTTACCAAATATCATGGGAGATAGATATAGACTCTCGCAGGTTCTTAAAAATTTATTTGTAAATTCTATTAAATTTACTGATAATGGACACATAGGAATAAAGGCATTCAAAGAAAAAGATAATATTCACATAATAGTAGAGGACACTGGAATTGGAATAAGTAAAAACGAAGTAAAAAAAGTATTTAACAAGTTTTACCAGGCCTATACCGGAGATGACAGAAAAAACGAAGGAACAGGTTTAGGTCTTTTTATATGTAAAGAAATAATAAAAAAACATAATGGAGACATATGGGTAGAAAGTAAAATAAGAAGAGGAAGTACTTTTCATATAAAACTTCCATACATCCACAAGATGGTTGTTGATATGAAAAAATAAATTTATGGAATGGTGGTATAAATTAAAAAGAAATGCCCCGAATGTGGGTCAAAAGCAGTTAAACTATACCAAAATAAAAGCTTTAATAAAAAGAGATCATGGATTCCAACTGCATGGTTATGTACTAAATGTGGTTATACCTATAATGTTGCAGCAGAGACACTGATGTATAAGATAGGCCATGAAGAATATGATGAAAAACTAAACGAAAAATGCTCAAAATGTGGCAAAAAACTAGTAAGACTGTACAGACATATAAATCCAAAACATGGAAAACAAAAATGGGTTTCATTATGCTGGTACTGTGATAGATGCAAATATATATGGATCGATAAAAAACAAAATAAATTATAGTGAAGGTTTTTCAACGCTTTGTTTTTCTCTTTTCGAGATATAGCTTATGCCAATTTCAGTGAGCTCTATTACATTAAACGAGCTGTACTGAAGAAGTTCATGTTGTAAAAGTCTTGTTACCATTGATTCAAATTCATCTTTAGAAACATGTAAAGTATGTATTGCTGTATCTGAATCCATATCTCTAGTATGAAGCATTTTTAAAAGTTCATATTCTTTTTCTTTTAAATCAAATTTTTCTTCAAGATCTTCTGGTATCTCTTCAGGTCCATCAGAGAGGTTTTTCACATAGCCTTCAATAATATTTTCTAAATGAAGATTATCTAAAACTTCACCTTCTTCATTATACAAAACACATACCTTTTTACTAGGATCATATTTCCAAGAACTTACATTATTCCAAGTGTAACCCAAGAGACTAACATCACCATATGGTTTTTTTCCTGCTTTACGTTTCTTACGTTCTCTGCTTCTGTAAAGATAATGCTGCTCAATCTGAAGGGTAGCCAGATCAACTCCATACTCACGTAATTTTGTTATTAGTTCATCACCCGCACGTTTTTTAATTTCTGAAATAAAAAAAAGGCCTGCTTTACCGATTATATCCATGTAAACAATTCTAACAATTGCTTCTACGGCTTTACCTACTTCTTTTTTTACTATGGAATTTATTTCAGGTGAAATAGCAATAACTTCATCTTCAATAAGAAGCCCCCTATCATTAATTGTTACATATTTTAAGAAAGGATATTTTTGATGAAGAGTTTTAATTATAGATCCGATAACTTTTGCCGCAAAACTATTAGTTGTTCTTCTACCAGCAACATGGTACAAAGATAGTAAAATTTGTCTGAGTACATAAGAATTTGAGTCTTTAGCCATCCTAGTATTTGAATGTAATGATTATTTATTTATCTTTTTGTTTTACATAGTAAAAACTAATGAGTTTTTTCCTAAATTATTATATATGGGGATTTGTTTAGGGCAAGATGTAAAATTAGAGGAAAAGTAAAAATGAAACGAAGTTCAAGAAAATGGAAAAAAAAACATAAAATGCGCTGGAAATGGCGAAAAAAGAGAATGCGACGGGAAAAAAGAAGCAGAAGGAAATAGGTTATTTGTTTTATGGGGGCATGGTGTAACCCGGCATCATTGTGGGCTCCAGTTATGGAATGATTAGAAATGGGTCATCTGATATTATGATGATTAACTGGAGCGATGACCTACAGAAGAGACCCGCCGATCTGGGTTCAAATCCCAGTGCCCCCATCCAAAATAAAAACTATTAATATTAAATAAAAAATTTAAAGAAGGGATAGTAATTACCAAAATAAAAGCTATATTACAATATAATTAAGAGGAATGAGATAATGATAAAGTTAAACTTAAAAAAATACAATATATATACAACATTTTCAATATTATTATTACTTTCTGGACTGCTTTTTTATATATACTGGGGAATAAGATACGGAGTATGGTATGATATAGGCATTTATTCTCTGATAATTGTATTAATTATACCAGGTATAATTGGAATAATTTTTACATTAATGGAAACTGAAGAAGATTAAATCATATCCCATGTAAGAATAGGATTTTTTGTTGCAGATACTTCATCAACTCTTTTTACAGGAGTATTCTGTGGTGCATTTTTTAAAACGCCTGGGTCTTCATCTGCAATCTTTACTAGTGTGTCTATGTATTTATCTAGATCTCTTTTTGACTCAGTCTCAGTTGGCTCTATCATTAAGGCCTCTTTAACTATCAATGGAAAATATACTGTAGGTGGATGAAGACCATAATCAAGAAGTCTTTTTGCTATATCAAGAGCTCTTATATTTTTCTTATCTTTTAATTTTTCACAGCTTAAAACAAACTCGTGTTTTCTAAGTTTTTTATATGGCATTTCATATTTTTTACTTTTAACAAGCTTTTCTTTTAAGTAATTTGAATTTAAAACAGCCACCTCAGATGCTTCTTTTAACCCTTTTTTTCCCATCATTGTAATATAGATATATGCTTTTAAAATAACACTAAAATTTCCATAAAATCCTTTTATTTTACCAATAGAATCAGATGCATCATAATCAAAATTATATTTTCCATCTCTATTTTTTGCGATGCGCGGTACAGGCAAAAACTTTTCAAGTTTAGTTTTCACACCAACAGGGCCACTACCAGGTCCTCCTCCACCATGCGGAGTGGAAAAAGTTTTATGAAGATTCAAGTGAACAATATCAAAACCCATATCTCCAGGTCGGGCCTTTCCCATAATAGCATTCATGTTTGCGCCATCATAATATAATAAAGCCCCGGATTTATGAACCAATTTTGAAATTTCAATAATATCATCTTCAAATATGCCTAAAGTATTTGGATTTGTAAGCATAAAACAAGCTGTTTTATCTGATAGTGTTTTTTCAAGTATCTCTAAATCTACGCTTCCATTTTTGTTAGATGGAATCTCGGTTAGTTTAAAACCAGCCATAGTTGCACTAGCTGGATTTGTTCCATGTGCAGTATCTGGAATAATTATTTCATTACGGTTATTATCATTGTTATGTTCATGAAAAGCTCTTGTAAGAAGCATTCCTAAAAATTCTCCATGTGCACCAGCTGCAGGCTGTAGAGAAAAATAATCCATTCCTGTTATTTCACAAAGCATTTTTTCTAGTTCAAACATTATTTGAAGATTACCTTGAACAGTTGATAAATCCTGACTAGGATGAGTACAGGAAAATTTTTCCCAACTTGCAATTTCTTCACATATCCTAGGATTATATTTCATAGTGCAACTTCCAAGTGGATAGATTCCATTATCTATACCATAATTCATCTGACTTAATCTATGGAAATGTCTTACAACCTGAGTCTCATCAAGATTTGGGATTTTTAAAGCTTTATTTTTAACTAAGGATTCTGGTATCTTATCATATTTTTCGATTTTTTCATGTTTTGTTTCAAGCTTGTTTAGTAATGGTTCTTCAAATTTTGCAGATCTATACATTTTTTTAGACCTCCCTCAAAGCATCTATAAAACTGTCTATATCACTTAATCTATGAATTTCAGTTGCACCAAGTAACATACAGTTTTTAAGGTTTGAAAAATCATTTTCTAAATTTACTCCGCCTTGTATATTTTTTTTAAGAAGATTTTGATTTATTTGTGTTACATCTTTAGGGTATTTTATTACAAATTCATTGAAAAATTGCGAAGAAAAAACTGGTTTAAACCCATCAAGTTTTGAGATTTTTTCAAAAAGAAGGTGCCCTTTTTCAAAATTTTCTTTTGAAAGTTTGTTAAAGCCACTTGCACCAAGCCAAGAGAGATGAATGCATGCAGCTAGTGCACATAAGCCTTCATTAGTACAAATATTACTAGTAGCTCTACCTCTTCTAATATGTTGCTCACGGGTTTGAAGAGCCATACAAAAAGCTTTTTTGTTATCCTCATCTTTTGTAAGACCGATTATTCTCCCAGGCATCTGTCTTAAAAACTTTTTTTTACATGCAAATAATCCAAGAGTTGCCCCGCCATAATCAACAGGATTACCAAAACAACTGCCTTCACCTATTACAATATCTGAATCATATTCACCTGGGTTTTTAATAATTCCAAGTGATATCGGATCCACCCCAGTTACAAGAAGTACATTATTTTCTTTTACGATACTGTTTATCTCATCTACTTTTTCTTCAAAAATTCCAAACAAATTAGGGTTTTCAATATACAATGCAGATACATCTTTACTAATTTTTTTCTTTAAATCATCAATATCTATTTGACCGGTGTCTCTATCATATTTTACCTCCTTTATATTTATTCCTGGGCCTTTACAATAATTTTTTAAAACAGATTTTTTTTCTTTTGAAATATTTTCAGGTATCATAAAAATATTTTTTTTGTTTATTCGAGAACACATCAAAGCAGATTCAGAAAGTGCTGTAACACCATCATATAAAGAACAATTTGCTACATCCATGCCGGTTAACTCTGCTATTATACTTTGATACTCAAACATAGCCTGTAAAAAACCCTGGCTTGCCTCAGACTGATAAGGGGTATATGCTGTAAAAAACTCTGCTCTGGAACTGAGATATTTAACAACACTTGGAATAAAATGAGGTTTTATTCCTCCCCCTGTAAAAATTATCATTTCGTGAAATGATTTGTTTTTATTTGAAATATCTCGAAGTTTTTCTTCTGTTTGAATTTGAGATAAACCATTTTCAAGATTTAATTCTTTAATTTTTATGTTATTTGGAATATCAGAAAATAAATCATCGATATTTTTAAGATCGATTTCTTTAAGCATCTCTTTTTTTAAATTTGAATTTGGTATGAATTCCATAAGAACCCCCATACGGGTAACAACAAGATATTAAAGAAATTTTTTATATAATAAAAAAATCCATTGAAATATTTAATAAAAAATGAACTATTCACTTTTTTATGAAATATTACAAGTTTGAAGAAAAAACAAATAAAAAACTACAGATTGGAAAATTTATTTGCCTTGCAAGAACCTACAAAAAACATGCAAAAGAAATGAATGCAAATGTTACAAAAAAACCATTATTATTTCTTAAACCAGCAAGTTCAGTAATTTTTAGTGGTGAAACCATAATTATTCCCTCCATCTCAAAAAAGGTACACCATGAGTTAGAGCTAGGAATTGTTATTGGTAAGAAAGGAAAAAATATTCCGATAAATAAAGCAAAAGATCATATTTTAGGTTATCTTCTAGGACTTGATATCACAGCAAGAGATATCCAATCAGAAGCAAAAAAGAATGGATGGCCCTGGGGTATTGCAAAAGGTTTTGATACTTTTGCACCTATAAGCAATATAATTTTAAAAGAGAATGTTTCTAACCCTAATAATCTTGATATTTCATTAAAAGTAAATGGAGAAATACGTCAAAAATCAAATACAAAACATATGATTTATTCTATAGAAGAAATAATAAGTTTTGTCTCAAACATTATGACCTTAGATAAGGGGGATTTAATAATGACCGGTACACCAGAGGGGATTTCTGAGATTAAAACTGGCGATATATTAAAAGGAAATTTAGATGATATAATTTTCATAAAAGTTGATGTGAAATAAACTGTGTTTGAAAAAATTATTTTTTGACATTTTTACAGATTAATTTTAAATATCATAAATTTCAAAGATTATATTTGCTAAAAATTTAGCATGGTAAAGATGAAAGGAGGAGTGATATATTAATGAAACATAAACACAGTAAAATTGGCGAGTATGGAATTAAATATGAGCCTATAGAAGGTTATAAAACAAAAAATGGAAGATATGTTCCACCTCATTATAAAAAAGTAGAGTTTAAGTGGAAACATAATTAAAAAAAAATTAAATTTTTTAAAAGGAAAAAAATCTGTTAAAAAACGATAAAATAGCTTGTTTTTTTGGTTTTTTATATAAATCTGTAATGTATTCAAGATTATTATTTTTATTAATATTCTTTTTGTTGCAGATAAACCATAATAAAGTTAATGCAAATATTAACCAGATTAATATAACCCACCACCAGCTCAGCAAAAACGGAACAAAGCTTTTTTTAGCAGAATTCTTTATTTCTCCTTCTAATTTCTCTACCGATACACCTTTTATTGGAATTTGTACTGTAACAGTATCAATTTCTTTTCCATCAAAAACCTCTAGTTTAACCTCGAAATTTTTTGTACCTTCAAACTCGTTATCATAAACATGTTCTATCTTTGGATTTGAATACCAAGACGTAACTTCTCCGTCATCAAAGTTCCACCGGTATAGCAGTTCGTCCCCATCTGGATCAATACTTTTTGATGCATCAAAAATAATACAATTTTTCTCTGATTCTTCTTTATTGATTGATGCTTTTGCAACAGGTGGATTGTTTATTTTTTCTTGAGAAGGTTCATCTAATACTTCTTCATCCTCTGTTTCATCAGAATCTATAGATTCTTCGCCTTCAAATTCATTTGGAATTAAGTTTGGTGGAACATAATTGTTTGAACCGGAATGAGTCTTACCATTGCCTACAGATGGCTTTTCTTTCTTTGTAATCCTTGAATAAGTTAGATTATGATCAACTAAACCATTATTATCAGTTACTGTAAGATTGACAATATAATCTCCAACATCTGAGTAACTGTGTTCTATTAAGATACCATATCCAATGTTTCCATCACCAAAATTCCAAGTGTAATTTACTATAAAACCACTAAGGTCGTAGCTTTTTGATCCATTGAAAAGAATAGTTTCACTTACATACCCAATATAAGGTCCACCTGCATCAGCTACTGGAAAAATATTTTCTTCATTTACATTTATTTCTTCTGCCGATTCAGAAACATTCCATTCACTTGACTGACTTACACATACCCAAAATCCCATGCCTTGAACTACCTCAAAATTATTTTGCGATTCACCAACAGTATAAGTAGTATATTCAATATCATCAAAATCATCTATTGTATCATTAGGTATACTAATAGATTCACAATATTGTATACTTTGACAGATTTGTTTAGCAGTCACATTTAAACTATTAACCCAGCCAAGTAGATTATCTGAAACTTCAATGTTTATTACCAAGTTATCTGTTAATTCTGTCCCAGATAGTTCATAAGTAGTATTCTGATATAGATAAACCCAATAACCATATCCAGGTTGAAGAGAATCAACAACTACATATGTTTGACTAACTGAATCCCAACCATAGCAAAAATGTAACATCATATCTTTATCTATCAAATCTTGGAATAATGAATAAAAACTACTATCTGTAACATTTAATGGTAATGTGATTAAATTCCAACCCTCTTTAAATTGATAAACAAATTTTGCATCTTCATTTAACTTTTTAACCGTAAAAGTAACATTATCACTATCACTTAGACCACTAGGATCAGTAGCAGTAAAAGTAACAGTCTCACTACCACTCCAACCACTAGGATAAAAAATCTGAGCATACCTCACATTAGAAGGAGGATCACCACCACCAGTACCAACAACATAAACAGAAATACTACTATTACCACTAAAACTCCATTCTAACTCACTATCACTATCATCAGCATCACTCACAAAATCATCCAAACAAATAGAAGTAAAACTCTCAGAGTCAATAATAGTTTGATCAGGAATATCACCAACCACAGGAGGATACTCCTCATCAACAACATTTACCAAAACAGTACCATTATCAAAACCACCATTACCATCACTAATCTCATAAGAAAACTTATCATCAATCTCTACAAAAGAAACACTATCTGATATAGGTATATCTACACGATAATAAACAAAATCCTCATCAAAAGAAGTACCTGCATAAATACCATCAGTACAACCAACTATTTTAATAGAATCATTATCAGGATCATAATCATTATCTAAAACATCAATTTTAATATTATACTCATCACCATCAATAGTAACAATATCATCAACAGCAACAGGAGGATGAAAAACAACAGCCTCATTTATTGTAAATTCGTAAATCTGCGTTTCCAAACTTACTTCTAAAGTACCATCCCAATCATATCCATCTGACACTGGCGGATGAGACTCACTAGATGAATATACACCTTGTATATCATAAATACCTGGTGAAAGATTTTGAGTATCAAAATTATCTTCAATATATCCAAACATTTCTTGAATATCCAAATTTATTTGAACCGATTCTCCAGGATTTAAAATAATTGGCTCATGTAAATACCCAATAGGACCTAAATAAGAAAGATTCTCACCACTAGGGTCTGTTATAATAAAATGACCGTTTCCATATGGATGCAAATCAGTAACTTTTATTGAATAATCTCCTTTATTTAAAAGCGTCGCTGTAACAGGGATAGACTCTCCAAAAATAAAACTTTTATCAATTGAGATATCAAAACTTAAATCATCAGCATTTATAACAGTAAACTTTACACTATCACTATCACTTAGACCACTAGGATCAGTAGCAGTAAAAGTAACAGTCTCACATCCACTCCAACCACTAGGATAAAAAATCTGAGCATACCTCACATTAGAAGGAGGATCACCACCACCAGTACCAACAACATAAACAGAAATACTACTATTACCACTAAAACTCCATTCTAACTCACTATCACTATCATCAGCATCACTCACAAAATCATCCAAACAAATAGAAGTAAAACTCTCAGAGTCAATAATAGTTTGATCAGGAATATCACCAATAACAGGCGCAAATAATGGATAATCATCTAAATCTAAAGGATCAGTACCATAATACTCCTCATCAACATCAGACCAACCATCACCATCATCATCAGAATCGCAAACATCTCCAATACCATCAGAATCAAAATCCTCCTGACCGGGATTTGAAATAAAAGGACAATTATCAGAATTGTCACCAACACCATCACCATCAGAATCCTTATCGTCATACTCTACTTCCTTATATGGTGGCTTAGGAATATCTGCACTTGGTTCAATTGATAATGTTGATACAACAGAAAAAAAAATCATTATTGTAATAATAAAAGAGTAAGTTTTTTTTAAGGTATATTTTTTAGTTTTTAGTTTCACTTTATTCTCCTCACAAACATTTTCTAAGATTTTTACTCAAATTTTTAGGATATACTCTGTTAATTATAATATTTAAATCATTCTATAAATAATGTCAAAATGACATAACGGCATTAATTAAAAACGAAGGATAAAATTTAAAAAATAACAGTTATATTTTTAAACAAACACAACTATATTCATTTTGCGGGGAAAAGATGAAACGAGAAAATTGTCCATTTTGTGGACACCGATGGGTACGCAGTTCAAAAGAATCACCAATTATATGTCCTAACTGTAAAAGAAAATACTACAGTCAAGAACAATTAGCTAAAAGACAGAAATAAGTATTTTATTAATCTTTTAATCTTTGTAAAACCTCTTTTCCAAAAGAAGTTAAACTATAAAGTCTAATATTCTTACCGCCGCTCTTTTCTTCGACGAGACCTAATTCTACAAGAGATTCTTCACTTTTATATCTGGATTCCATACCCCTAATAGCACCTATCACATTCGTCGGAGTTGTCTTTACATTATATGCAATCTCAGAAGTATAACTACTACTTGGGCTTATATCAAAAAGATATTTGGTAATCTTTCTTCTAACATTACTTCTCCTTAGAGCTCGAATTATAAGAGGTCTCTTTATATCGAGAGAAGACTCTAACCCAGTTTTATTATTCTCTTCTTGCATCCCGTCCATATGAGAGATATGATTCATTATTTATAAAATTATTTACTCATGGATAATTACCTACATAAATACATACATAACTACCTACATAAAATTAAAAAAATAGTGTATAAAAAAATTTTTGAATATATCGCACAATTTTTAAACACAATTTGTATTCAATTTTTTTATAGAGGATGCAAACGATGGGAGAAAAGAAATTTGTATTTACTAGACCTAAACAGATACCTTTATTTGAAGAGACAGAAGAAGGAACTTTGAAAGAGTATAAAAAGGAATGAACCTAAAATAAAGTCGAGGTAATTATTTTTGAATGAAAGCGAGTTTGAAGAATTAAATAAATTAGGAGATAAAATAGTTCAAAAAAATAATAAAAAAAGTAAAAAAAACAAAAAGCTTAATTTAAAAATAAAAAAAATCTCTATTAAAAGCAATAAAAAAATATCAGTCAAAATATTATTAAAAAAGATATTTAAAAAAACAAAAATCCAATTTAGAAATATAATAAATTATTTAAAAAGAATAAATCATATTTTATTCTTAAAGATAAAAGCTTTAAATCTAGAAAAAATAGATAATAAGGCATATAAAATTGTTGAAAGTAAGAAACAAAGAAGGAATAAAGTAGTAATTGTTAGAAAAAGAGTTCCTATTAATAATAAGATTGATTCTAAAATAGAAAAAAATAGCGCTTGTTTTTATTATATTAATTTAGAATCTGACGATAAAAAAGACGGTATACTACAAATTAATAGCCATGTATCATTAAAAAAATCAATTTGGGATTTTCCATTTAAAAAATCCTATCTAATTAATCTAAGAATATTTAAAAATAAAAAATAAAAAAATTTGTTTTAAAAAAGCTTTAATAGAATTTTAAACACCCATTCGATTTTTGGATATTTATCTATTATTCTTTCTAAAACAGAGTTTATTTGTGTTATATCAACAGTTTTAGTTTTTGGATCTTTACCATCTTCAATTGCAAGTGTGGGATCTCCAAACATTGTCATTTCAACAACTGTTTTATAGTCTGTCACCTCTGGTTTATCCTCAATAAAACTGCTAGTATATTCTGTGAGACAATTTGACCATACATCTCCAAGCACTTTGTCGTTGTAAATACCTTTGAAAATATTTACTTCCATCCAGCCCCAGACTCTTTCTGTTTCGTTTCTACCTCCGCTGCCGTATCCTATTCCACTAGCTCCAAAGGAAGCTATACCGCCGTATTTTCCATTAATTGATTTCCAGCTTATGCATTTTTCAGATTCTGTAAATTTACTGCATGAACATGCATTAAACACAACCACAGGATGTTTGTACTCGTTATTTACCATGAATAAATCATAATCAAGATATAGCCATCCAGTATAAGGTGAAAATGTAGTCTTTGGTGGTAGCCATGTTTTATCATCTGCTGGTGCATGGGTTGCCCAGCTCGCATAGCTTCCATGTCCTGAAAAATCTACAAAATCAACATTTCCCTTGAATCCATTAGCTATATTTTGTTTTGTAAGTTCACTTGCGCCATTACTTTGAGATGCCCATAATCTTATTGAATTGTATCCTGGTAGATTTAAAAGAACCTCTTCATTTGCAAATTCTCCTTCGTTGATATTTTCAGAATCTCCTGGAAATGTATCTCCACCGATTTGTACAATTTTATTTAGCATTTTGTTATGTTCTTCATAATTTATTATTTTATCAACAATTACTGAAACTTCTGATTTAGAGGTACAAGGAAGCCTTCCAAGGTGCACATCTGGATATAAATCCATGGAATCTGCATCACTTAAAAATCCTCTGAACTCAGCATATTTACCATTTCCATTATCATCCCAGGTTGAAAACTGTCCTTCTGAATTGTATATATCCGCATAATACAGATCACTTGGGAACCAATCTTCATAACTTCCAGAGGGAATATATGCCTTTCTCATTGGAAACTTTGCAAATCTAGACTGGGGCTCCTCGTCATCATGTTCAACCCAGCTACCAACAAGCATAACATATTCTATTCCCCAATTCTCTATTGCATCCTTAATATAGTATTTTATAGATTCTTGAATGTCAACACCATTATTTGGTATATCATCAAGTGTCTTCATTATAGTAGACATTCCATCATTATTTTTGTAATCAACTAAAGGTTGTAATTCAGATGTAAACTCAGATGGTGTCAATATCAAAAAATCATATTCATCCAAGAAATTAACTGGTTCTTTTGGTTTTGTATAACTAATATCCAGATTAGCTTCTTTATTATATGTTATTTTATCTAAATTTGGATGATACTGAACAGGATAAATATTCACATTTAAAAATACAACATGTTCTCCATTTTGTATTCCTGCACCAGCTCTATAACTAAATTTTTTTTCGGGATAAGTATCTATATCCTGATAATTTACAGTTTCAATTTTTTCTTTTGATTTGTAAAGCGTTGAAACTATTTTTAGTTCCGGTGAAGGCTCAATTTTTTTACCTATTGATTTTTCATAAGTTTCTCCAAAAGTTACAGTTACATCGTTTATCTTTGTACCAAAAGGAAATGTATATAACTTGTTTATTTTTGGAATTACAGGTTTTCCTTCTCTAAGTAAATCAGTTTTTGATTCTTCTATATTTATGCTTATAAATTCATTTTTTTCAGTAATTTTTGGATTTGAAATTTTTATTTTTTCAGATATCAACTGTGTTTGTCTTTCAGATATAGCAACTGCGCCTAGTCCACTAAGGACAAATATTCCTACTACTAGAATCGCTAATATTTTCCTCATCTTAATTACCCCACGTTTAACAAGTGTTAATTGGCCTAATGGTTTTTTATTATTTAAAAGTTTTTAAGTAGAATTTTAATTAGGTATCTTTATGAAATGCGGTGTTTTATTTTCTGGTGGAAAAGATTCGGTTTATTCAGCGTATCTAATAAAGAAAAAAAAACACAAAATTTCTTGTTTAATTTCTATTTTTTCAGAAAATAAAGAAAGTTATATGTTTCATACACCTTCAATTACTAAAGTTGAAAAACAAGCTGAGGCAATGAATATTCCTTTGCTCGTTCAAAAGACCAAGGGTAAGAAAGAAAAAGAATTAGATGATCTTGAAAGTGCAATTAAAAAAGCAATTAAAAAATATCAAATAAATTCAGTGATAACAGGAGCAGTTGAGTCAGTTTATCAAGCTTCAAGGATTCAAAAAATATGTGATAAATTAAAAATTGAATGTTTTAATCCATTGTGGCACATAAATCCTGACAAATATTGGGATGAATTTTTAGAAAATAGATTTGAACTTATTATAATAGCAGTTGCTGCTGATGGCCTGGGTAAAGAATGGTTAGGCAAAAAAATTAATAGAACATCCTTAGAAAAATTAAAAGAAATAGAAAAAAAGTATCGAATTCACCCATTATTTGAAGGAGGAGAAGCGGAAACGTTTGTTGTTGATTGCCCACTATTTTATAAAAAACTAAAAATAATAAAAGCAGAAAAGATATTTTTTAGAAATAATGGAATCTATGACCTAAAAGAGATAGAACTAATCGATAAGTAGCTTATACTCTCCTCGCTTAGTCCTCTCAATAATCTTTTTATTCTTACAATAGTCCCATAGGAATTTTTGAGGAGATACATATCCAAGTTTTTTCATTTCCTGAACATACTCTTTTCTTGAAAAGACATTTTCATTTTGAATATTCCTCATGACATTTAAAGCAGTATATTTTTTCTTTCTTGAAGGGATTTTTTCTAACATTTCATTACAAATATTCTTCTTATTTTTTGTAATGAATCCTATTTCATCTCTAAATTTTTTAATATCTTCCCCACTGTAAATATAAAGAACATATTTTGCACTAATTTTGCCTTTTCTATTTCCCACTTTATTAAGACGAATATTCTCTAAAGACAATGTAGAGTCAATATTAAACCAATATTTTAGGAGTAGATGTTCACCAAGTATCAAATCATCTGGTTTTTTAAGCATTTGTTTATATTTTGTTGGATAGTACTTTCTCAGCTCTTTAACAAATACTTTTTTTCCCTCTATCAAATCAGCCTCATCAAAAAGATTTGTAACGGAACTGTTTCTTGCCAGTTTAACATATTTCTTACTTCTTTTTAAATTAAAAATCGGTCCACCTTCTGCCTCAAATGCAATTTTTAAATATTCTCTAGCAAACATTTTATTTATAAAAAGAATTAAAGGAAGATGGTTAGTAAAAGGGATCAAATATCTTGTTATTGCAGGTGATCTTGATCTTTCGTGATTGTGGTTGGTATCTTTTTTGATAAAAATGTCTTTGGAAATCATAGTTTTAAGTGAGTTTTTAAATATCTGATGAAATTCTTTTTCAGGAACATTTAACGAAAATTCTGTTTTAAATGAACCTTCAGATATCATCAAGGAATACAACCTTACATATTCGATTCGATTTAAATTAATTGGAAATTTTAGATTTAATATTCCTTTCTTTGATGATATTCTAACACCAATAATAATTTCATTTATACTTTTGTCTTTTCCATATTCATCAATTAGTTTTCGTACCAGTTTTACCTTAGATTTATTGTTATCTTTTCTCTTTATTTGAACATAACAAGACAAAGGGAGATTAAACCAATTTAATTCAAGTTTTTTTGAACATGCTGCTATATAATTTTCCATCATGTGGTAATAGCCTTTATTCATATAAAAATCAATAAATAAATATCATAAAATACTTTTGGTGGGAGAGTTTGAAACTTTTCAGCAATCTATAAAAAATCTTTAAATTGATCTTGTTTTAATCTGTAGTAAAGCCAGTTTGACAAGTGTTTTGCATTGTTTTTTTCATAAAAATTGATTCCAGGTTTATTCCATTCAAGGACATGCCATTCTATTCTTCCACAGTTTCTCTCTTTTGCCTTGGAAACACAAAAATCAAACAATTTTTGACCTATACCTTTTTTTCTGTATTTTTCTAAAACAAATATATCCTCTATATATAGAATTGGTAGTGCTAGAAAACTAGAATAATTCATAAAATAGATCAGATATCCTATATATTTTTCATTTAATTTTACTAGATATGCTTCATACTTGGGATTATCTGATAATCCATCCTTTCTAAGTCTAATCTTTGCTTTTTTATCAGGTGGAGAAAGCTTTTCATATTCAGCTAATCTATCTATTAAATCTAAAAAATTGTTAAAGTTAGTATGGCTTATTTTTTCTATTTTTATTTTATTTTTCATTAATTTAAGAATGAAATGGAATTCCATTATAATAATTTGTGATTTGATTTATGAAAAACAAATCAGTAATCAAAAAGATATAAATAAGGTAAATACTTAGTAAAAAGAGTTATAAACAAGATATACATTCCAAATTCCTTATCTTTAGGATAACATAGGTGTTAAAATGTCACGAAAACCAAGTAGTATGTACAGATATATTAGAGGACAGCCGACTACTAGAAAAGAATATCTAGGTGGTGTTCCTAACCCTCGTATTACTCAGTTTGTGCTAGGAAATAGAACAGATAACTTTCCTTTTCAAATAGAACTAAGAGCAGAAGAAAAATGTCATATAAGACATACCGCTTTGGAATCTGCTCGTATAACTGCTAACAGAACATTAGAAAAAAAAATAGGACCTGCAAATTATAGGTTGAAGGTCAGAATTTATCCTCATGTTGTTTTACGTGAAAACAAACAAGCAACTGGTGCAGGTGCTGACCGTGTTAGTCAAGGAATGCGTGCATCTTATGGAAAAAACGTTGGCACTGCTGCAAGAGTTGATCCAAATCAAATCATTATGACTGTTGAAACAAAAGAAGAAAATATTGATTTAGGGAAAAACGCTCTCAGAAAAGCAGGTATGAAAGTTCCAACCCCTTGTAAAATAAGTATTAAAGAAGAAAAAAAACATATTCATTCTAGTTAATTTTTAGATATATTTAAAGATAAAAGGGAATATTATTAAAAATAAAACTGTCAGTGAAACTACAAGTGAAATATTTCCAACTATTTTATCTAGTTTTTCTTGAGAAATCCCTTTCTTTAATTTTTTTATTGCTAGTTTGACATAGTCATTAAATAAGTATCCTCCATCTAATGGAATCATTGGTACAACGTTAAATAGACCTACCATTAGATTAAGCCAGAAAATCCAATATATGATATTTACGATGCCCCAGTAAATTGAACTAGGAATAACATTTAGAGGACCTGTGATTTCATATGATTCTGTGAAAGGATATGTTATTGGATTATATCCTTCAAGAGCTCCCATAACTGGAAGAGTCATAACGTAAATGAACCGATCTTTTATATTATATCCAAATGGATTTTTAAGAACAGATAAAAAAATATCATGTGACCCAGGATATATACCAAAATACCCTTTGCCCATAAAGGATTCATTATTATATTGAGGGTTTCTTTTTTCATACTCTTCATATTTATCAGATAAGTTTACAAACTTTGTATTAAATCCATTCCAATAATATTCAACCTCTATTTCTTCACCAGATCTAGTATTATTCATAACTACAAAAAAATCATTATAACTTGTTATAGTTGAATTATTTATCGATGTAATAATCATACCAGGTTCAAAACCATATTCATAAGCAGGTGAATCTTCACTAGTTGAAATTATTACAACACCATCGGCGACAGGTTGTGCTGCTCCTAAAAAAACAAAAGAAAAAAGAAGAAGAGCAATTAAAACAACTACAAAATTTGCCATTGGTCCAACAGCAAAAACCCGCAAGCGTTTTTTTATATCTGTTTTTTTTAACTGTTCTTCATCAGGTTCGACAAAAGCACCTATTGGTATAATAAGATACATTATACCCATAGATTTAACTTTTAAATCTCCTGCAAAGGTAAGAATTCCATGCGAAAATTCATGCACAATTATTGCAACAACTAAAGCAACTATTACATAAAATAGATATTCAAGTGGAATTATTGGATTTATTACAGGGAGAAGCAAAGCATATTCAGGGCCAGGCAGATTTTCTTTTTGAGTGGGAGTTAAATCAAGGTCTATCATGGTTGCAACATTCCAAATAAATAAGTATATTACAAGAATCATCAATATAAAACACAGAATTATTGCAAAATTTCCATATGATTTCCAAAATCTTTTTCTTTTTGAAATTCTTTTTAAAAAACCTAATCCTTTTTTTGTTTTAAGTAACAAAGCTGGACCAAATAGTGATATATTATATTTTTCTAAAATTCCTTTTTTATGTAAAATTAATACAGTAAAAAGATATCCTAAGAGTATTGCTATAAATATAAGTAGTCCATCTATCCACGTCAACATAATTAAGAGCTATGCAATAAGTTTCTATTTATTAAATTTCCCGAATATCTTTTCTATAAATATTTTATATTAGGGAGTTGCTTTTGTAATTCTGAGATTAATTTTTTACACCATTTTAATTTCCTTAATTTAATTTTCCTATTTTTTTTATCTGAAAAAGAGTATTTTCCTATTTTATTTTCATAATCAAATCCTAAAAGATATATTTTTTTTGCTTTGAAATGATCTGCTAAAAATACAGCTCTATCTCCATCTGTAAACCCTCCAAAGTTGTATAGATTTTTAAAATCCTTAGGATTTGTTTGAGTTGTACCAATTATTTTTCCCTTAAATTCTGGCAAATAATTTTTAATTTTATCAAAGTTATCCCCATGTGCATGAATTACTATCAAAGATTTTGTTTTATTTGCCTGAATTTGATCTGAAATTTTTCCATCAAGATCCGTAACTATAATATCTGGTATTATCTTATTTTCTAAAAGAAAGGATGTTGCTCCATCTGCAGTAATTTTAATAGAATTCTTCAATTCGTTTTTTAAGTAATATTTTGAATTTTCTAAAGATGAACCCGCACCAAAAATAGCTACTTTTTTACCCTTAATATTTTTTTCTAATTCTTTAATTGAAAATATGTTTTTTTCAGAAAGTAAATTATCTAATAATTTTGCTGATTCAATGTCATTTTTATACTCAAAATTAAAATCATTTAGGATTTGTTTGTAAAATGGTTTCCATTTTTTATATAACATATCTAGCTTTCTTCTGCAATATTTTTTGTTTCTTTTTCTATTTTTATTTCTTTTTCATCTATACTATGTATTTCTTTTATGTAATGATAGGTAATAGCACCTATCAAAGCTATTAGAATACCTGTTGCAGAATAGAATATAAATTTTACTGTTAGAAATGGATTTATATCAAAGTTTTCCGGCCAGTTGTATAAAGATTTGTATAATGCTTCAAATAGAGCTGAGGATATAAAACCAAAAGCAAACAGTGAAAACGGTGCAATCCAGTATACCCATGCAGATTTTTTATCTCTGACATAGACATCAACTACCCTTCCAAATATTGCTATTAATCCTGCTATAACAATTCCCCATACCATGTTATATAAAAAAAAGAATGTTGGTATAAAATTTGAGTCAGAGGCAAAATTCTGCTCTATGGTTAAGTTATAGGCAAAGAAAGCATTAACTATAATTATTAGAATTGCTATAAAATAGGTCCAAATAGATAGTTTTCCTGTAAGAAAGCCTGATTTAATTTCTTCCCACATAAAAGCAATGTTTTTTTCCCATTTGAAGCATCTTACCAATAGATAAACACCTAAAGTTAGAAGTATTGCCCCAAAGCCGCTGGCAGCCATATCAAAAAGTACAAAGAAAGCCCATACAATTAGAACTAGTGCTATTGGTAAAACAAATTGTTTTAGTACTTTTTCATCTTCAAGTATTTTTATAAAACGATAATAGGTATCTTCAAGTTCCCTACTTTGTTTTACAGCTACTCTTTCAACAGCTGTTATTTTTATCCGAGATTGAATTATAGGTAGAATATAGTCATCTTCTGCTCCGTCTGAAATTAAAACAACATCAGTAGCATTTGATTGTTTTATTACTTCTTCTAGTTGGTTGGAAAGTATTTCATCTGATTTTATACCAACACGTATATGACCGCAAATAGAAGCTATTTCTACATCTTTATTTTCTTTTTTTAGTTTATTATAAATTGAAATTGCATAATATATTGCATTTAAATCAGAATCTTCGGGATCACTTTGCCCTAATTTATGTGCTGCTTCTAAATTATCGTTAATACCAATTATAGGACTTTTTACCTTTGCCTTTCTCCCAAAATCATCATCTCGATCCACGTTTAAAACTAGTGTTTTCATGACTTTTCAATAACTGTATTATTGTCAGTATATTTAATAATGTTACTATAAAAACTCGTAATTATTGACGTTAAGCTTTTTACAAAATAAGTCAAATATTTTGTGGAGTACGAATATTATTTCGCTTATTTATCTCTTTCATATTTTCAACTC
>CAZWYI010000027.1:0-29802 GCA_964638155.1 uncultured Thermoplasmatales archaeon | reverse complement strand
CGGGTCTTACGCTATCGCTTCAGACCGCGCAGTATTCCCAGCCGTAAAATAAAATTTTTAGGACTATTTGGTTTTTTCCGAACAATTTCCGTTAATTTAAATATAATTTAGCTTATAATATTAGTTTGTGATAATATGATAACAAAAAAAACTAGAAACATCAGAAAAAAACTGTTGATAATTACAGTAGTATCAATTTTGGCATGTGCTGGAATCATTAGTTATTATAATAATATATCTGAAAAGCCTAACAATAGTTCAATTTGCCAAACTTGTTCAGATGTTACACAAGAAGAAATAGACACAGGATGGTATTGGGGATTTATCGACCAAAAAAAGCCAGGAACAGCAGATACATGGATTCATGTTAGTGGAGATTCATTGAGCGCTATGTGGGTTGACCCTAATCTTATCTCTGATATAGTTTGTCAAACTTGTTCAGATATTACACAAGAAGAAATAAACGTTGGTTGGTACTATGGGCAGTTAAATCAAAAAAAACCTGGAACGCCTGATATGTGGCTTCACAAAGGTGAAGGTACAAAAAGTGCTAAGTGGTTTGACCCAAGTCTTATCGATCCAAGTCTCATACAATATAACAAGATTTAGAAAGCATATTTCTTAGTATTTTAAAAAATACCATACAAGAAGAGAAATTATGCCAATTACAACAAACAATATCCACAGGATATAAAAAATTCTAATTCTATAAAGCCATTTAGCTTTTTTTTCAGGTGTATCAAAAAAACGACCAAGTATTGGATCATCTTCTAAATCTGACATAACATATCCTTATTCTTCTTCAAGAATTGTTTTAATTCTTTTTCTTCTAACAAAATCCTCTCTTTCTCTTTCCTCTAATTGCATTTCGATATATTTTCTAGTAGATTTTAATTTTGGTATTAAATTATTTTCAAGAACATTTACTCTTCTTTTAGTTTTTTCAATTTCACCTGATAAAGATTGTACACTACTTTCAAGATCAGCTAGATTAGCTAGTTTTAATACAAGCTCTTTGAACTTTTTTTGGGCATCATCAAATTTTGCTGATGTTTCTAAAAAACCATATTTAAAAGATAAATCCTTTTTCAAATTACTTGTATCAACATTAGGAATTTTAACACCCATAATATTTTCTTTAACTAAAGAAATATATCCAAGGTCCTCAGTTAAATCTGATAATTCCTCTATTCTTTCTTCTCCCACTATCATCTGAGCCTGAATAAGAGACTCAAATGCCTCTTTTATGTCTTTATTAACCTCAGAATGCAGTTCTTTTCTTTTATCAATTATTTTAAAGAATTTTTCAACTAAAGCATCCCTTTTTTCTTCAAGTAATTTATGTCCTTTCTCAGCTAAATTTAATTTTTTACGTATCTCAAGCAGTGCCATCCGTGTGGGCTTTACACCCTCCATTATTTCTTCAGCCATTCGTTATTACTCTTCTTTATCCTTCTTTTCATCTTTTTGATAATATTTTTTAATATATTTTTCATCAATCTTTTTAAGTTCTGACTCAGGTAAATCAGATAGTAAATCCCAGCCAATAGAAAGGGTTTTTTCGATACTTCTATTTTCGTTATGATCTTGAGTTACAAAATTTTCTTCAAATTTTTCAGAAAATCTTAGATATTTTTTATCACGCTCTGAAAGAGCATCCTCTCCAACAATAGCTACAAGATCTCTAAGATCTACACCTTCAGCATAGGCTGCATAAAGCTGATTTGAAACACCAGCATGATCCCCTCGAGTTCTATCTTCACCAATACCTCTATCCATAAGCCTAGATAGAGAAGGAAGAACAGCCACAGGAGGATAAATATCTTTTTTATCAAGGCTTCGTTCAAGAACAATTTGCCCTTCTGTGATATAACCTGTAAGATCAGGTATAGGATGGGTGATATCATCATCAGGCATAGTAAGCATAGGAATTTGTGTGATTGATCCTTTTTTTCCTTTAATTCTACCAGCTCGCTCATAAATCATTGCTAAATCAGTATACATATAACCAGGGTAACCACGTCGCCCAGGTACTTCTTCACGTGCAGCAGCTATTTCACGAAGTGCTTCAGCGTAATTAGTAAGATCAGTAAGGATTACCAGAACCTGCATATCAAGATCAAAAGCAAGATACTCTGCACAAGTAAGAGCCATACGGGGTAAAATAATACGCTCAATAGTTGGATCATCAGCTAGATTTAAAAACATAACAGTACGCTCAAGAGCACCAGTATTTTCAAAATCACGAATAAAAAGATTGGCCTCTTCAAAAGTAATGCCCATAGCGCAAAATACAACAGCAAATTTTTCTTCTTTACCAAGAACCTTAGCTTGCCTAGCAATTTGAGCGGCTAGATTATTATGAGGCAAACCAGAGCCAGAAAAAATAGGAAGTTTTTGACCACGTACTAATGTATTCAGCCCATCTATTGTTGAAACACCAGTTTGGATAAACTCACGCGGATACTCTCTAGAATATGGGTTAATTGGATTGCCATTAATATCACGTCTGCTATCAGGGATAATCTGTGGGGCATCATCGATAGGATTACCTGTACCATCAAAAACTCGTCCTAGCATATCCCTACTAACACCTAGTTTCATTGTTTCACCAATAAAACGAGCAGAGGTCTTTTCTGTATCAAGACCTTTAGTTCCTTCAAAAACTTGAACTACTGCTTTGTCTGTAAATGCTTCTAGGACCTGTCCAGTTCTCTCTTCACCATCAGATGTTTTAATTCTTACAACTTCATTATATGCTACATCTTCGATTCCCTCAACTATCATAAGAGGGCCAGCAACTTCAGTTACCGTTGTATATTCAATTTCTTTTTTACCCATTTTATTTAACCCCCTCAATAAGATTCTTAATTTCTTTTTCAAACTCTTTTTTAATATCTTTGAATCTTTTTTCAAAATCCTTATTTGAAATTGTCTTAAGCCTAGCTATATTTCCACGTGATTTCATAGAAATAATATTATCAATATGAACGCCTTCTTCTACTGCTTTCTTTGTTTCATCATTGAAATCTAAAATAAGCTTGAGCATTTTATACTGCTTCTCTTCAGGACAATAGGTGTCCACTTCATGAAAAGCACTCTGCTGAAGGAAATCTTCTCTAATCATCTTAGCACTTTCAAGAGTAGTTCTTTCCATAGGTGGTAGTGCATCTGGACCAACTAGATTTACAATTTCTTGTAACTCATCTTCCTTTTGCAAAAGAGCAACTGCTTTATTTCTCAAACTAAGCCAGTTTTCACCAACATTTTCACTCCACCATTTTTTAATTTCACTTAAATAAAGTGAATATGATTTCAACCAGTTTATTGCAGGAAAATGGCGTCTATCAGCTAAATCCGAATCAAGTGCCCAGAATACTTTTACAATCCTAAGAGTGTTTTGAGCAACAGGCTCTGAAAAATCACCCCCAGGAGGAGATACTGCACCCATCACAGATACTGATCCTTCTTTTTCTTTTGAACCAAGTAATTTTGCTCGTCCTGCTCTTTCATAAAACTCAGCCAGACGGCTTGCTAGATATGCGGGGTATCCTTCTTCACCAGGCATTTCTTCAAGTCTTCCTGATATTTCACGCATAGCTTCAGCAAGTCTACTAGTACTATCAGCCATTAATGCGACATCATATCCCATATCTCTATAGTATTCAGCTATAGTTATACCAGTATAAACACTAGCATCACGAGCAGCAACTGGCATATTTGAAGTGTTAGCAATAAGAACAGTTCTCTCCATCAGAGGTTTACCAGTTTTTGGATCTTTAAGTTCTGGAAACTCACGCAGAACATCAGTCATCTCATTTCCACGCTCTCCACATCCAACATAAACTACAACTTGAGCATCACTCCATTTAGCTAGCTGGTGGAGGGCTATTGTCTTGCCAGTGCCAAACGCCCCGGGTATAGCAGCAGTCCCACCTTTAGCAATTGGGAAAAATGTATCAATTACCCGCTGCCCTGTGATAAGTGGAATAGTTGGATCTTGTTTTTTATCAACAGGCCTTGCTTTTCTTACAGGCCATTTTTGCATCATCTGAAGTTTTATCTCGCCATTTTTTGTTTTAACAGTTGCAATGTCCTCTGTTATTGTATATTTTCCTTCTTTAGAAACTGATTTTATTTCACCTGACAAGTTTGGAGGAACAATTATTCTATGGGTAATAATTCCAGTTTCTTTTACTTCCCCAATTACATCACATGGCTTAACCTTGTCACCCTTTTTTACCTTAGGTTTAAAATCCCATTTCTTTTTTCTATCAAGAGCAGGTATCTCTACACCGCGCTCTATAAAATCTCCGGTCTTATCTTTTATGCCAGGTAATGGTCTTTGAATTCCGTCATAAATATTTGTGATAAGACCAGGGCCTAGTTCTACAGATAAAGGTGTACCTGTGTTTATTACTTTTTCACCAGGTTTAACTCCATTTGTTTCTTCGTAAACCTGAATTATTGCATTGTCTTGTTCTAGTCTAATTATTTCACCGATTAGATTTTCTTCTCCAACCCTTACAACATCATACATTCTTGCACCACGCATACCTGTTGCTTCAACTACTGGACCAGAGATTCTAATTATTTTGCCTTTGTCTTTTTTAGACATAACTTTTTTTCCTCCAAACTCTTTTATGTTTCTTTATTAATTTCAATTCCTACTGCTTTTTTTATCAGATTTGAGACATAGTCCCTATGATCTTTTTTATGTCCTTTTTTATCAGGTATTTCTACTATTATTGGAACAGTATTTCTTATTCTAAAATCTTTTAGATATTTTCCAAGGTCTTCAGCTATTTTTTCAGTTATAAATAGTACTCCAATCTCTTCATCGTCTTTTATTTTATTCCAAAGAGGAATTAGTTTATCTTCTGTTGGTATGTATATTTTTTTTACACCTGCAAGCTTAAAACCAGTTCCTGTATCCTTGTCACATAGTGCTGCAAGTTTCAAGCTTTTTCCTCCTTGATTAAAAGTTCTTTTATAAGTTCCTTATTTAGCTTTTCAAAAACACCTTTTGCTATTACTTTTAGGTTTCTTATTTCATATTCTTTTGATACTAGAAATCTAATGGTGGGCCCTATTGTAATATAATTTTCTTGGGATATATCTTTTATATTTTTTAGATATATTGTATCTAGTGAATCTTCTAAAATTTGTACAGATTTTTCTTTGTTGTATCGTTCTATATTATTTTTTAATCCTTGATAATATGAGGTTCCTTCAAGACTTGATATAGCTTGTGAAACAGAATCACTATCTGCTATTTCTTCATATTTCCATTTAGCAATTTCTAGTCCTTCACCTAAAAAAAGTTTCATTGTTTCTTCTTTTTTGTAATCCATTTGTTTTGCCCGAAGAGCATTTTTAACATTATTAATATCAATAAATATTTGGATAAATCTTTTCTTTCCTTTCTCACATTTATATGGAACTTTTACGTTTTTTAGTTTGTTTATATAGTATTCATCTACTATCTTATCAATTAAAAGAAAATCAGTTTTTTCTTTTGTAATTATTTCTTTTATTTCATCTGAAAAACCATAGTCTATTAAGATTTGAACTAGTTCTCCTTGTTTAATATCTTTAATATTTAAAAGTAGTTTTTTATTTTGTTTAAAAATTGTTTTTTCAATGTTTTCATCTTTTACTTTGTCATTCACAATTTTATTTTTTAGTTCTTTTTTTATTAAATAAAAATCTTTTTTCTCTAAATATGTATCAAAAAATTGATTCATTTTTTTAGAACTATCTTTTTTCATCATATCTATTGTTTTTATTAGATTTTTATCTAATGATCCTTGTAATTCTTGTGATGTATTTCCTTTTATATCATAGTCTTTTGTAGTGTTAATTTGTTCTTTGAATTCATCAATGTTTTTTGTTTCAATTATTGGGTTTAATTCTTTTTCTTTAATATATGGGTTTCCAATTGCTTCAAATTTAGCATTGGGATATACAAATTTCATATAGGAGGAAAAAGGTCTTGAGATAACTGCTATGGCACCCGCTAAGATAGATACTATAATTACCCAGAAAGGATAGCTATATGGGTCCATTAATATCTCAAACAAATATATCCCTACCAATTTTTATTCTGAGAAAAGCATTTTACCAACTTTGTTTCTTATATCTGACTGTTCTCTTTTTAGAATTCCTTCAAAGGTGTTATCAATTGTTACTTTTGAGTCTTTACTTGAAAGAATTATTCCACCGATGGATTGAATTTTTCCAGCGACTTCAAGTTTAAGTTTTTCAGCTATTTTTTTATCAGACTCTTTTGAAATGTATACTATTGTTTTACCTGAAATTTTTTCTGAACCTTTTTTCATCAAAGTTTCTACTATCTTTTGATATTCCTTTTCTTTAATTTTTGATAGTTTTTCTTTTGCGTCTGTAAAACATTTGCTTATAACTTCTTCTTTTGCATTCATTATTTTTCTACTAGCATTCTGGTGCGCCTTTGAAATAAGTATTTTTTTGTTGTTCTCAGCTTCTTTTTTTCCATTTTCTTCTATCTTTTTTGATTGTTCTTCTGCTACCTTTTTTGCTTTGTTTATTATTTCTTCTGCTTTTGTTTCTGCTTCTTTTTGAATCTTTTTTATTTCTTTTTCAGAGTCTTTTTTTATTTGCTCTATTATTTTTTCAGCTGACATATTCTCTTGACCATAGATTTTTTTTATAATAGACCTAGTCCAGTCATAAGCAATATTCCAACTAGTAATCCGAATATAGCAATAGTCTCTGGCATAACTGTAAAAATAATTCCTCTCGCAGCTACATCGGGGTTTCTTCCAGTTGCACTAATCGATGAGCTTGCTACCATACCCTGGTTTATCGCTGAAATTCCAGTTAATCCTACAGCAAGCCCAATCCATATTGCACCTGAGCCCATAAGTGAGCTTACTTCTCCAGCTCCGCCAAGTAATCCTGCACCCATCATAAGTAGGATAGCTGTTAAAAGACCGTATACTGCCTGTGTCATTGGAAGCACTTGCAACACTAGTAATTTTCCAAACAGGTTTGGTTTTTCAGCAGTAACTGCTATCGCTGATGAACCAGCAATACCTAGACCAATAGCCGATGCGATACCTGCAATGCCTATTGCTAGAGCGCAACCAAGTATTACAAATTTTGTATTGTTTGCACTTTCTTCTTCAGTTATTTGTGCTGAAGCCATACCTGCAGAAAACAAAAATAATATTGCAAGTAGGATTGCTATTATTGCTCCTTTTTTTATTTTTTTCATTTTCTTTTTCCTCCATATTTTTTTATTTTTCTTTTATTTTTTTAGTGTACCTTCTTTTTATTTTAAAAGGCGAAAATTCTTTTCCTCCGCCTTCATAGAATCTATTAAAGAATTCTACATATTGTAATCTTAAAGAGTGTACTCCTGCACCTAAAGCTTGCAAACCAAGATTTACTAGATGCATAATTATCAACAAAATTACCATTATAATGATTAATACTGCTGCTATTATTCCTCCTTCTTCAGGTCTTAGCATCCCTGATACAACATTGAATGCTAGAGCCATACCTGCTGTAGCTAGGCCTAAAGCAAGAAGCCTTGCATAGGATAGCCAATCACCTACATAACCTGTTATATCAAAAAATCCTATTGGTCCTTTTCCTGCAAATAATTGAATAATACCAATTACTACGATAATTGCTGCTATATAAAACATGCTTTGAGACAGTTGAAAATCAAGTATGTATTTTCCAATTAGCATGCCTCCACCAATTTGTAGGGGTATCCAGCAAGACTGCTCAGTTAGAAGTTTTTTGTAGTTTTTATTTCGGTATTCCTGTAATATTCCAAGAATTATACCTATATTCAGATGTATTAATCCTAGTATTAACGCTATTGTTAAAATTGTTAGAGGATCTTTTATTGAGTTTAATGGTAAACTTATTCCCATTATGTTTGCTTGATACAAGGTTTGTTCTGGATTGTTGTAAATAAATCGTGGTATTAAATCCCCAAAGAAACTATTTGTTAAAAATCCTACTATAGCTGTTGTAAGACCAAGCCATATACCCATAAATGACCAACTTTTAATCATTGAACTAAATTTTGAAAATTTAAAATATCCAAATAATGATAGGGATAGTATTACTAAACCATATCCTCCGTCACCAAGCATAAACCCAAAGAACAATACAAAAAATATACCCATTATAACAGTAGGGTTTATCTCGTTATATTTTGGTAGTGAAAACATACCTAATAAATCTTTAAACCCTTTTGCCCACCAGGGAGTTTTAATATCTACAGGAGGGTTGTCTGGATTTTGAGAAGGTGTTTTTAGATTAATCACTATTTTTTCTTTTGCTACATTATTTAAAGAGTTTTTTAAAATGTTTTGATCTTCTTTTTTTACCCATCCTTCTATTTGATATGTATAGTTTGTCTTTGTAAAATTCTTAGGTACTTCTTTTCTAATTTTTTCTAGCTTTATTTCTTCTTTTATAGATAGTAGTTCACTTAGTTGTTTATTTGTGTATTTTCTAAGATCTTTTTTTATATTTTTTCCTTCTTTGTTTATATCTTTGATTTTTTCGTTAAGTTCTTTGTTTACCTCTTTTGGAAATCCTGACAAACCATTTAGTTTAAATTCTTCTATATTTTCTCTAGTTATTTTTTCTATTTTTTCTTTTTCTTTTATATGCCCTATTAAAACTACTGCCCATTTTATTTTTTTACCTATTTTATGGCCTTTTTTATAACATTCAACTAGAGTTAGTTTTTCTATTTCTTTTTCTATTGGCTTGATATCTTCAGTAATACCTGCTTTTAAAATTAAGTATTTATTTTCTCCAAATTCACCAATATTAAAATCAAAATCTTTCAAAAAATTTATTTGATCTAGCTTTTTTTCGATTTCTTCTTTTTCTTCTTTTAAAGAATCAATTTTTTCTTTTTTTTGTATTATTTTTTGTTCTATGTCTCCAAGGGTTCCTTCAGCATAAGAATATAGTTCCTCTAATGTTTTTTCTTCTACTTCTTTTTGTTCTGGTAGATCTGGGTGAAATAAAGATTTAATTCCTTTCTTTTTTTGTTTATATTTTTTTAAAATATCAACTAAACGAGCAAGTCTTATCTCATAGTTTGCTAGTGTTTCTGCATCAGGATGCGACTCTGCTAGTTCTATTTTTTCTTTTGTATCTCTTATTTGTTTAGAAATATCAATAATTTCCATTATTCCTATTTCGTGTAATTTTTTTATTACCTGCTCTAAATAGTTTTGATGAATAACTATTTCAGCCTTTTTCATTTGAGCAGGAAAAAGTATTTTTTTTATCCCCCTTTTTTTAATTCTTCTATTATGAGATCTGAGGCTTGTGATATTTTTTTATTAGATTTATCTTTGATTTTTTTAATATCTTCTTTGTTTTCTTTTTTTATCTTTTCAATTTCTTTTTCTGCTTCTTGTTTTGCTTTGTCTTTTAGTTTTTCAACTTTTTTTTCTGCTTTTTTTATTATTTTCTCTTTTTCTTTTTCTGAGTCTATTTCTGCTTTTTCAATTGTTTTTTTGGTTTCATCTCTTGTTTTTTCGATTTTGTGTATAGCTTTTTTTTCAGCCTCTTTGATATTTTTTATACTATTAGAAGACATCTGAATACCCCGTATTAATAAGTTATTTATTAGGGTTTTTATAGATACATGAAAATTATTCAATGATATTTGAATATTGTTTCAAATACCCCAAAATTTATCAGTTTTTCTTTTAATTTGTGTGATTTTCTCAAGAACATCTTTCTCATCGATATTTAATACATCCATCTGTTTGAGTTTTTTTGCTTCTTCTGAAGATAGATCAGTATATAGAATATCATTTCCTTTAATCTGCCTGCCTACAGTTACTCCCTCTATGGATATTGCTACTTCTTCACCTTGTGTTGCTTCATCTAATGTTTTATTTTCTGATTGTATACTTTTTATCCGACCGACTACTCTACCATCTTCTTTTAATAGTTTTGTATCTGATTGTATTCTACCTGCAAGCACTCTTACACCTATTACTGCTGGATGATTTACTCTAAAAACATAGTCTGGCAAAAATTTTACCATACCTGGATGGGTATAATCTTTTCTTCTTTGTTGCTCAATTTGAGCTTTCTTTTTGGAAAGCCACTCATCATAGTTTTCCATAATTGTATATATCACGTCTTTGTTGAAAATTGCAATATCTGTTTCTGTAAGTTCTTCTTTTGCTTCAGGTAGGATTTTCACATTAAAAGAAAAGATAACCTTGTTTAATGGATCAGTTGTTGCATCTGCTTCTATGATATCTCTTTTTGAAACATTTCCAATTTCTGCTTTTCTAATTTTTATTCCTTTTTCCTGTGATTCCTTTATCAATGCCTCAAGTGATCCTATGGTATCAGCTTTTATTAAAATACCTTGTTCATCTAGTTTGTAATCTAATTTAGTTGATTTTTTAATTTCTTTGATTATTTCTTCTAAATTATCCTTTACAACTCTAATAGGTGCACCAGGTATAACATCTTCAAGATCGGGAGATGCTATTTTTATCCCACTTGCCGCATGAACTTCTTTAACTGAATCGAATTTTTCTCTTGGATCTCTTATTTCATCTAGTGCCTTTGGTTTAAGAAGTGCTCTAATTGATGTAACAATAGGTTCCTTCATTGTTCCAATTACTATTTCATCATCATCTTTTATTGTACCATTATAAATTATTGTATCAATTGTTTTTCCAAGTCCTATCTCTTCTTTTACTTCTAAAACTGTTCCTTTTCCTGGACCTGTTTCTATCAATAGTTTTTCTTCAAGAAATCTTTGTGCAAGACCTACTAAAACCATTAGAAGCTCTGGTATCCCTTCACCTGTTTTTGCTGAAACTGGAATTATACCTATTGATTTTCTAAAATCTGAGATTTTATAATATAAATTTGAATTTAGTTTATGTTCTGATAGTGCTCCTATCATCTCATATATATTTTCTTCAAAAACATTTTTTACATTTGTTCTCTGATTATTTATTCTAGTCTTTGCATCTCCCTTTGTTTTTTGCCATCCTGATATTGCATCTATTTTGTTTGCTGCGATTATAAATGGTGTTTTGTATTGTTTTAAAATATTTATTGATTCATATGTTTGAGGTTTAAATCCTTCTGTTGCATCGACAATTAAAATAGCTATATCTGCTAGTGACCCACCTCTTGATCTAAGTGTTGTAAAAGCGTGATGCCCCGGGGTATCAATAAATAAAAGACCGGGTAACGTGAATTTTTTTCCTTTTAATAGATCTCCGCATACTTTGTGTATTGCATCTATTGGTATTTCTGTTGCACCAATATGTTGAGTTATAGCTCCTGATTCTCTAGCAGCAACTGTAGAACCACGAATGAAATCAAGTACACTTGTTTTACCATGATCTACATGGCCTAGTACACTTACAATTGGTTGTCTTGTATATTTAGAGGAGGCAGTCATATGTTTTCACCTTTCCGGTGAAATAATGCTACCTTTATAATCTTTATTGATTTTAACTATATTTATAAAAGTTTGATTCCCGTTTACAAAAAACAATGTTTCCTAGTTTACTTTTTCTTTCAGCATAATCCATGTTTTGGGTGGTAATTATACCTGCGTCCGATACGATTCTATATTTCCAGACAAACATTTTTATCACTTCATTTTTTGCCTGGAAAAACAATTTTAGTTTATTAATATCAAAATAGGGTCATTTAAACTATTCAAAAATTCGTGTCTTTTCTTCTTCAATTGTCCATGATCTTTCACATACATACAAGTTTACACCAATATGCTTTAATAGATAGTCGTATACTATTTCAGGGTCTGTTGGTGCTCTTGTTTTACATAATTCCATTGTAAATGATACTATTTCATGTTCACCATATAACCAGTTTTCTGATGTGCCTAGTGTACCACCCAGTCTTGGAATTATATAAGATCTGTTTCTCCATCCATGAGTTAGCAGTTCATATTTGTTTATCCTTGACATGTTTTCTCCTACTGAAATAAATATTTTTTCATGTGGAGTATCTCTACTCGTGTGCATCCAAGGATAAAGCATTACCTCACTATAAGTATGATAAGAAAGTGAAATACTAATATTACTTTTTTCAACAAGGTTTTTTACTGCTCTTGTTTCATTTTCTGAAAAAGGTTTTTCTCCTCTATAGTTAAAACTTTTATCCCAAATGTTATAGAGATGAAATCTAAAAGGAAATAAGAACTGATAATTCCATTTGTAACCATAGTTTCTATTTAGATTTACACCATATGACGTTATTTCATTTCTTAATCCAAAAGGCCCATAATTTGGTGCACAGTTCTTTCTACTGTTTGCTTCTACCCCATCTGGACTAACCATCGGTATTATATAAATTTGAGTTTTATTTACAACTTCGCTTACCCTTTTTTCTGATGGGTCTTCATCTATTAACCCATCTTGATCGTTATCAAATCCATCAATAATATCCTCATTTAGTATTCCATCATTATCAGTATTTTTTTTATCATAATTTTCTACTATGTGTTGTATAAAATATATCAAAACTTCATAAGATGGTTTTTCGTTTCCGTGATGTGCACCCATTAAAAGAACCCCTGGTTCATTTTCATCTGCGTTAACATTATCTGATAATTTTACTAGCCATATATCTCTTCCTTCATAGGTTTTACCAAGGGATTCTAGTTTCATAATATCTGGATTCTGACTTTCTAAAGTTTTTAATAAATCTGTCATCTCTTGATATGAATGGTATTTAAATTCTGCGTTTTCCTGGTTTAAATTTATTGCATTTGTGGGAAGAATTGTATAGAAAAATAGTAGCGCCACAAATACCCCTATAATTTTAGTAATTTTTAATCTCATATTAACAGTCGTTAATAGAGAATTTATTCCTGCATTTAAACATTTGGTTGTTTTATTGTTGACTTTTTATATTTAAAAAGATTTTTTATGTAAATTTTTGCCCATAGAAATGAAATCACAGAGCCTATTAGATTTGCTACAACAATACCCCACCAAATACCAACTAGACCCATCGAAAAGACACAGCAAAATACTGATGCTAGAATTGTTGATAATAAAATTGTTCTAACAAGAGTTGCAATAAGTGAATATATTCCTTTGCCAACGCCTTGAAACATTGCTGAGGATGCTATACCAAGGGCTGCTCCAGGATAGAAAAAACATGAAATTTTTATAAATAATTCAATATCTTTTTGTAGTTCTTGTAATCCTTCGCCCGTTGTAAAAATAGATGTTATCAATGGTGCTATAATAAAAAATAACACCGCGATAATTATTTCTATTGCTAATCCAAATTTTACTGAGAACATAAATCCTATGTTTAGTTTTTTGTAAGCCTTTGCACCATACGAAGCACCAGTAACTGTAATAACAGATGTTGCAAGTCCTAAAAGAGGAAGAATAGCAAGCATTACAACCCGCCAACCAATAGTATATATTGAGATACCTGCATCTCCGGCATTTGCCAAATTTATTATGATAATATTTATAATAAGCATTGTAAAAGACATTGAAAGCTGTTGAATTGATGCAGGTACACCTACTATAAAAATATCAAAAATGATATCTTTTTTGAATTTGAAATGTTTAAGTTTAAAATCTACATATGTATCTTTTTTTGAAAATAGCCAATAAATCAATAACAAGGATGTTACTGCCATTGAAAATATTGTAGCATAGGCAGCTCCAGGTACACCAAGTTCAAAAGTATATATAAAAAAAGGATCAAGAATAATATTGAGACCTGTTCCAAAGATAATTGCATACATTGCTCTTTTTGCATCACCTTCTCCCCGCAGTATTGCAGTTGCAACATTTATAAAAAATATAGTAATGCTTCCAGCAAAAATAATTTTACCATAAGCAACTGCATATGGAAGAGAATCACCTGCTCCAATCCCATTAAGAATATGTTCAACGGAAAAAAATAAAGTTATACTAAAAACTATGGCAATAATCATAGAAGTAATTATCGAATGCTCAGCAACATTATCTGCACCTGTTTTATCTTTTGCACCTATTCTACGAGAAATTGCTGAAGAGCCACCAACTCCAATACCTGTGGATAATGCAATTGCCATCATAAAAAATGGAAATATCAATCCTATTGCAGAAGTACCAAGCTTACCGATGCCCGCTACTGCTGCATCAGTGAAAAAATCTTGTCCAACTCCAGATACATACAAAGTATCAACAAAATTATAAATAGTCTGGACAGCCATCGCAATAATCATTGGTAGGGCTAGTTTTATAATGGCTTTTTTTGGATCTCCTAAAAGGGTTTCTACACCTTTTGTTTTATTATTACCGTTAGAAGCATTATTTTTATTTTTGAAATTTATCACGAGGTTTGACAACAGCAAAATTTATTTCAATTTTGTGTTTATCTATTTTAATTACGGAGGTTATTTGTATATGGTAAATTCTAAAATTAATATTGGAAATACTGCTTCTGATTTTTGTTTAAAAAATCAAAATGAAAAAGAAATATGTCTAAGAGAGTACAGAGGAAAAAACGTTATATTGTATTTTTATCCAAAGTATTAGGATTGTATTAGATTTTTAGTAAAATAGTGGTTTTTGTAAAAATTTGTCTTAAGGAATGCTTATTATTATAGGCATGATTTTTATATATTTAAAACGCTTGATTTTTGCATTATATGCTTAATTATTTCTTTTTTTATTTGTTTATAATACAAATCTTACCTAATCACATCATAAATAAAAAATAATATTAAATGTTTAAGATTACATATAGAATTAATGAAATCGCACCTATTCCTACTCCAATATCGCCTGTTTTATCTCCTTTTCCAGATGATATAAGACCAGCAATAACAGCAGTAAAAAAACAAATCAATCGCAATATTTGAACTATTAATATATTTTCAATAGGCATTGAAAAAATGAATGATGTAATACCAAATATAACAGCTAACAATCCTAATCGAGTATTCTTATATTCTCTTTTCATCCCATCACACCGAAGTATTGGATTATTTATCTTATGATAACATTTTTCTTTTGTTTTTGGTATATATCACAACAAAACTATTTAATATTTTTTAAAACAAACAATAATATTAGTTTGAATAAGTCAGAATATCCAGATATCTCAGGTAATTGGACTTTAAAAAACTATAATTATGAAGGAAAATTATCCTCTGAAGAAAATGTAACAATCAATCAGAATGAAGGGAACATTGAAATTCAGTTTCAGCCTTTTATTAAAGTTCAAGGAACAATTATAAAAAATAATATAGAATATCCATACAAAGAAAGTGAATTCATTATAAAAGGATGTGATTTTAAAGGCCTAGGAATTGATGTTATCTATATTGTAAATGAAAGCTATATGATAACTGAGATGCCTGCTTGTGAACAGTGTATCCCTTCAGTTTTTACTAGATAAAAATTTAAAGAATTATCATAAGATAATTTTTTATATTTTATTCTACTACTATTTTTTAGAATTTATATAAAACAACTGAGGTCAAAAAATTGAAAATTAAAAATGTGTATTTATTGTTATGTATATTTGGATTTATTTTACCATATTCACAATTGATTCCATTGTTGATAAACGAGGGTTTTTCTTTAAATCAAGTCTTCAATCAACTATTTGCAAATCGTGTTACAACACTTTTTGCTTTGGATTTGTTTATAACTGCAACTACCTTTGTGGTATTTGCCTTGTATGAAGGGTTTAAAATTAAACTAAAACATTTATGGATTCCTATAGCTGCTACATTTCTTGTTGGTGCATCACTAGGTTTTCCATTGTTTTTATATTTAAGAGAAATAAACCTAGAAAATAATATTTGAGGAATTTTTATGGCAGATAAAATAAAATACTCTGAAAAAGAATGGAAAGAAAAACTATCCAAAAAAAAGTATCATATTCTTAGAAAGAAAGGTACTGAAAAACCTTTTACTGGTAAATATCTAAAAAATAAAGAAAAAGGGATATACAAATGTGCTGCTTGTGGTAATCCTCTGTTTTCCTCAGATATAAAATTTGATTCAGGTTCAGGTTGGCCGAGTTTCTGGGATGTTATAAGCAAAGATAATGTTAAATTAAAACCTGATTATTCATTTGGTATGAAAAGAACCGAGGTTTTATGTAAAAAATGTGATAGCCATCTTGGACATGTTTTTAATGACGGTCCAGATCCCACCGGTAAAAGATATTGTATAAACTCAGCAAGTCTTGATTTCGAAAAAGACTAATATATTTTTACCATCTAAGATTAGGATTTCTTGGGATAATTATCCAAAAAATGAATCTTATTAAATGATTAATATTCTTAAACAATTTTTTGTAAAAATTAGAATCAAATACGTTTTCCTTCTTTTTTAATTTCTTTCATTCTAGAATTAATTATCTCAATATCAATTTCACCACTTTTATAACCCTCTAGAAAAGTTTTAGCATCAATAGAATAAAGAGAGGTATCACACATTAGTTGATACTCTGTACATGCTTGATTACTTACCTCACCTATTACGTTTCTAGTAATCTTTGATGTAAAATGGAAATCCTGAGATAAAAACATATCAACACCATTTTTCAATGTTGAAACAAGAATATTACAATCATTCATGATATTTTTAGATTCAACGCCGTGATATTCTTTCATTGAACTTATACATTCTCTAGTAAAAGCATCAGATAAAATTCTATTCTTAAAATCAATTATTTTTGCTTTTGTTTTCTTTGTTCTTTTTATTGCATTTGTATATTGTTTCTTTGATATTCGCCCCCAAATTTTTAGCTGCTCTAGTTCAGATAAAACAGTTGTTGTTATAAAACACGGAATATCGTCATGTGATAATATTTTGATTACTTTATCTACATTAAGATTATTGTTAAGTAAAAAAGATGTATCAAAGGAAACACTTCTTAGTTGCATGATAACGAAATAATCTGTAATCTACTTAAATATAATTGGCTTATATGCTCATTAAATTTAGAGAAAAAATGGATACGCTATACATAGTGTTTAAATATATTTTTATCACTATAGTATAAGAACGAATATTAGAGGAGGTTATTATATTGAGAAAAATAAAAACATTAATTATTGTAATAATACTAATGCTAGTAACTCTACAAACAGTTAGTATAAATGGCCAAGTTGTAAAAAATAAAGAATCTAAGAACATAAAAATAGAGTATCAAATCTTAGAAGAAAATGGAATAATTGAAAATAATGAAATAACAATTGATGAAAAAGAATACAAACTCTTTAATGAAATAATTTCAAAACTTATTGAAAAAATCAAAGATAATGAAAAGTTTGATTTAGATAGTATAATTAATGATTTACAGTTAGATTTTGGAGATAACGTCATTTTACAAATAATTTCAAGATTATCAGGTTTAAGAGGCTTAAAGAACAGTGCCTTTGTTGTAAGTGAAGGCTACGGTAGTAAACTAGACCTAAGTTTTTCAACAGATTTTAAACTTCGAAAAAATTTTAACATTTGGAGTTACCTAAGAAATAATGGTCAAAAAAGATATAGTATGACACTTACCATAAATATAATTCCAAATAGGGAATTACAATTTACAAAAATAACTGAAGGCAGACAAATTGGATTTATGAGAGGCTTTGTTGGTTTATACTTAAGAATGCCTGGAAGTGTTATGCAGAATAAAGAAAGCCATACATTCTTTATCGGGTATGCATCTAGTGTTAGAGTATTTGATTTTTCTGATCCGATTGATATAAACGGCAAATAAATTTCTTTATTTTTCTATTAAAAAATCTTTTCTATTTATAAAGGATTAAATAATTTAGATTCTAAGTTTTTAATTTTTTGTAACCAAATTCATCAAAAATGAAATCCCAGTTTTTGTTAACCTTTTCAGTGATTTCTTTTGTTATTTTATATTTATCTAACTTCAGTTGACTCTGTTTAGCTAAATATTTTTTAAAAGATTCTTTATTTTCAGAAAAACCTTCTAGGTCAAATTGTTTATAGATTTTTTCTATCTGTTCTAGAGGTTTTAGTATGAAATCTTCATATCTAATCTCTATTAGATTGTTTTTAGGAATTAATTGCTTTTCTCTTATGTATTTTTTAAACATATTCTTATATAGATCCATCATCGATTTTTCAACAACATTTAAAGTTGGAGGGTTTTGTAAACAATAAAGAGGAATAACAATTCTCATAAATTTCATCATAGAAAGATATAGAGTGTAAGGATTTCTTTTCATCAGAATAAATTTTGCATTTGGAAACATTTCTAAAAGATATTTGATTTTAGTTGTATTATCTTGGTTTTTTAAAACAAGTCTTTTGCCTTTTTCGAAAACCGTTACTTTTTTTATAAGATAAATGTAGGTTTTTTTCCATTTTGATATATCTTCTTTTTTTACATTTTTAAATAAAACAAAGTTGTTGTAAAATTCCATATTTTTTGGAAAACACCATCCATGATAGTATGAATATGGTGTAAAAGCACCTACCGCATATTGATCTTCTTGGGGTAAATCAGCATTCATTTCTACATCATCCATAGGTCTTTTATTTGGTAAACTAGATTCAACAATAGATTTGAAAAGTTTTTCACTTCCCAAAAATACACCTGGTAAGTATGCCTGAAAAGTTGAAAAGAATCCAAGGCTTTTGTCTTGAGATAGAAAACTATGAATATATGTTGTACCGCTACGCCAGTGTCCAATAATAAAAATAGGGTCATGAATTATTTTAGTTTGTTTTATTTTTTTATCAAATAAGATCCTTTCTTTAATCCTAAAAGGAGATAGAAGTAAACCTAAAATAAGGGAATAAAAAAAACGTGGGATATATCTGATACCAATACGAAATTTATTTTGAGCAAGTAATCCAACCATATTAATTAGATTATATCCAGGAAGAGGGGTGTGTTTAACAATAGTTGATTTTTCCTTTAGTTTTTCATATTTCATTTATCTCAGTTTTCCTAAACATTTTAATTTTCTATAATGAAAAAGTTTATAATGTTAACTAAGAAATATTAAGACAATTAAAGATAAAATGACATTCTGACCTAGTGTAACGGTTATATTTTATCCAATAATAATTTGGATATATCTAATAGTTATATCAATACAAAAAAATTTGAGAGGAATAAAATTAAGTATATTTCTAAAAAAATATTCTTTATTTTTTGTTTAATTGTTTTTTTATTTTTTGTAATTCATCAGGAATATTTTTTTTATCTGGTAAATTTTTTATCATATTAATTACAGCTAAACTTAAATCAAAGAAATGGTGAGGAAGCAGGCGCATTACTGAGATATGTTGATTACGAAATCCTATATTGTAAGCATATTCTTCATCATTTATATTTCCTAATCCTCTAGCTATATAGCAATCATTTATTTTTTCTTTTATTTCCCAGTTTCCATATCCATCTTCAACTATGTTATTTTCAAAATCCATTTTCATATTTACAACCCTTTTTTTATAAATATATTATACTTATAGTTATTTGCACTACCACTTTGTTTCTATTTTTGTTATATTATACTACACAAAATATTTATCCTATAAAAACTAGTGTATCCCTATGCATATTAAAGATATTCCCTGGTATAATAGACCAGGAAACCGACTGAAGCGCAGTGGCGTAGAAACTCTTTCTGATTCTGAACTCTTTGCAATAATTCTTACGCGTGGAAATAAAAAAGAAAATGCAATAGATCTTTCGAACCGATTACTAAAAGATTACAACTTTCCAAAACTTGCAGATCTTTCATTTGGCGAACTAAAAACTGAAACACAAGACCAAGTAAAAGCTATGAAAATAATTGCTTTCTTCGAACTTCATAAAAGAATAAATCATTTATTTAAAGATACATTTTGAATGAAGATGTTTTTAAAAGTTGTAAAATCAATAATTGTAATAAGTAATTTAAAATTTAGATTAATTTTTAAAATTTTTTCAGATAACTTATCAAGATTTAATAATCTTTGTAAGTATCGTTACAATTACTCAATCTCCTTTATATAAAAAATACCCTGCAACAATAGCTAAAGAACCAAGAGAGATTACAACCATTACAAGTATTATAGTCGCAGTATTGATAGGAAAACCAAGATTAAATATCATACTTATAAGTCCATATATTCCTATCAATAACAGCGACATTCCACAGATAAATGAAAATAATGCTATTTTGTTGCCAATTATCTTACCACCTTGAAGATCAGAAACTTTGAGGTCTTCATGCATTATCACGTCTCTTTCTATTTTTGTCTTCCATGGCTTCTTTTTATCCATAAGATACACATTTATTAGTATTGTATTCTTGCTACATAAACTTGTCAATACAAAGGCTTAGAACAATCCTAATAAATTTTATATGAATTATTTTCAATTTACAATAATGATATATACACAATAACCATATTAATTTAAATTGCTCACAATTATTTGTCATATGGTGTCAATTTTCAGATGAAAAATAAAAGAGATATTTTTTCAATTTTTGTCATATTTATAATTATAGGAAGTAGTATAATTTACACTTCAAAAGCAAATGATAGCACAATAATACTAAAAGAAAATAAAAACGAAGAATGGTTTGACGGCTACTTTGAAGGAAGCTTGGGTAAAACAAAAAACAGTATAGACGGATTTATCAAGGGAAATATTAATTTAGGAAGATCTGATGATGTTGGAAAATTTTTTGGAACCTGGAATAAAACTGAAAGTAAATATTATGGAGAAATAAAAGGAATATTTAGAAATAACATAATTACAGGTTTTATAAAAACAAATGAAAAACTAGCACCTAGGTTTTTTATAGGATATATTACTCATGATAAAACAAATTTTCAAACTTCTATTTTCTCCCTATATACTGATATAAAATTTATTAGGGGAACATTTGAAGTTTCTTTTCTTCCACCATTAACAGGAATACATGGTGTAGGAACAAAAGAAATGCATCTAATAGATGAAAACAGATCTGAAGAATTCACAGACAATCCTGATGATCATAGAGAAATGATGATAAGAATCTGGTATCCAATAAATAAAGAAATCAAAGAACCAATTCAAGAATACATGGATCAACCTACGTTTCTATGGCTTAAAAATAGATCACCATTACCTCTTTTTACAATACCTGATACTGCTTATAAATTTGTAAGACCTCATGGAATAAAAGATGCAGCTATTTCAGAAAAAGAGGGAAAATATCCAGTAATTATTTTTTCACCAGGTTATGATGGTGTCTATCAAATTTATACATCTTTAATTGAAGATTTGGTAAGTAATGGTTTTATTGTGGTATCAATTAACCATCCCTATGTTTCTGGAATAACTGTATTTCCAGATGGAAGAAAAATATATGTAGCATCTAATTCAACTGGTTTAATAGGTCTTAATAGTGTAGTTGGAGACGCAAAATTTGTGTTAGATGAAATAACAAGATTAAATAAATCTGATGAAAAATTTAAAGGTAAATTTGATTTATCAAAAGTAGGGATGTACGGTCATTCTTTTGGCGGTGCATCTACTGCAATCTGCTGTTATGATGAAGATAGAATTTTATGTGGTCTAACACTAGATGGAGTTTTCTATACAAATTATACAAAAAACGGAATTGAGAAGCCATTTCTTATGATGCTTGCAGAAAGACGGTTTAACGATGAAAATGCAGAAGAAATGTGGGAACTACTATATGATGATTCATATAAGGTTGAAGTACTTGGTTCAACACATTATGCTTATTCTGATGTTGGACTTTTATTAAATCATTTAACTCCATTAATACCAAATAATATCCTTGGTTTTGGAACAATTGAACCAAAACTTCATGTTAATATAACTAAAAGGTTTGAATTAGCATTTTTTGAAGTTTACTTGAAAAATAAATCACCACAAAGAATTATAGATTTAGCAAGTAAAATTAAAGAAATTAATTTTGAATATAAGTAAAGAAATTTTATAGAAAAATAACACTAAATAGATAACTATATTTTTTCTAGAAAAAAAAATACTCTTAGTTAATTGAAAACAATATCAATATCAAGTTTTTCTGTAATTTCCTTATATCTATTTCTAATAGTAACTTCTGTTACACCTGCAACTTCAGATACTTCTCTCTGAGTTCTTCTTTCGCCGCATAGAACTGATGCAATATATAAAGCAGCAGATGCAATACCCGTAGGGCTTCTCCCACTGGTAAGCTCTTTTTCAGCAGCTTTTTTTAATATCTCTATTGTTTTTATTTGAACATCAGTACTAAGCTTCAACTGACTGCAAAAACGAGATATATAATCTTGAGGCATAGTAGGAAGAAGTTTTAATTCAAGTTTACGGGAAATATCTCTATAATTTCTTCCAATTTCTTTCTTTTTAATTTGTGCCATTTTACTTATTTCTTCAAGAGTTCTTGGTACATTACACTGCCTGCAAGCCGCATATAAAACTGCTGCGGTAACTCCTTCAATATTTCTACCTCGAGTAAGTTTTCTTCTTGCAGCCTTTCTATAAATCATAGCAGCAGTTTCCCTAACATTTCGGGGCAGGCCCATAGATGATGACATACGATCCAAATTGGAAAGAGCAATAGCTAGATTTCTCTCTGTCCCATCACTAATTCTAGTTCTAGTTTGCCACTTTCTCAACCTATATAATTGTGCTCTGTTTCTTGTGGGAATAGATTTACCATAAGCATCTCTATTCTGCCAACCTATGTTAGTAGATAGCCCCTTATCATGTCTTCTATAAGTAACAGGTGAACCAGTTCTAGCTTTTTTTTCACGTTGCTCACTATCAAATGCTCGCCATTCAGGTCCATGATCTATAAAATCCTGATCGATTACAAGGCCGCATTTTTCACATACTAATTCAGCTCTAGAATAATCTTTCACAAGATGTTTACATCCGCACTTAGGACAAACTAGTGTTTCTTCTACTTTCTGTTTGTTTTTATTCTTCTTTTCCTTTTCTTTTATCAATTAGATCAAACCTGTAAAAATAAAAGGAATTCTTTTATAAAAATAATATTTTATCTCTATATCTTTTTGACATTTGTTGCTTTTGGGCCTCTATCAGATTCCTCTCTTTCATATTCCACATTGTCATCTTCATAGAGCTGTGTACCCTCAGAAATATCATTTTGATGTACAAAAATATCTTTTCCATCTTCTCCTATTATAAATCCAAAGCCTTTTCTTGAGTTAAACCATTTTACTTTACCTTTCATGTTTATTTCCTCGTTTATTTTTAAAAAGAACTATTAGAAAAAAAATCCAACAAATTTGAAAAATCAAAAATATCGAATAATAATCTACATTCTTTTTTCTCAATAGAACAAAGCGTACTATAAATAGGTTTCTATGAAAATATCCTCATAATTTAAATATAATATTTTTTGAAGTCTACATTGGCCTTAAAGTTCCTGCAAATACTTGCCAGGCTAGAGCAGATTTTGCAACTAGACTTAAGATGATATACACCTTTTCACCATATAGATAGTCTTTCCATTTCCAGATCTTTTTATATTGAAGAAACATATTTATTGCAAATAGATTTAAAAATATTGCAATTGTAACAAAAATACCTATTACAAAATATGGTACAGATCCACCTTCTGAAGAAGTCCCTCCTACAAGGGAAAAGAAGATAACTATCCAAGGGATAAATCCTGCAATACATCCAACTATATACGACGTCCAATTTGTTTTTTCTGTTGTTTGGTTATGAATTTCCATTACTAATCCCAAAAGATTCATAACCGCTGTTAAAGTAAACAAACATAGAAGAGTTCCAATATCATATATTGTTGTAAGCATAGCAATAATTACAACATTAAAGATGCGCTAACTGAATACTCATACCACCTATAAGGATTCATACCTTTTTTTAAATTTTTAACGTATCTTTCATAAAGAATTGATCCAATAAACAGATGGGCGGCTGAAGAAATTAATAAGAATAAAGCAATCAATGGTGCAATTGGTACTTCAACTATTGTTTCAGAGGCGGGCACAATTGCCATTGTATTAGTATCAAAAAAGGGATATGAGCGAGTGATGGGAAGTGAAAATTTATTACTAAGATATAATATCAAGAAGACTTGGGGTAGTATGTACTAAAAACATTACTAAATTAAATCTTTTTAAAAACACAAATTTATTTTCATCAAATTTGTTCATACAGTTAAAACCCCCATATTAACATTTCTTTTAATCAGTTTACTCATATAAAAAAATTTGTATAAAATTATTACTTATAACTATAAAAAAAGAAAAATTTGAATTTAATTATCTTCATTTCTGGCCCGATTCTCTGATAGTTTCATTCATTCGATATCATCTGGACCTGATTGGTCTCTAGGGAACAATTTATTTCTATGATCCTTATAGTTTTCATCTCCAAGAGTATTTAAACGAGAAACTCCTACAAATATAGATATAAAAAACAATAATTCAATCATTAGAGTAACTACTTTTTTCATTTCCTAATTTTTAACATATGTTAAAAGCAAAGTATATGTTAAAATTTTGTAGATAGAGCACAAATAAAATGGTTACACTCTTCTACGGTTCTTTTTATATTTCCAATTTTTCCTACGAAAAGATGTGTTATTTTTTTTCCTTCTAAAAAAGCTAACCTTTCTAAAATTAGGAACATCCTCTCTTTCGATTTCTAATTCATCATTACTCTGTACACGCCTAAAATTATCATGATCAGGTCTAGTTAGAAGAGTAACAGCTTTTCCATCTTCGCCTGCTCGAGCTGTTCTACCAACTCTGTGAATATAATCTGTAGACGTTTTTGGCACATCATAATGATAAACATGAGTAACATTTTGTATGTCGAGGCCACGGGCGGCTACATCTGTAGCCACAAGAACCTCAGCTTTTTGTTCTCTTAACGAATCAAGAGAACGCATTCTTTTCTTTTGGCTCATACCACCGTGTATAGCAGAAGCATTAATGCCATGATGTTTCAAGTTTTTAGCAACAATATCTGATTCTTTTCTAGTTGCACAAAAAACAATTGACAACTCTGATTCTTCATTTTTAAGTAAATGTAAAAGAATTGAAAATTTGTTATGCTTTTCATATATATCATAATATATTTGTTCTAATTTACTGCTATCAACTTGAGATTGGGTTTTAATAACAATAGGATTCTTAAGATGTTTATTTATCAAACTATTAACACAATTTTCAACAGTTGCACTAAACATTAATGTCTGTCTATGTTTTGGGATACACTTAATTATTTTTTCTACATCATCAATAAAACCCATGTCAAGCATTCTATCGGTTTCATCTAGAACTAGAAACTTAACCTTTCTAAGATCAATTGTTTTTCTCCTAATATGATCAAGCATTCTCCCCGGAGTTGCTACAACTATTTCAGAAATTCGTATATTTTTTATCTGCGGCTCAATACTAACACCACCAAATATACTGATTGTATTAATCCCAAGAGTTTTTCCAAATTCTCTAAATACATTTGAAACTTGATAACAAAGTTCTCTAGTTGGCGTTAAAACAACAACTTGCAGCCCTTGTTTTGGTTTTATTTTTTCAATAATGGGAAGACAAAAAGCAAGAGTTTTTCCTGAACCTGTTTCTGCTTGTCCTACTATGTCCCTTCCTTTAATTATTTCTGGAATGCATCTCTCTTGAATTTCAGTTAGTTCTGTAAAACCACAATCTGCTAACTTCCTTTTTAAATCTGAGTTAATATCTATATCTTTAAAATTCATTATAATCACTTTTAAATCTTTTTTATTTTGTTACTTGTTTAATTCCTGTTGCTTTTGATCCATTAAAAGTTTTTTTAATGGAATATTCTACATGATCTCCGGCATGAAGTATCGTTAAAAATGGAAGATCTTTTTCATAAACAAAAACATCTTTTCCATCTATGCCTTCAATTAAGCCTTCTTTTTTAGAGTCGTTATACCAATTGACTATTCCTTTCATATTCTTTTCACCATTTACTAAAATGAAATTATTAAATCTAATTAAAACGAATGTGAACAATGTTCACATTTTTCTTCTTTTTTAGAACTGTCCTTTTGTGAAAATGAAGAACAAACTTCATGTTCTAAAACAGGTTTTTCATGAATTTTACATCTAATTACTTGTGATGATTTTTTTATTCGATTATTTCTTCTTCTATTATTTCTACTCATTTTTACACACTTATCTCTATGTATACTTTTTATTTAGGAAAAAATAAAAAATCAAAATCCATCTCAATTTTAAAAAAAAATGAAAGTTTAAATTTCTATTTTTCTACTTAATAATAACAGCCAGCATAGTTTATATAGTTTTCCATAATGAACTTTTAAATCATATTGATTTTTTTAAAAAATTATTGAAATTTCAATTAATCTAGTTTTTCCCAAAAATTTTTACTCTAAATATCTTTTATTTTTATTTAATATGAAAGAAATTATTCCCAAAAAAATAAATAAATCTATAAAACAAATAAAAAGTGATAAAACAAGTGGATCAGTAGAACTTGCTAAAAAATCGGCAAAAATATTGATTGATCTTTCAAAAGAAGATTGTTCAATTTCCAAAATTAATAATGCTGCAAAATTGTTAGTTGAAGCGCAACCCGCGATGGCTTCTATTTTTAATTTAGCAAATCACTTATTATTTTATATAGATAAAAATAAAAACAAGATATTGAAAGATATTGTTAAAATTTATTGTGAAAATTTTATAAAAGAATTAGAAACATCAGATAAAAAAATAAGTAGAAATGCTATGAAAATTATTAAAGATAATTCAAAGATAATTACAAATTCTTATAGTTCTACGGTTTTTAATACACTAATTTCTGCAAAAAAATCTAAAAAAAATTTTTCTGTAGTTTGTACTGAATCACGCCCTAATAATGAGGGTGTAAAGCTTTCTGAAAAACTTGGAAAAAATAAAATAGATGTTAAATTGATAGTTGATTCAGCAGTTTTTTCATTTATAAATCATTCTGATGTGGTACTTGTAGGAGGCGATTCCATTACAGATAATTATCTTATAAATAAAATAGGTACAAAAGGAATAGCAATTACAGCAAAGTACTATAAAATACCAGTTTATGCATTGTGTTCGAAAACAAAATTTTTACCAAAAAAATATAATGAAAAATTGATAAAACAAAAAAATCCAAATGAAATAAAAAAACAAAAATTAGAGAATGTAACACCAATTAACTATTATTTTGAAGAAACCCCGTTAGAGTTATTAAAGGGTATTGTTACAGAAGAAGAAATTCTAAAACCATCAAAGATTAAAGAAGAGATGATAAGTTTAAAGGTTCATAATACACTTAAAGCTAGAAATTGATTTTTATAAATATCTTTTTATGATATTGAACAATTGTTACCGATATTTTTTAGTTAATATAAAAATAATAATTTGAAACCTAAGTTTTTTAAGTATAAATGAATTAAAAAATATGATTAAATTATGGAACTAAAAAAAGCAATACAAAATAGACATAGTGTAAGAAATTTTAAAGACAAAATACCTAAAAAAGAGACAATTAACAAAATAATAAAATACGCTCATCTTGCACCATCCGCAGGAAATCTTCAAGCAAGAGATTTTGTAATAGTTGATGATAAAGAAATAAAACAAAAACTAAAGGAAGTTGCATATAATCAAATATATCTATCTGATGCTCCAATAGACATAATAGTTTGTGCGAATTTAAAAAGGATTTCTTCTTATGGTAATAGAGGAAAAGAATTGTATTGTATTCAAGATGCATCTGCAGCAGCAGAACATATATTACTTATGGCAGTAGAAAAAGGACTTGATACCTGCTGGGTTGGTGCTTTTGATGAAAAAAAGGTATCAAAAATACTAGATTTACCAGGCCATATAAGACCTGTAGCAATAATTCCTATAGGATATTCAGAGGAAACAAAAAAAGAAACAAATAGATTCGGTATCGATAAATTAATACATATTAACAAATGGTAACTACTATTTTTCATAAAATTTACAATTTTTCGGACAGTTTTTAAACCATGTAAGTTTATTTAGATTGCAATGTGGCTCCATCAATGTATTTTGATCCATATTATTAAAATTAACAAGTAAAGCTCTTTCCCAAGTAAAATGTTTACAATCTGTTTTTAATTTCACAATTCTAATAACTATAATACAATACTATAGATAATTTACCATTCAAATAAAAAAAATTACGTAAAATAATCTAACAATCCCTCTCTCTTAAGTCTCTTTTTCACAATAGGATAAAGCTTAATCTCCTCTTCTTCTACCATAATTTCATCAAGATTCATATTTTTAAGTTTTTGAAAAAAACCTTGTTTTTTCTTAACATTATTTGATACTAACGCAATATTGAAACTAATATTTCTATCGTGCAAAAATTCAAGAGATTTAATCTGATAATTAAAGCCTTTTTCTGCTCCAGTAAAAAGAGAAAATTCTTCAGAATCAGCACCTTTCAAGCATACTCTAACATGAAGGTTATCAAAAATAGATAGTTTTTCAACGTAGTCTTTATCATAACCTAAAAGGATCCCATTTGTTTCAAGTATAAACAAAAATCTACTATCTATATTTTCCAATACTCCTATAAGATGTCTTTTGCCAATAGTAGGCTCCCCACCAGAGATACGCAGACGTTGATATCCCTTTTTATTAGCAATACTCTGTAACCTATATGCTACCTCTTTATATGAATAAAATTTACCTGTTTTACTAGGATTCCAGACACTATTAGATGACCAACAAAACTTACATCTAAGGTTACAACCTACTGTATCAGCTGTGGAGATTCCCCCATAGAATCTGGTTGGTCTAAAACGATAATACTTTTTCTTATCTTGATTAATAACTATTTTTTCGATATTTTTTGAAAGCTTAATTGGATTATACATATATTATACAAGTATTAAATAGTGATAAAGTAGTATAATATTTTAGTTTTAAGTTTATGTTTTTTTTAAAATTTTTAATTGTCTTTTAACTATTTTTGATTAAAAGTTATATAAGTGAATAATATAATTAAATAAACGAGGTTAATTTATTTATGAAAAAAATAGCTGTAGTTTTAGCAGGTTGTGGAGTAAAAGACGGAAGCGAGATTCATGAAGCAGTAGCTACCTTACTTGCAATAAAAAGAAACAATACTGAATATGTTTGTTTTGCGCCAAATAAAGAACAGTATCAAGTCATAGACCATACCAAAAACAGCAATGTGAAAAATGAAAATAGAAACATGATGATAGAATCTGCAAGGATTGCAAGAGGAGAGATAAAGGATTTAAACAAATATAATCCTGAAGATTTTGATGCATTAGTATTTCCTGGAGGTCTTGGTGTTGCTAAAAATCTTTTTACTTATGCTGTAGACGGAGTAGATTGTAAAATAGATCCACTAGTTGAAAAAAAGATATTAGATACTAGAGAAAAAGATAAACCGATAGGAGCGATATGTATATCACCTCTATTGATTGCAAGAGCATTAAGAGATTCCAATCTTAAACCTAAGGTTACAGTGGGAAATCAAGAAGAACTCATGGAATCAGTAAAAGCTATGGGTGCAATACCAATAGAAAAAAAGGTAGATGAAATCTATTATGATGAAGTAAATAAAATCGTAAGTACTCCTGCATATACAATTGGAAAAGACATTGCAGAAGTAGCATCTGGAATAGAAAAACTAGTAAAAAAAGTAATAGAAATCTCGGCTTCATCCCAAAATGAAGCAGTAATATGCAGATATTCTCTTAATATCTGCATT